>CAISGR010000168.1 GCA_903884945.1 uncultured bacterium
CGTCGTGGGGCGGCGCGCCGGGGATTGGGGCCGCAGACCGGACCCCGGCGGCCGGATCAGCGGGAACAGGTACGAGGGACGCTTCGAGAAGCTCCCATGCGGCGGCGCTCCAGATTTCGGCGCCGGTCGCGGTGTCGATTTCGGTCATGCGCCAGGTGGAGACGCTGTAGCCGATGGAAATTCCGGTCAGCTCGCCGCGCGAGACCATCCGCTCGGCTTGCTGGCCCTGAGGCTCGCCGTTGAACTGCAGCACGCCGATCAGCTGGTCATCCTGGAAACTGACAGAGATGACCCGGCCAATGACTGCGCCGATCTCGTAGGCGTTATGAGAGTCGAGAAACGGGACGAGGCCCGCCGCCACCCGCGACACATCGCAAGCATCGGGCGTGACCAGTAGCTCTTCGCCATAGGGGAAATAGCCGCCCCGCATGACGCGCGTGCCGGCGGAGAGAACAGCCTCCACTGTGTGGTTGGCGGCGTTGTAGCTTGAGCCAGAGAAAACGGCGGCGCGCGAGCCACGCGCCTGCGGAGGCCCGCGCCGTTCCTCGGCAGGGGCCGCCGCCGTAGCGGATCGGGTCATGATGATGTCTCTCAGTTAGGGTCGGACGGGTCGTCGAACAGGAAGCGCAGCACACGCGCCATGGCTGGAGCCATCGGGTCATCGGCCTGCAGCGCGTCGGCCACATCGACCATGCCCTGCGTCAGGGTGGCCATGTCGCCCGTGTCGTGCGCGGCCGTCATGCGCATGAAGAATGCACCGATGCGGCTGTCCTGTGCGCCGGCGGGATCGCCCTTGGGGACCGCGAAGCTCGCGGGCGGCTGAATTGCGCCCGTGGCGTTGACCTTGCGCGGGTCCGTATCGAGCACCAGGCCGTGGGCATCCACCTCCTTATTGAAGGCGGCCATCTCGCCGAGCGCAGAACTCCAGTTCATGTCGCGTTCGGCCATGGACTGCTGCATCAGCTTGAAGCCGGAGCGAACCTCCATGATTTCGCCGCCCACATCCTTGATCGGGTCAACCGCACGGCGCGGCGGCACGGCCCAGGCCGGAATGACCTCCAAGAAACGCTTGTCGCCCGTGAGCAGGGCCAAGGCGCGCATTTGACGATCGAACGCCGGACGGCAAAGCAGCGGGATGATGACGTTCTGTTGCCAGTCGTCGAGAACGGCCCAGAAGCCGAGCAGCGCTGCGCGTAGGCTGGAATAATTGGCCTTGGAGACATCGCCCGACATCAGGTGATGCGGGACGAGGTTGGCCGAGATCCCGGCCAGCATTTGCGAGACGAAGGCCATGCCGTCGCCCGATGAGGACGGGTTCAGCGTGGTCGCGGTTTCGCCCGGACGAGTGCGGAAGATCATGCCCGGGCGGACAGTCTCAATCCCTGGCTTTTTTGGATCGCCGCCGTCGGAAGGTTGCTGGGCGGCGAGGGGCGAACCGATATTGCCCTCTGCGGGCGTAAGGATGATGGCGAGACAAGCCTCAACCTTTTTCTTCATGAGGACCGCGTCCTCATAGTCGCCGATGTCGCGCAGGGTCATCATGACCGGCGCGAACCACGACACGCCGCGCGTTTGACCGGGCCTCAGCTCCTCAAAAACGTGGTCGATATTCTCCGCGTCATAGAAGGTGGAAGCGCCCTGATAGCCGCCGAGATCGCCCGGGTGGGCCGGGTAGAGCCAATAGCCGTTCCGATCCCCATTCGCTGAGAATTGGACGCCCTGGACGATGCGCCCGGCGCCCATGACCAGGTTATTCCGCAGGTGGTCAAGGTAATCACCCTCAAGCACGCGGCAACGCGCGTCGGGACGCTTGCCGTCGTCCTCCCACTTGATCAGCGACTCGCCGCGCTCAAGCATGGCGCCGGCGGCCAGCTTTTGGACGCCATAGAAGTCATTTCGGCCATCGACCTTGCCGTGCGCCCAATTCTCCCACCACAGCTGCGCCGCCGCTGCTACTTTCGGTTCCGAATGAGTAGCGCGGGCGGAAATGCCTTTGCCGATCAGGTTGGCGAGCATCTGCCGCTTGCCGGCGGCGGCGTACTTATTGTTGCGGCACAGCTCGCTTGCGCCGTTGCGCAGCGCCGTGAACCCTTGGCGGACTTCGCGGTCTGCGCTGCCGCCAGTCCGACGCCAGCCCGACGTTCGTCGGTTGGTCGCGGCGGCGTCGTACTGGCGTTTGACCGCCTGCAGGGCGGCGCGCTCGGCATAGCGCCGGATCGCCCAACGCGGCGAAACGCGCTCCGCGAAGCCGTCAATGAGGCTGGCGATTTCGGCCATTTCAGTCGCGATCGAAAGCGGCGACGGTCACGTTCGAGGGCGCCGCGCCGGTCGCAACCGACGACAGGACCGCCTGGCCACGAAAATAGGTGAGCGAGGTCATGAGGTCGGACATCGAGCGATAGGTGACGCGCGTGCCGTTCTCCTCAACGGTCAGCTCGCCGCTGGACGCCGCCGCCTCAAGGTTTGCAATCTCGACGGCGTAGTCGGGTGCTGGCATCAGATCCAACCCTCATGTTCGTTACTGTCGATCCAAGCTGGTTCGACAGGTTTGACGGGAGCCGGAGCGCGAGCGGCGCTCGCATCGGCAGTTTGTAGGGGCGATGGCGCGGGGCGGATCGCCAGCGCCAGAAGATCGCCTTGGACAGGATCGGCCGCTGCGTATCGATCGGCGCGAAGGGCCGCCCAATCGGCGTCGGACAGCGTGTCCAGCATCAGCTTTTCAGCGGCGGCGTGGTTGTAGACGCGGCAGTCGAGCCAGTGGTTCGGACGCCCGGGCAGAGGCTTCCATTCCCGCTTGGGATAGCCGTTCACGGACGTGACCATGACCGTTTCGGACGTGATCTGCTCAAACCATTGATCCGGCGCGTCGCGATTGAAATGGCATCGGCCGCGCACCGCCCCGGGCACGCCCGTGGAGCGCTCTTCTTCGGCGACTTGCAGGGTCGCGCGAAGGTAGCCGTAGAACGTCGATTTGATACCGAACGTGCCGACGATGTAGGCCTTGTCCTCCGGCCGCTTCGACGCCTGCCCCGTCCGCCGCCCTTGCGGCACATAGCGGAGGTGCTCGCCACGTCCGAGGACCGGCAAGGTCCAGCCCGCCCGCCCGTAGACAGCCAGGCGGTTCGGACGTGAGCGGCAAAAATACTGCGCCGCCTCGGTATGGTAGCCGGCGTCTACGCACTGGAAATCGAGCGGGAAGGTCTTCCCGCCCGGATACGTCAGTTCGCGGCGCGACACCTTATCGAGGTCGATCCAGGCGCCCTCGCCCTTAATCTCAGTCGGGCCGGGGATGAAGCCGACATCGATCGACCAGCTCTCGCCGTTCACGCCCCAGCCGAGCAGTTCGTAATAGATACCGTCGCCCTGGACATCGACGCCCATGGTCGTGGCGAGAACGCCATTCGGCACCTGCCCGCGTCCCCAATCATCCTCTTTCAGTTCCGCCAGACGTGCATGCTCCGGCGCGGACCCCTTGATCTCGAACAGCTCGCCGAGGTCGAGGTTCGTCCAACCCATCAGCTTGTGGACGTCACCCTGTGCGTTGACGAAGCCTTCGCAGAGATCCGCCCAGAGGAGGAAGCTCGACACGATTCCTGTGATTTGAAAGCCAGGCTGCAGATCGCCGAGGTCGCGCAGACG
>CAISGR010000169.1 GCA_903884945.1 uncultured bacterium
GGCGCTGGCCGAGGACGACGCCCCGGCCGCGCCGCCGCCGCTGGCCGGCGACGTGCTGGCAACGCTGGACGATCCGGCACTCGCCGAGGCGCTGGAGCGATCCGGCGCATTCGGGCGGCTGTCCGACACCGACATCAGCGCGATGCGCGCGACCCGCCGCCGGACGATCGCGACCTGCGGCTCGCTCGCCCTGGTGGCGGCGATCGGGGTCGGCGGCTGGTCGACCGGCTGGTTCGCGACGCCGACGGCGGCGATCGTCGCGCATTACGAGACGGCGCGCGGGCAGCAGCGCGACGTGACGCTGGCCGACGGATCGATGCTCCATCTCAACGGCGCGACCAGCCTCGACGTGACGCTGGGCAGCGACCGCCGGCAGGCCTCGCTCAACCGCGGCGAGGCCTATTTCGACATCGCGCACGAGCCGCGCCGCCCCTTCATCGTCCATGCCGGCGCATCGGCGACACAGGTGCTCGGCACGGCGTTCGACGTGGACCTGGCGCGGGGCGAAGTGAAGCTCGCCGTCTATCGCGGGCGGGTGCGCTTCGGCGGGATCGCGGCAGGCGGGCCGAGCGTCGAGGTGCCGGCGGGCTGGCGATCGCGCTTCCAGGGCGGCATCGCACGGGCCCCGACGCGCTTTGACGCGACGCAGCAGGACTGGCGCCAGGACTGGGTCGATACCGACGATATGCGGCTGATCGACCTGATCGACGCGCTCAACCGACGGGGCGGGCCGATGATCGCCGATCCGCCCCCGGCGCTTGGCGACATCGCCCTGTCGGGTCGCTTCAAGCTTGATAATCCGCAGCAATTGCTCGGCGCGATCGGCACTGCCTATGGCTTCACCGTGGTGCAGGACGGCGCGCGGCTGCGGCTTGCTCCGACGGCGCCCTGAGTCCCGCAATCGTCATGCGGATGTCATTGCACTGCAACAAAATTCTTTTGTCCGGGCCGGGCATCCCGCCCCGTCCTCCGTCCGAGGCGAACAAGCGCCTGAGCGGAGGAACATCATGGATCGCACCAAGGGAATTTCATTGATCGCGCTGACAGTGGCGCTCGCCGCGCCCGCCGCGGGGCAGGCCCGGCCGGTCGACGGCACGCTGGCGCGGCAGATGCAGTTCGATATCGCCGCATCGGATCTGCGCACCGCCATCTCGCATTTCTCGCGCGCGACCGGCGTGCAGGTCGTCGTGGCGCCCGACGCGGTCGCCCGCCGTCGCACCGCCGGCGTGCGCGGCGCGCACAGCGTGCGCGAAGCGCTCGACCTGATGCTGCGCGGCACCAACCTGTCGGCCTCGATCAATGGCGGCGTCGCGGTGCTGAAGCCGGTCGCCGCACCGGCCGTGCGGCGCGTGGCACGGGCGACGCGGGACGAAACGGCGCAGGGCGGCGCGCCCGACATGGCGGCGCAGCAGGACGAGCCGGCCATGGGGGCCGATATCGTCGTCTCGGGCTATCGCCAGAGCCTGAGCCGCGCGCAGGACCTGAAGCGCCGCGCAGTCGGATCCGAGGACGATATCGTCGCGCAGGACATCGCCGCGTTTCCCGACCTGAACCTCGCCGAATCGCTCCAGCGCGTTCCCGGCATCACCATCACGCGCGATTCGGGCGAAGGCCGCCAGATCGCGCTGCGCGGCCTGGGCGCCGAATTCACCCGCACCCAGCTGAACGGCATGGAAGTGCTGGGCAACACTGCCTCGGGCATGGACAATCGCGGCGGGGTGAGCCGATCGCGCGCGTTCGACTACAGCCTGTTCGCCTCCGAACTGTTCAACCGCGTGTCAGTCGAGAAATCCTATGCGGCCGAGCAGGACGAGGGCGGCATCGCCGGCACCGTGGGGCTGAGCACCGCCAAGCCGTTCGACTATGCCGGATCGAAGTTCGTCGTCTCGGCCAAGGGCCAGACCAACACCAACACCAGCGGCGTGACGCCGCGCGTCGTCGGCCTCGCATCCGGGCACTGGGGCGATTTCGGGGCGCTCGTCTCGGTCGCCTACAGCCAGATCAAGAGCAACGAATATGGCTATCGCAACTGGGGCTGGGGCACGGTGAAATATGCGCCCGCCAATATCGGGCCGAATATCGATGCAGCGACATCGCAGCTGCTGCAATCGGGCACGATCGTCGCGCCCCAGGCAGAATCGCCCTCGACCTGGTATACCGACCGCAAGCGGCTGGGCGTCACCTCCTCGCTGCAATATCATCCGGGCGACCGGTTCAAGATCGATATCGACCTGCTCTATGGCCGGCTGTGGGACCACCGCGACGACTATGCCATCGCCAGCGCCGGCACCAATGCGCTGACCGGCGCGACCGTCAATGGCGGGCAGATCATCCAGTCGGCCGTGATCGACGGCAACACGCTGCGCGCGGCGAGCTATACCGGCATCGACCAGCGCTCCGAGCATCACATCGTCGAGAACCACACCGATTTCTACCAGGCGGTGGCCAATACGAGCTGGAAAGTGACCGACCGGCTGACGATCAACGCGCTGGGCGGCTATGAGGAATCCGATTTCAGCCAGCCGGTGTTCGACAAGGTGTTCATGGAGGCCAAGAACATGGCCTTCAGCTTCGACACCCGACCGACCATCCCGGTCAACACCTATGGGAAGGACCTGACCGACCCCAACAACTGGGCGCTGCAGCGCCTCGACGTGCAGGAGAACGGGATCACCAGCAAATATGCCAATGGCAAGCTGGACGCAGCCTTCAAGGCGACCGACGCGCTGACCTTCAAGACGGGCGGCGAATTCAAGCACTTCAGCAACAGCGGCTATATCTATGTCAACAAGGTGTTCCACAACGTGCCCGCTGACGTGGCGATTCCGAACGACCTGAAGCAGGTGATCGGGCGGGATTCGCTGCTGCCCTATATCGTCGGCAATGTGGACGGCGTGTATGCCTATATCGGCGATCCGCGGAACCTGTCCGCCAGCAACCTGCAGGCCGGCAGCGACTATAGCGTCGACGAGAAGACCTGGAGCGGCTTCGCGCAGGTCGATCTCGACACGCAGATCGCGGGGATGCACCTGCGCGGCAATGCGGGCCTGCGCTATTATTCGACCGACCTGACCTCAGCCGGCCACCTCACTGCGCCGGTGAACGGCGTGAACACGCTGGTGCCGGTGGTGATCCGCACCAACAGCAGCGGCTGGCTGCCCGCCGCCAATCTCGCGCTCGACGTCGCGAAGGACGTGGTGCTGCGGCTGAGCGCGAGCCGCAACGTCAACCGGCCGGCACTGGCCGACCTGGCGGCCGCGGGCACGCTGACCACGCGGCCGAACGGGGGAAGCGCCACCTTCGGCAATCCCTTCCTCAAGCCGTACAAGGCGACCTCGGTGGAAGGATCGATCGAATATTATATGGACCGCACGGGCTTCGCCTCGATCGGCTTCTTCTACAAGCACATGGACAGTTTCATCACGTCGAGCAGCACGACGATCCCGTTCAGCCAGACGGGCCTGCCGCTGTCGCTGCTGATCCAGGGCCAGGACGGGAACACGCCCTATGACGTGAGCCGGCCGATCAACGGCCCGGGCGCCGACATCAAGGGCATCGAGGTGGCGTTCCAGCACGACTTCACCTTCCTGCCGGCGCCGTTCGACCATCTCGGCGTGGTCGCCAACGGCACCTGGTTCGACGGACACCAGAAGGCGATCTACACCTCCGGAACCACGACCAGGACCGAGACCCTGCCGCTGTTCAACCTCTCCAAATGGGCGGCCAACGCCACCCTCTATTATGAGGACAAGGACTGGGGCGTGCGCGTGTCCGACGCCTATCGCAGCCAGTATCTCACCAATGCCGGCAATGTCGCCAATACCGGCGACGGCATCAAGGGCACCAACAATGTGGACTTCCAGGCGCATTACAACATCACGCCGAAGATCCGGCTGGTGGCAGAAGGCCTCAACCTGACCAACCAGGCGATCCGGCAATTCGCCGACATCAATGCCGACCGCACCGAGGTCTATACGACCAGCGGGCGGACCTTCACCTTCGGCGTGAGCGCCGAATTCTGACGACGCCGCCCCGCGCGGGTCCTGGCGATCCGCGCGGGGCGCGCCGGCGGCGGTGCCGCGGTCGCGCAACTGCCGCGAAAGCGTAACCGAACTGCCTTGGACGGGTCATCGGGAGGTAACTACAAGCCGCAAGGGCACCCCAGGGCAAATTGCCGCCAAATCGGCGGCAATTGCCGATTCGCCGAAGAGCGCAAGGGGACCAGCATGAACCGGATTCGCACCATCGCCCGCCTGGGCGCCTCGATCGCCGCGCTGTGCGCCGCGGCGGCACAGGCGCAGACCGCCCCTGCCCTGGACGACGGCGCGGCACCGGGCGACATCGTCGTGACCGGCCAGCGCGGCAGCCTGCAGCGCGCGATCGAGCTGAAGCGCGACGCGATCGGCGTGGTCGACGTCGCCAGCGCGGACGAGATCGGCCGCCTGCCCGACCGCAACGTATCCGAGGTGATCGAGCATCTGCCGGGGGTGGGCGTGACCTACGACCAGGGCGAGGGGCGCTATGTCGCGATCCGCGGCGTGCCCTCCAACCTCAACAACTATACGCTGAACGGGATCGAGATCGGCAATCCCGACGGGACGACCCGGTCGCTGCCGCTCGACATCATCTCGGGCCAGCTGCTCAACCGGGTCGAAGTGTCGAAGGTGAAGACCGCCGACATGGACGGCCAGGGCATTGGCGGCGCGATCAACCTCGTCACCCAGACGGCCTTCGACTTCAAGGACCGGTTCACGATCGCGGGCAGCGCCAAGGCCGGCTACCAGCAGCTCAACCACAAGGTGCCGGTGCAGGCCGACCTGAGCGTCGCGGCCCGCTTCGGCGCCGATGAGCAGTTCGGCCTGGTGCTCGGCGCGAGCTATTCGGACCGCGATTTCGTCAGCGAGGGCTTCTACCCCGACAACTGGAAGCCGGTGGCGGGCGCGGCGCGCGGCGGCCTGCCCGACAATATCAAATATACCGAATATTCGCTCGACCGGAAGCGCATCGGCGGCACCGGCGCGTTCGACTGGCGGCCGAACGACCATCAGCGCTTCTATATCCGCGGCGTCTATTCGAAGTTCATCGAGAACGAGGTACGGCCGCGCTACCGCCTGGACTTCGCAACGTCCGCGATCCTGGGGCTCGACGCGAACAATGTGCCGACCGGCAGCAATTTCCACCTCAATCCGGATGGCCTGACCGGCACCGTGACCGGCAGCGTGGCCGAGCGGCGCGAGGATTTGCGGCTCGACTACAAGGCGAAGTGGCTGGCGACGGGCATGATCGGCGGATCGACCGACCTGGGCGCGCTCAAGCTCGATTATGAAGGCGCATACAGCCGCAACGAGACGCTCGACAAATTCCCCATCTGGCAGTTCCGCTGCAACCCCGGCACGGTCACTTTCGACTTCACCCAGAAAGTCTATGCCGCCGCGCCGGCGACCGAATGCACTGCCAGCCAGATGCAGTTCCGCCAGTTCACGCGCCAGCACCAGCTCAATACCGAGAAGATCTGGCAGGGCCGGATCGACGCCACCTATGACCTGGACAGCCTGGGCAGCGGGGGCAGCTTCGTGAAGATCGGCGCGAAATACCGCGCCACCGATCGCGTGTTCGACCAGGACAACCCGACCTGGGTGCGCGCCTCCAGCTCGGCCAATCGCTGGACGCTCGGCCAGTATAATCTCGGCGGGTCGGCGATCTGCGTCTATCCGAACAGCGCCAATACCGATCAATGCTACAGCAACAGCCCGACCTTCGACATCGCCGCGCTGCAGGCCTTTACCGACGCCAATCTCGGCACCGCGCTGATGCCGCTCGACGCGGCGGCGACGCTCGCCAACAACACGCTGTCCGACTTCCGCCTGACGGAGAAGGTCGCGGCGGGCTATGCGATGGCGAACCTGAAGTTCGGCGCCGTCACGGTGACGCCGGGGATCCGCTACGAGCATAACGCGCTCGAGATCACCGGCTACCAGCTGCAGAACGGCACGACGATCATCCCGGCAGCACGCAGCCATAGCTATGACGATTTCCTGCCCTCGCTGGTGGTGCGGATCGAGCCGAGCAGCCGCACGGTGTTCCGCCTTGCCTATTCGACCAGCCTGGGCCGGCCAGAATACAGCTTGCTCTCGCCCGGCGGCTCGATCGACACCGTCAACGCCGCCGTCTCGCTCGGCAATCCGGACCTGAAGCCGTATCGCGCGCAGAATCTTGATGCGACGGCGGAATGGTATTTCGCCAAGGGCGGCCTGCTGAGCGTCGGCGTGTTCGCGAAGTTCATCCGCAACCCGATCTTCTCCAGGGCCACCGTGCTGACCAACACGACCTATAATGGCGTCGCCTATCCGACGCTGACGATCACCCAGCCGTTCAATGCGAGCGACGGGGACATCATCGGCATCGAAGCGCAGTACCAGCAGCAATTCACCTTCCTGCCGGGGCTGCTCTCGGGCCTGGGCGTGCAGCTGACCGGCACGCTGACCAGCTCGACGCTGACGCTGCCGGACGGGCGCAGCTCGACCTTCCCGAGCCAGTCCAAATATCTCTACGGCGCGGAACTCTTCTACCAGAAGGGCCCGGTCGAGGCGTCGATCGCCTATCACAATACCGGCAAGGCGCTGCTCGCGATCGGGAGCCCGGCCTATAACGACCAGTATAATGACGACCTGCGCCGGCTCGACGCCAAGGTGAGCCTCGGCCTCATCAGCACGGTGCGGATCTTCGCCGAGGCCCAGAACCTGACCGACGAGCCAACCCGGCAATATCAGGGGGGCAATACCGACTGGCTCATCCAGAACGAACGCTATGGCCGCACCTTCTACGCCGGCGTGTCAGCGAAATTCTGATGCGCGCCCGCCTCCTGCTCGCCGCCGCAGCGCTGTTCCTCGCCACGACCGGCGCTGCGCAGGAGGCAGCCGTGCCCGTGCCGCCCGCCCCGACCCTCGCGCCCGCCAGCGTGGTCGCGCGCTGGACGGCGGAGGAAGCGCGCCAGGGCGTCGCGGTCGATGCGCGCTATTTCTACCCGATGACCAACAACCGCATCGGCAAATATGACAGGAAGACCGGCCGGCGCGTGGCGGCATGGGAAGGGCCGCGCGCGCTCTACCCGCACATGAACAGCTGCGTGGTGGACGGGACGCAACTGGTCTGCGCCGCCTCCAACCATCCGGCAGTGCCGATGGCGAGCGCGATCGAGTTCTTCGATACGGCGACGCTGAAGCATGTGCGCAGCGTCGCGCTGCCGCCGCTGTCCGGATCGCTCACCTGGATCGAGCGGCGCGGGAAGGACTGGTATGCCGCGCTCGCCAATTATGACGACGGCCATGGCGGCGAGCCGGGGCACGATCACCGCTGGACCTTGCTCGTCCGGCTCGACGCCGGGTTCCGCCTGACCGGTTCATGGCATTTCCCCGCGGACGTGCTGGGGGCGTTCGCGCCGATGAGCTGCTCGGGGGGTTCCTGGGGCGATGACGGGTTGCTCTATGTCACCGGCCATGACCGCGCGGAGCTCTATGCGCTGCGCCTGCCCGAGGCGGGCACGGTGCTGGAGCATGTCGCCACGATCCCGCTGCCGACCGGCGGGCAGGCGTTCAGCTGGGATCGCTCCGCGCCGCGCCTGCTATGGTCGCTCGACCGCGACACGCGGCAGGTGGTGGCGAGCCGGATCCCGGCGGTCCACGCCCGCTGACGCACGGCCCGCCGCCGATCGGCACCTATGCCAGCGCCCGGATCGCCGGCAGGGGCGGTTCGTTCTCGACGCGGTTCCGACCGCCCTGCTTCGCCCGGTACAAGGCCTGATCGGCGCGGGCGACGATCGTCTCTGCGCTGTCCCCGGGCTCGAAGCCGGTTACGCCGAAGCTGCAGCTGACCCGCCCTACCCCTTCGATCGCGATCTCCCGGATGGCGAGGCGCAGCTTTTCCGCGACCTCCCGCGCCAGCAACGTATCGGTACCGGGCGCCAGCAGGGCGAATTCTTCGCCGCCCCAGCGCGCCAGAATATCGGAGGAGCGGATATTCGCGGCCGCCGCTGCCGCCAGCGCCACCAGCACGCGATCCCCGGCAGGATGACCATAGGTGTCGTTGACTGCCTTGAAATGATCGACGTCGAAGAAGACGAGGCTGAACCCCTCGCCATAGCGATCCGAGCGGGCGATCTGCTCAAGCAGCGCCTCGTCGAACTTCAGCCGGTTGAACAGGCCGGTGAGCGGATCGGTGGTGGCGAGCGAGCGCAGGTCCTGTGTTAGCGACTGCATCCGCACGCGTTTTTCCATGAGCACATTGTCACGGACCGCGCGTTCGTGCGCGACGAGATAGACCAGCACGACCATCGCCATGAGCAAGGTGATGATGATACCGATGATGCGCGAGGCGAACAGGCCGGTCGCAGCGGTGACCACGACCACCGACCAGCCATCTGCCAGCCGGATCCGGCGCAGATAGGAGCGCTTGCCGTCGATTGACGCCCATGCCCGGCCATCGACCGGCCGCGCGATCATCGGCTTCGCCTCGCCCCGCGCGCCCGCGGTGGCGATCGGCCAGGCGGCGCGCGCGACCCAGTCGCCGCGGTTGCTCATCCGGACGATCCCGCGATCGTCGATCAGGAAATAGGGCCGCTCGAACAGCGCCAGATCGGCCGCGACGGGGGCAAGGCTGCGCGCGACAACCACTGCGCCCACCGATCGGCCGTCCGGGCGCAGCACTGGCTCCACGACCACGAAATCGGGAACGCCCGCGCGCCGCACCGTCAACCGGGCGGCACGGCTTCCGGCTATCGCGGAGGCCCGCTCGGCGACGGACGGCGGTGCAGGCATCCCATCCTCGACCCAGACTTCGAGCGGCCGGCCCCCGCGATCGAGCACGAAGCCGCGATCCGCGCGGAAGGCACGCAGCGTGCCAGCCAGGGCCGTTTCCGGACCAGCGGCACCCGCCGACCCTGCGCCGCCCGACAGCGCGATCATCGCCGGAGAGCGGGCCAGGACCCGCGCCACCGCCGCCGTCGTCCGCGTTTCGGCGGACAGCCGCCCCGAGACGAGTTCCACGTCGCCGCGCGCGCTGCGCTCGACCGTCCGATCGTAGAAGGTGCCCAATATCTCGGTCAGCGCCCAGCCCGAAAGGATCACCGTCGCGATCACGATCACCCGCACACCGGACTGACGCTGCAGATAATGGGTGTAGCGCAGCGACCCGACCTCCTGGACGAGCATGTGCTGCCAGATGTTCCAGATCGAGATCGCGAGCGCGATGGCGATGGTGCCGCGGATGAGCTGGATCGGCACGCCGGTGAATGCGACGAACCAGTCCTGGTTGAAGGAATCGGCCGGCCAGATCGGCGCCGCCGGCACGATCGCGCCAGCCGCCACGCCATAGGCGATGAAGCCGCCCCCCGCCGTTATCAGCAGCCCGCGCGCGCGGCCCGTGAACGACAAAGCATGATGCATCATCGCGTAGCTCGCACCGAGCGTCGCCGGCAGCGCGATCGTGTAGCGCGCAACGGCATTGGCCGCAGGCGTCCCGGCATAATGGCCGGCCAGCGCGACGAGCGCGATCGGCAGGGCATAGATCCAGCGGCCAGGCACCCGGCGATCAAGCGATTGCGCTTCCAGCCGCGCGAAATCGAGCAGGAACAGAAAGGACAGGGTCATCAGCGCGACGCGCATTGCCGCGAACCGCGTGCTGTCACCGGCGGTGAGCGCGGCGAGATCGAGCCACTCGCCGGCCCCATGGATCAGCGCGAAGCCGCCCAGGACGTTCCAATATCCGCCGCGATCCCCGCTGCGCGACACCGTGAAGCACACCGCGCCGAGCATGATGAACGCCATGCCGTACAGGAAATAGATGTAATCCATCTGCATCAGCAGAAACGCGGTCATGCTTCGGTTCGCCTTGCCCCTGCCTCCTGTGCGATCGCCTGGGCCGCCCCGTCGGGGCGACTTCCGGGCCATGCCAATTGCCGGAGCGGAGACGCTAGCCGGATAGGGTTAAGACGACGTGGACGCCGGTACTCGTACACTTCCGACAGGTGACTCGATCCGGCCCTGCGAGACCCGGCTCAACCAGGCCCATCCTCAGACCGCGAGGCGGAGAGGATCGCGAGGAAGTTGGCCGCGGCGGGAGTCGGCTGGTCCGACGCGATCAGCCACATCGAGGAGAGCGCGCGCCGGCCGCGCAGCGGGCGATAGGTGAGCTTGGCGGGCTGGAGCGCACACAGGGATTCGGCGAGGACCGTGATGCCGAGGCCGGCGGCGACGAGGCCGAACAGCGTCGAGATCTCGCCCACATCCTGCGCGATCACCGGCTGGACGCCATCGGCATGCAGCGTTTCCAGCAGCTGCCCGGCGAAGCTGCCCTTCTGGTGCCACGCATAGAGGATCATCGGCTCGCGATCGAGATCGGCGAAGGCGAGCGACTTCTTCGCCGCGAGCCGATGATCGGGGCGCATCGCGACGTGCAGCCGCTCCTCCAGGATGCGCGTCGCGACGATGCCGTCGGGCAGCACCGGCGGGAAGGCGCTGCGCAGGAAGCCGATATCGATCTCGCGCGCCGCCAGTGCCGCTACCTGCTCGCCGCTCGACAGCTCGGACAGTTCCACCTCCACATCGGGGCACGACTGGCGAAAGACGAAGATCGCGTGCGCGACATCCTGGACGAAGGCGGCCGACGGATTGAAGCCGACCGAGAGCCGGCCGTAATCGCCCCGGGCGGCGCGCTTGGCGACGTTGATCGCCCGGTCCGCCTGGGCGAGCGTCTGCCTGGCCTCTTCGAGGAACAGCCGGCCCGGCTCGGTCAGCGTCACCTTGCGGCTGGTGCGATCGAACAGCTGCACGCCGAGGATCTGCTCGAGCGCGCGGATCTGCTGGCTGAGCGGCGGCTGCGACACGCCGAGGCGGCGCGCGGCACGCCCGAAATGCAGCTCGTCCGCGACGCACACGAAATAACGCAGGTGTCTCAACTCCATGATCGATATGTCCCACGTCTCAATCGCCGGTCAAATCATATTGGACGCACGTGCAGCAAAGGAGCAATCGGCGCCTCCGCAACGCCCGTGCCACCCCCCGCCAACGGGCCGGAGATTCGCCATGATCGGCCCATCAACCATCGGTCCCCAATGATCGGGATTGTCAGGATCGCGCTTGCGCGGCCCCTTACCTTCATCGTGATGGCCATCCTGATCGCGATCGTGGGGGTGCTGGCCGCGATCCGCACGCCGGTGGACATCTTTCCCGACATCCGCGTGCCGGTGATCGCCGCCGCGTGGCAATATCAGGGCCTGTCGCCCGACGACATGTCCGGGCGGATCGTGACGCCGTATGAGCGCATCCTTTCGACCACCGTCAACGATATCGACCATATCGAGAGCCAGTCGATGCCGGGCATCGGCGTCGTGAAGATCTATTTCCAGCCGGGCGCCGACATCCGCACCGCCACCGCCCAGGTGACCTCGGTATCGCAGACCGCGCTTCGCCAGATGCCGCCGGGCACCAACCCGCCGCTGATCCTGAACTACAACGCCTCGACCGTGCCGATCCTGCAGCTTGCCCTGTCAGGCCACGGCATTTCCGAGGGCAAGCTATTCGACCTCGGCCAGAACAGCATCCGGCCAACGCTCGTCACCGTGCCGGGCGCTGCCATCCCCTTCCCGTCGGGCGGCCGCCAGCGCCAGGTGCAGATCGACCTCGACCCGCAGGCGCTGCAGTCCAAGGGACTTTCGGCGCAGGACGTCGGCAACGCGATCGCCGCGCAGAACCAGATCAACCCGGCCGGCTTCGCCAAGATCGGCGGGTTCCAGTATAATGTGCGGCTCAACAACGCGCCCGGATCGATCGACGAGCTCAACAACCTCCCGGTCAAGGTGGTGAACGGCGCGACAATCTATATGCGCGACGTGGCGCATGTACGCGACGGCACCGCGCCGCAGACCAATGTCGTGCACGTCGACGGATCGCGATCAGTGCTGATGACGATCCTGAAGAACGGCGCGACCTCCACGCTGGCGATCGTGCAGGGTATCAAGGACGCACTGCCAGCGGCGCAGGCGAACCTGCCGCCCGAGCTGAAGATCGTGCCGATCGGAGACCAGTCGCTGTTCGTGAAGGCAGCGGTCGAGGGGGTGATCAAGGAGGGCGGGATCGCGGCGGCGCTGACCAGCCTGATGATCCTGCTGTTCCTGGGATCGTGGCGATCGACCGTGATCATCGCGATCTCGATCCCGCTTGCCATCCTGGCCGCGATCATCGCGCTCTCCGCGATGGGCCAGACGCTCAACATCATGACGCTGGGCGGCCTGAGCCTCGCGGTCGGCATCCTGGTCGACGATGCGACGGTGACGATCGAGAACATCAACTGGCACCTCGAACAGGGCAAGGGCGTGATCCCGGCGATCCTGGACGGCGCAGCGCAGATCGTGACGCCTGCGTTCGTCTCGCTGCTGTGCATCTGCATCGTGTTCGTGCCGATGTTCTTCCTGCCGGGCGTCGCCGGCTTCCTGTTCGTGCCGCTGGCGCTCGCCGTGGTGTTCGCAATGATCGCGTCGTTCATACTGTCGCGCACGCTGGTGCCGACCATGGCGATGTTCCTGCTGAAGCCGCATGCGCCGGGGCACCTGCACGAGGCGGGAACGCCGGGATCGCGCAACCCGCTGGTCCGCTTCCAACGCGGGTTCGAGGCACGCTTCGAACGGTTCCGCGCCGGCTATGGCGCGTTGCTGGAACGCGCGCTGGCCGCGGGCCGGCCGTTCCTGCTCGGCTTTCTCGGCGTGATCGCGCTGTCGTTCCTGCTGGTCCCGTTCCTCGGGCAGAATTTCTTCCCGTCAGTCGATGCCGGGCAGATCACGCTGCACGTGCGCGCGCCGATCGGATCGCGGATCGAGGATACCTCAGCCGAATTCGACCGCATCGCGCGACGCATCCGCGAGATCATCCCGGCCGACCAGCTCGTCTCGGTCGTCGACAATATCGGTCTGCCGATCAGCTCGATCAACGTGACCTACAATAATTCGGGCACGATCGGGCCGCAGGACGGCGACATCCTGATCCAGCTGACCAAGGACCATGCGCCGACCGCCGATTATGTCCGCCAGCTGCGCGAGACGCTGCCCGGCGCCTTCCCGGGCACGACCTTCTCCTTCCTGCCCGCCGACATCACCAGCCAGATCCTGAACTTCGGCGCACCGGCGCCGATCGACATCCAGATCGCCGGCAAGGACCAGGCAGCGACCTATGCCTATGCCCGGCGGCTGTTGCGCAGGATCGGCGCCATCCCGGGCGTGGCCGATGCGCGCATCCAGCAATCGGCGCGCTACCCGGAACTGCGCGTGGCGGTCGACCGCAGCCGGATCGGGCAGCTCGGCCTGACCGAGCGCGACGTGACCAACAGCCTCGCCGCCTCGCTGGCCGGCACGACGCAGACCGCGCCGGTCTTCTATCTCAACCCGCAGAACGGCGTTTCCTATTCAGTCGCGGCGCAGACCCCGGAATATCGCGTCGGCTCGATCAGCGACCTCGCCAACATCCCGGTGACCGGCGCGAGCCCGGGCGCCACGGCGCAGGTATTGGGCGGGGTCGGCACGATCGTGCGCGGCACCTCCCCCGCGATCGTCTCCCATTACAATATCGCGCCGTCGATCGACATCTATGCATCGCCCAACGGGCGCGACCTCGGCGCGGTCGCCGGCGACATCAAGCGCGTGCTGGCCGAGACCAAGGGCGACATGCCCAAGGGCGCCAGCGTGGTGCTGCGCGGGCAATATGCCACGATGAACAGCGCCTTTTCCGGCCTGTTCTTCGGCCTGA
>CAISGR010000170.1 GCA_903884945.1 uncultured bacterium
ATTTGAGGAACGCGTAATCGAAGTTCGTCGTGTCGCTCGTACTACCAAGGGCGGACGTCGAATTCGTTTTCGAGCTTTGGTTGTTATCGGCAACAAAAAAGGCAAAGTCGGCATGGGTGCCGCCAAAGCCAATGACGTTTCTGAGGCGGTCAAAAAGGCCGTGACGAAAGCCAAAAAACACCTGACCGTTGTTCCGATCATTGATGGTACAATCCCTTACGAAGTCACTTCCAAATTCGGTTCGGCCGTAGTAATGCTTCGTCCCGCCTCAAGCGGTACTTCGATCGTTGCCGGCGGCGCCGCGCTGGCATTGTGGACCGAAGCCTATCGGATGAGCCACAGCTTGGTCGGTCTCATCGGTGCGCTCGGCCCCAATGCCATCTCCGCCGGGATCGGCGCGCTGATCGGCGGACGGCTGTGCGACCTGTTCGGGCGCAAGAAGATCTACCAGTTCGATATGCTGTTCTACGCCTTTGGCATGCTTTGGCTGGTCTTCGCGGTGAATGCCTGGATGGTCGTGCTCGGCTTCTTCCTCGTCGGCCTCGCGGTCGGGGCCGACATTCCCGCTTCATGGTCGCTCATTGCCGAAATCGCGCCCAAGGGCGAGCGTGGCAAGCATAGCGGTGTCGCGCAGGTTCTTTGGTATCTCGGGCCCGTCGTCGTGCTGCTGATGTTCCTGGTGCTTGCGCCGCTTGGGCTGCTGGGCGCACGAATCGTGTTCGCGCACCTTGCGGTCCTCGCCGTGGCGCTGACCTTCCTGCGCTCGAGCATGCATGAATCGCCCTACTGGCTCGATGCGCAGGCCGCGAAGCGGAGCGGCCTCGTCGGTGCCGAACCCGCGAAGGGGCGTTTCCGCGATCTGTTCACACGTCAGCATATCAAGTCGATGGCGTTTCTCACCGGCATGTACGTGTTCTGGAATCTGTGGGCCGGTACGAACGGCTTCTTCCTGCCGTATATCCTGCGCACAGTCGGCAATCAGAGTCAGGCTGCATCGGTCGCGTTGCTTACGTTCAGCTTCTTGACGGGCATGCTGTCGATCGCCTTCGTCTTCATGCGGATTTCCGACAAGGTGAATCAGCGGATGCTGTTCCTGGCGTCCGCCGTGATCCAGGTGATCGGCATGTCGCTGTTCGCGATCTTTCCGCTCACGCTGCCCGTCGCGCTGATCCACATCTTCCTGATGGCCTTTGGCGGCGGCTTCGGCGCGCAATCCTTCTTCCAGCTGTGGAGTTCGGAGATGTTCCCGACGCTGCTCCGCAGTACGGCGCAAGGCGTGATGTTCGCCATGGTGCGGATCAGCCTCGGGTTCTGGTCGTTCTTCGTGCCGATCCTGACGGCCAGCGGATTCCATACGCTCGCCTGGATTTTGACTGGCTTCCTGGTCATCAGCGGCGTGATCGGCTTCCTTGGTGCCCCGCGCAACGAAGGCAAGTCGCTTGAGGAACTGGACGCGGAGCGGCAGGCGGCGGCCTGACCGGCCGCGGCATCCGCGCCGTCTGCCTGCAGACGCAGGCGATCGCGCGCGTCGCGAATGGGTTGCTGTGGCGTTGCAGGCCTGAGGGCCGATCATGGCGTCGTTGCGTCCGGCCCGCCGCCGCATCGGATCGAACCTGACGTCGAGTGCACGGAGATCATCCGTGCACGGGATTGTCTCGCCCGCCTTCGGGCCGCTGTCACCACGGATGGGCCCATGGGCGGGCGAACACCATCTGTCGCGTACCTCTGTCGCTTGCGGTAGTGGCTTTTGCCTCTAGCGGGGATCAGCCCCGGATAGCCCGGCGGCGCGTCGACTCCACCCCGCGCGCTTTCGCCAACTGTGCCACTGCATGTCGTTGGGCTACCGCACGCCTTCGCAAGTAGCACAAAAAAATGGGCGACGCATTGCGCCGCCCTAGGCCCCCGGGGGGTGGGGAACTGTCGAGACTAGAGCTTCAGACGGAAGCCCGAGTAGAAGCGGCGACCGATCGGATCGTAGGTGGCCGCAGCCGTTTCGGTGCCTGTCACGCTGCCGGTCAGGCCGGTGATGACGGGTGGCGGCTGCGTGTCGAACAGATTGTTCACGCCGACATAGAATTCGAACTTCGTCGCGACCTTCCACCGAACCTGCAGGTCGGTGTAGAATTTCGCGCCGATCCGGAAGAGGTTCTTGTCCGGCAAAGACCCGTCCGCGAGCACGAACAGCTTGCGATATTGGTCATCAAGATACGATGCGCCGATGTACTGGCCATTCATGGTAAAGCCGAAATTGCCCACATCGCCGGTCAACGAGACCTGGAAGCGATCCTTCGGGTTGTTGATCTCGCCATCCGAGCGGTCGGCTGCCGCCCCGTCCAGTGGAATGCTGTATTGCTTGATCAGGTGCGTATAGGCCACGGATAGGCTCGCGCTGCCGTCGGCGATGCCCCAATCGGCCAGATTTTGCCGATAGGTAAAGGTGGTGTCGATACCTTCGGTGAACGCGCCGCCACTGTTGATCAACTGCGAGTTCACCTGCTGGATCGAACCCGCGCTGTACGGCCCGGAGCCGACCGTGCGGCGAGAAATCAGCGAACAGAAATTCGGATCGTTGTTCTGATAGCATTGCTGAAGAATGAAATCGCGGCTGGTGGTTGCGATCGCGTTGTCGAGCTTGATGTTATAGTAATCGACCGTAACCGTGAGGTTGCGCAACGCGTGGATCGAAGCGGGATTGATCACCGCGCCCAGCGTGTAGGTACGCGCGGTTTCCTGCTTGATGTTCGGATTGCTGAGATTCAATCCGCCAACGCCCTGCACGTCCGACTGGCTAAGGGTGAACACGCCCCCGTTCGCCGCCATATTGGCGACCACGCCCGGATTTGCGCGGCAGATCGTGGCGGTCGTTCCGGTCGTCGTGGCCGTTATGCCGGAGCACGGATCGTTAACTGAGGAAACGGTAGCGGACGGCGCCGCGAACAACTCGCCGATGTTCGGTGCGCGTACCGCTTTTGCGTAGACGGCGCGCAGGCGAATGTCGCGAACCGGCGACCACTCGATGCCGCCGTTATAGGCGGCGAAGGTCCCGACGGTCGAATAATCCGAGACGCGCCCGGCGCCACGAAGGGTCAGTTGCTGGATGCCCGGCGTGTCATGGAGGATCGGGACGACGATTTCGCCGTAAGCCTCCTTCACGTCGAAGCTGCCTGACGTATTGGTCTGCTGGATGTAGGAGTTGCGCGCGACCTGCGACAGCGGGTCGAAAGTCTCCCTGCTGCTTTCCTTGCGATACTCGACACCGATCGCGACCTGAACGTCACCAGCCGGGAGATGGTAGAGCGTGCCGGACAGGTTTGCGCCGGCTATTTCAAGCGTCTGAACCGCGTCATGGGTCGACGTTGCTGCCAGATAGGAGAGCGCCGCCGGTGATGCCTTGCCGGCGCCATAAACATTATAGGGGACGCAGCCTTCCGCGCGCGCTTCCGCGCTGGCGCAAATTGCCTCGGTCGTGTTGCCGTTGCCGTTGACGTCATAGATGTCGGGCACGACGTTCAGTGCCTGGATCACCCGGTCCTGGTTGATCAGTCCGCTGAAGGTGCTCGATGCGCGCGTCTGGCCCCAGTTATACGTCGCTTCCCAGCTCCAGTTGGAGCCGATCTTGCCTTCCACGCCAATCACGGCGCGCAACTGCGTACGATCGAAAGTGCCGATGCGTGGGCCGAAATCCAGCAGGCGTCGGGAAACGGCGATATCACGGAAGCCATCGCCGTTGGTGTCGGTCGCGACGTTGTAGAGCCCGGCCGGCACCAGCGGGTTGATCACCAACTGCGATTGCGCCGGATTGTTCGGATTGGTGAAAACCTGCTCGATATTGTAGCGGCCATTGCCTTGGCGGAAGATGCCGAGCGAGCCGGTCGGTACCAGCGGCGAGGGCTCGAGCGCCGAAGTTGATTTGGTGTTGCCGTAATTTCCCTCGACGAACACGTTGATGTTGCTGCCCACTTCATAATTGGCCCGCGCCGCGAATAACCGCCGCTCGATCGGAACCGCGATTGCGTCATAGGGCGTGCGATCGAAACCATCGGTTGCCCCCACGAAGGGGCGGACGGTGCCGTTTGCATCAATGATGAAGTTGCCCGTGCCGGCGTTGAAGGTGCTGGCCGGCACCACCGACGACAAATTGGGCTTCGCCTTGAACAGGTTCTGTGCGGCGATCAGGTTTGCATCCGTCGCGCTGTTGCTGCGCTGCTGGGCACCGATGCTCGTTTGATCGGTCGAGCTGCGCGCGCGGTCGACCGACCGGACCCCGCCTTCCTTCGAATAGCCGGCATAGACCATGACGTTGCCGCGGCCATCGTCGAAATTATGGCCGATCGTCAGGTTGGCCGAATATTGACTGTCGTCACCCTTCTCGGAGATGCCGCTCTGGCCGTTCAGCTCCAGGCCTTCGAACTTCTTCTTGTAGATGAAGTTGACGACCCCGGCGACCGCGTCCGAACCATACACGGCGGACGCGCCACCGGTGAGCACATCGATGCGCTCGACGAACGGGCTGGGGATCATCGACAGATCCACCTGCGCCGTGCCGGGCACGCCGGCAACCACGCGACGGCCGTCGATCAGCACCAGCGTACGATTGGCGCCGAGATTGCGCAGGTTGACCGTCGAGAGGCCGGCATAGAGCGCATTATAGTTGGAGGAGGTACGCGACTGGCCCGGCGCACCGAAGGTGGGATTGGTCTGCAGGATTTCCTGGACGTTCGTCTTGCCGGTCCGCGCGATGTCCTGCGCGGTGACCGCCTGCAAGGGCGATGGCGACGTAGCGACCGGGCTCTTGATGCGGCTGCCGGTGACGATGATTTCGCTGGCCTGGCTGTCGGCCTGCTGGTCGGCAACGGGCGCTGCAGATGGCGCCGGCGTCACTTGTGCAGATGCCACGCTCGCGCCCAGCAACGTGAAAGCGCTGGCGCCAGTCAGCAACAGGGTCTTCAGAGCCTGCTGCGCGGGCATAACCCTCTTCTCAGTCCTATTCATGATACTCTCCCTCTCCGTTGTTTGAATTTGGACAGGACCTGCTCCTAGCGGAGCGGGCCATTCCGAGGGGTCGTCCGCCCCTCTTGATCGTCAATTTGCTGCCCGCGCTGTTCGAGGATCGACGTCTCGATCGGGGGCAGGGTGCGCGCGACCGCGGTGGCCCATCGTTGTCGGATCGTGCGACGTTGCGGCTCGGTCAAAAGCGGCTCGAACCGGTCTACCGATGCCGACGTCGCATTCGGATATGTCAAGTCCAGCGCCTCGGCGGCCAGCCGGGCGACGCCGAGCGCGCTTGCCTCGGTAATGCCCGGACGAACGATCCTGCGGTCGAGCAGGTCGGCGAGCATCTGTGCAAGCAGTCCGTTGCGCGCCGCGCCGCCATCGATCGACAACTCGGTGAATGCGCTGCCCAAGTCCGCCTCGATCGCATCGAGCACGTCGCCGATCTGCAATGCGATTGCCTCGAGCGTCGCTCGTGCGATGTGCGCCCGGGAGGTGCCGAGTGAGATCCCGGAAATCGTGCCTCGCGCATCGCTGCGCCAATGCGGCGCGCCCAGCCCCGCAAGGGCCGGGACGAAGACGACGCCGGCGCTGTCCTCCACGCTCGCAGCCAGCTGCGTAAGGGCCCCTTCGTCGGCCAGGCCAAGTAACTCGGTCGCAAAGGCGGCGGCTTGGCCCGACACCGAGATGTTGCCTTCGATCGCATGCTGGACGCCATCGGCCCTGCTCCATGCGATGGTGCTCGACAGGCCGTGCGCGGATCGGACCCGGGCGTCGGTCGCGGCCATCAGCGAACTGCCGGTTCCCATCGTCGCCTTGACGCGGCTCGCGCTCACGGCGCTGTGCTCGAACAGCGCCGCGTGGCTGTCGCCGAGCACGGCGTGAATCGGGGTGCCTGGCGGCAGGGCGGTCACTCCTTGCGCGACCGCGCCGAAGCGGCTGTCGGACGGCCGGATTTCGGGCAGGATGCCAAGCGGCACGTCGAATAGCCGGGCAAGCTCCGGGTCCCAGTCAAGCGTGTCGAGATTGAATAATTGCGTGCGCGATGCGTTGCTGTGGTCCGTGGCATGGACTGCACCGCCGGTGAGGTTCCACAGCAGCCAGCTGTCGATCGTGCCGCAGCGCAATTTCCCGGCAACGGCGCGCGCGCGCGCGCCGGGGACCGAATCCAGCAGCCAGGCGATCTTGCCGGCCGAGAACATCGGATCGACTGCCAGGCCGCTGCGTGCGACGATCGCCTCGCCATGGCCTGCGGCCCGCAACGCTGCGCAACGATCGGCCGAACGCTGGCATTGCCAGATCACGGCCGGACCAAGCGGAAGGCCGCTGTCCGCGTCCCACAGCACGACGGTCTCGCGCTGGTTCGAAATGGCGACCGCGCTCACGGTGACGTGCGGCGCGGCGGCCTCGAGCTCGGCGATGAGGCCGGCAACCGCTTCCCAAATGTCCGACGCGGATTGCTGCGCCCAGCCCGGCCGGGGATAGTCGACAGCCATTGCGCGCGCGCGCGCGTGCAGCACCGAGCCATCCGGCGCGACGAGCAAGGCCTTGGTGTTGCTCGTGCCCTGATCGATCGAGAGGATGGCGGTCCCCGTCATTGCGCTCTCGCGACGCCAAGCAATTCGCGCGCGGCGGTGGTGATGCCGGGCGCAGTCAGGCCGAAACGCTCCATCAGCCACGCGGCCGAGCCGGTCGGCAGGAAGCCCGGGAAGCCAAGCATCCGCATCCGCACCGGCGCATGTGCCGCGCAATATTCAGCCACGGCGCCGCCTAGCCCGCCGCGGGCCAACCCTTCCTCGACCGTCACGATCGCGCCCGTTGTGGCGGCAGCCGCAAGTGCATCGGTATCGATCGGCGAGACGGTCGCCATGTTGATCACGCGCGCGGCGATGCCTTCGCCGGCCAGCGCCTCGGCGGCGGCCAGCGCATGGTGCACGCTGGTGCCGCTGGCGATGATCGCCAGGTCGCTTCCATCGTGCAGGACCTCCGCCTTGCCGATGCGGAAGACGGGATCAGTGCGGGGCAGTTCCGGGACCGGCATGCGACTGATCCGTATGAACACCGGGCCGTCGAAATCGGCGGCGGCCCTGATCGCCTCGGCGGTTTGCCAGGGGTCGGCGGGAACGATCACCGTCAGCTTGTCGATGGCGCGAAGCCAGGCGACATCCTCGATGCTGTGATGCGTCGCCCCCAGTTCGCCATAGGCGACGCCGCTCGAAATGCCACACAGCTTCACATTGGCCTGGCTGTAGGCGCAATCGACCTTGATCTGCTCCATCGCGCGCGCCGTCAGGAAGCAGGCGGCGCCGCTGACGAACGGTATCTTGCCCCCATTGGCGAGGCCCGCGCCAACCCCGACCATATTCTGTTCGGCGATGCCGACATTGACCAGCCGGCGGGGGAAGCGATCGCGGAACTTGCCGAGCTTGGAAGAACCGACCGAATCATTGACGACCACGACGATGCGATCATCGGCGGCGGCAAGTTCCTCGACCGTTCGGGCATAGATATCCCGGCAATCGAACAGACTCGGCGAGGCGGTGGCGGCGCTCATGACGCCATCTCCGCTTCGAGTTCGGCGATTGCCTGGGCATATTGCGCGGCATTGGGCACGCCGTGGTGCCAGCCGGCCTGATCGCGCATGAAGCTGACGCCTTGTCCCTTGAAAGTATGGGCGATGATGCAGCGCGGCTTGTCGCGCGGTGCTGCTGCGGCGTCGAAGGCGTCGATCAGCGCGCCGTGATCGTGGCCGTCAAGCTCCACGATGTCCCATCCGAACGCGCGCCATTTGTCGGCGAGCGGCTCGATCGCATTGGTTTCCTCGGTGCCTGCCCCTTGCTGGAGTCGGTTGCGGTCGACGACGAGAGTCAGGTTGCCGAGTCCGCGATGGCCCGCGAGCATCGCTGCCTCCCACATGCTGCCTTCCTGCAACTCGCCGTCCCCGGTGAGCACGAAGACCCGGTAATCGGCCTGGTCGATCTGCCCGGCGATGGCGATGCCCGTGGCGACGGGAAAGCCGTGGCCGAGCGGGCCGGTGTTGGTCTCGACGCCTGGCAGATAGACTCGATTGGGGTGCCCGTTCAGTCGCGATTCCGGCTTGAGATAGGTGTCGAGTTCCGCCTCGGGGAAGAAGCCGGCCCCAGCCAGCGCCGAATAGAGCGCGCCGGTACAATGCCCCTTGCTGAGCACGAACCGATCGCGGTTCGGCGCGGCAGGATTCGTCGGATCGATTCGAAGAATATCGAAATACAAGGTTGCGACCACATCGGTCGCGGACAGGTCCCCACCGGGATGACCCTGTCCGGCGTCGAAAATCATCTTGAGAAGGCGGCGACGCATCCAGTTCGCCCGGTTTCGGACGTTGGATACCCTTGCGTCACGGTCTGCCGGAGCCGCGGCGGTGCCGAGCAACTCCTCTGAATTCGACATGATTTACCCTCTCCTAAAATTTTCGTAACCCCGGCTTTCGGAAAACGCAAGCATATGACTTTCGATTTTTTTCATTTACTGCGGTATGGCGAAAAAATTGACAAATCTCTGAAGCGTTCGCTAGGGTTGACCCCAAAGCTGGGCGCACCTGCATGCGCTCCGTGAAGCTGTGGAAAGGGTGTCCGAAGTGGTTGATATGCGCCTTCTCTCAGTGGCGATGCCTCGCCCGCACGCTGCTGGCGCTCGCCGGGTCGGTCACGGGCAATGAGCTTTATCGGTCGTCCGAAATTGCTCGGCGAGACGCGGCGCGCCAAGATTCTCGAATGGCTTCAGGAAGAGGGCAGCGCGCGCGTGCGGACCTTGGCCGAGGCGTTCGAAGTATCCGAGGTTACCGTTCGACAGGATCTGGAGCGCCTCGAGGCGGAGGGTCATATCGAACGTGAGCACGGCGGCGCGTTCCTGAAATCGGTGCCGCAGCAGGTCCGCTCGATGGCGCTGCAGCATCAGGAAAACCTGCAGGCGAAGCAGCGCATCGGTCGCGTGGCGGCGGGCCTGGTCGGGAATGGGCAGACGCTCATTCTGGATTCGGGATCGACCACCACTGAGGTTGCGGCCAATCTGCTCGGGTACCGCGATATGACGGTGATCACCAATGCCCTCAACATCGCCCTGATGCTCGGTGCCGAATCCGGCTTCGAAGTCCATATGACAGGCGGTCATTTCAAGGCGCCGACGCTTTCGCTGAGCGGGGAGCGTTCGGCCGACTATTTCAAGGGGCTCTTCGCGCAGACCCTCTTCCTTGCGACCGCGGCGGTCGACGTCGAGGCGGGGCTCACCTTTCCGGCGCTTTCCGACATATCGGTGAAGCGGGCGATGATCGCCGCCGCCGAAACGGTGATCCTGGTCGCGGATTCGAGCAAGATCGGAGTCAGGTCCTTCTCTTCGCTGGGCGGCCTGGACCTGGTCAACACTCTCGTCACCGACGAGGGGATCCGGGACGAACATCGCGCCGCGATCACCGCCGCTGGCGTCAAGGTGATCATCGCCTAGCGGCTGGCCGCGCGCGAACGTGTCCCGGCGCAACGGAATATGAAATGGATGAGGACGAAGCGATGAGCACGCAGAAATACGGCGCAGGAATCTGGCATTTCGCCACGTATGTCGATCGGTATGCGACTGACGGTTATGGCCCCCCGCGCACGCTGATCGAGATGATCGATCTGGCCGGAACGGTCGATGACCTCTCGGTCGTGGACATCAATTATCCCTTTGCCGATCCCGGCCTGTCGCTCGACGCGGTCGAAGTGGCACTGAAGCGCAACAACCTGTCGGTCATCGGCATCACGCCGGAAATCTACACGCGGCAATTCGCGAAGGGCGCGTTCACCAATCCCGATCCGGGCGTCCGCCGTCTCGCCAACGAGATGTGCAATGACGCGGCGAACGTCGTCCGCCGCTTCGGGGCCGACTATGTGAAGCTGTGGCCAGGCCAGGACGGCTGGGACTATCCGTTCCAGGTCGATCACAAGAAGCTCTGGCAAGCGAGCATGGACGGCGTCGGTGAACTGGCCAGCCAGAATCCCGACCTCAAATTCGTCATAGAATACAAGCCGCGCGAGCCGCGCGTGCATATGAGCTACGACAGCGTCGCCCGCACCTTGCTGGGCATCGAGAAGATCGGCCTGCCCAATGTCGGCATCCTGCTCGATTTCGGCCATTCACTCTATGGGGGCGAGTCGCCGGCGGATGCGGCGCAACTCGCGATCGATCATGGTCGCTTGTTCGGCATGGATGTGAACGACAATCTGCGCAGCTGGGATGACGATCTCATCGCCGGGTCGATCCATCCGATCGAGCTGTTCGAATTCTTCTACACGTTGCGGAAGAACAAGTGGGAAGGGGTGTGGCAGCTCGACCAGTTCCCGTTCCGTGAGGACAGCGTCGAGGCGGCCAATTCCGCGATCGGCTTCCTGAAGGCCGTGGAGCGCGCCTTGGACAAGCTCGATTTCGATGCGATGCAGGCGGCGCAGGATCGGCATGATGCCGTCGGCGCGCTCAAGCTGGCGCGCGAAGCCCTGTTTACCTCTTATTGATCGGCAGGTCGTGGTGATCCTCAGAAGGGCGCTGGTCGCCAAGGCCGGCATGCCGTGATCATTTCGTCCGCCGCCGATTTTCGCGAGGCGGCGCGGCGCCGCCTGCCGCGCTTCCTGTTCGATTATGCCGATGGCGGCGCCTATGCCGAAGACACGTTGCGCCGCAACGTCGACGATCTGTCGGGTATCGCGCTGCGCCAGCGCGTGCTCAAGGACGTTGCGACCATCGATCTGTCGACCGAACTGTTCGGCCGGAAGCTGAGCCTCCCGGTCGCGCTCGGGCCGGTCGGGATCGCCGGCATGTATGCGCGGCGCGGGGAGGTGCAGGCCGGGCGGGCGGCGCGGGCCGCGGGGGTGCCGATGTGCCTCTCGACCGTGTCGATCTGTTCGATCGCCGAAGTGTCGAAGGTCGCCGATCCCTTCTGGTTCCAGCTCTACGTCATCCGCGACCGTGCCTTCATGAAGGACCTGATCGCGACGGCCAAGGCCGCCGGCGCTGAGGCCCTGGTCTTCACGGTGGACATGCCGGTCCCCGGCGCGCGCTACCGCGACGCGCATTCGGGCATGTCGGGGCCGTACGCGCCGTTGCGGCGGGTGCTCCAGGCCATGACCCATCCGCGCTGGGCGTGGGACGTGGGCGTGCGCGGGCGCCCGCATCTGCTCGGAAACCTGCTGCCGGTACTCGGCAAGGATAGCGGTCTCAACGACTATATGGGGTGGCTGGGCACCAACTTCGATTCTTCGATCCAGTGGCGCGACCTTGAGTGGATCCGCGCTGAATGGGATGGGCCGCTGATCCTGAAGGGCATTCTCGACCCGGAGGACGCGCGTGAAGCCGCGGCGATCGGGGCGGATGGTGTCGTGGTTTCCAATCATGGCGGGCGACAGTTGGACGGCGTGATGTCGACCGCACGCGCGCTGCCGCCGATCGCCGATGCGGTTGGCGACGCGCTCACGGTGCTGGTCGATGGCGGCGTGCGCAACGGCCTCGATGTCGTGCGCATGCTGGCGCTTGGGGCGCAGGGTGTGTTGCTTGGCCGCGCCTGGGTGTTTGCGATGGCGGCAGCGGGCGAGGCGGGCGTGACGAAGCTCCTCGATCTCATCGCCAGGGAGATGACGGTCGCGATGACGCTCACCGGCGTGAATCGGATCGACGCGATCGACCGGACGATCCTGGTTCAGGCTGGCTTGTGAGGAACGGAATGAAACTGCTCGAAGGCAAGACGGTGCTGGTCACCGGCGGATCGACCGGGATCGGTCGGGCGGCGGCGATAGGCGCCGCCCGGCACGGCGCCGATGTTGCGATCAACTATTACACCCACGATGCGGACGCCGAAGCATGCATCGCTGAGATCGAGTCGATCGGGCAGCGCGCGTTCGCGCTCAAGGGAGACGTAGCGCTTCCTGCGACGGCGACAGAGTTCGTCGCCAGGGCGGTGGAGCAACTCGGCAAGGTCGATGTGATGGTGTCGAATGCCGGCATCTGCCCGTTCCATGCCTTTCTCGACATGCCGGTGGAGGTGTTCGAGCGGACTCAGCAGGTGAACATGCATGGCGCCTATTTCATGTGCCAGGCCGCGGCGCGGCAGATGGTAGCGCAGGGGCATGGTGGCGCGATCGTGGCGGTGTCGTCGATCTCGGCGCTGGTGGGGGGCGAGTTCCAGACTCACTACACCCCCACCAAGGCCGGCGTGCATTCGCTGATGCAGTCCGCGGCAATAGCGTTGGGGCGGCACCGCATCCGCTGCAACAGCGTGCTGCCCGGTACGATCCTCACCGAGATCAACAAGGACGATCTCGCCGACGCCGTTCTTTACCATATTTTCTGCTTCATCGACGATATTCCTGAGCGGTTTTATTTCTACTTTTCCTCTGGCTAAAGGAACGATGCAGTAGGCGCACCGGTTCTC
>CAISGR010000171.1 GCA_903884945.1 uncultured bacterium
GTTCAAAAACTCCCGCCGTCCCTTGAAGTGCAGCGCCGCCTCGACACTGACGAGCGCGCCGAACATCGCGTCGGGAAAGCGCATTTCCTCGGCGGGCATCACCTGAAAATGCGCGCCGGGCACGCGGGCGCGGCATTGCTCGATCTGATAGTCGGAGACATTAATGCCGTGGACGTCATCCACCGGGAAATGGCGGGCGAGATACTCGGTGGTGCCACCCAACCCGCAACCGACATCGAGCAACGGCCCCTGGTACCGACGGAACTTGCCGACCAGCAGCGCCATCATATTGTCGCACGCCTGGTTAAAATCCGCGGTTCCGGGAAGGAAAAGGCCCATATTGGCGTAGCCGGACTCCGCCCGATCGCCGACATAGAGCGTGCCTTTCTGAAAAAAGCGATCATACGATCCGGTCAACGTCTGTTGATATTCAGTCGGCATCAAACACTCCGTGAATCTTTACCGGTACGGATCGCGCTTCGTGCAGCAGCCAGGACTCTCGCCATTGCACGGGACCGGACAACCGGACGCTTGGCGCGATCGGTCGAAAGGCGTCAAGCAACGCCTCGATTTCGAGCCGGGCCAGCGTCGCGCCCAGGCAATGATAGCGCCCCAGCCCAAAGGTCAGCGGCGGCGCTTGCCGTTCTCCCGTGGGCGCGCGATTCGAACAGCCGATCAGCAGATACAGCTTTTGCCCGGGCAGGATAACTGCCGCATCCAAGTGCACTTCCGCTCGCGCGACGCGCTTGATCGCGAGGACCGGCGTATCGAGCCGCAGCAGATCGTCGACCGAATGGAACGCCCGCACCGCATCCGAGGTCTCAACCGCGCCAACCAGCCGCGCCAGAATGTTGGCAATGCTAGCGCCGGTGGTCGTGGTGCCTGCGGTGAACAACTTGCTGCACGTGTCGACCATGCTGGCGTGCGGTAGGGCAAACTCTGCCTGGGTCGCGCGGAGCATATCCATTAGCGCTGTCGCCGGACCACTGCGCCAGTGTTTCTGGAAATACAGGTCCAGCATGCGCGAAGCCGACGCCACCGCCGCCGGTCGCCCGTCCCATTCGAGGTCAAAGCTCTGCAGCAGACCCGCCGCGACGTGCTGGAGCGCCGGGAGGTCGCCTGCCGGAATGCCCAGCAGCGACGCCATCACCCGCGAGGGAATGGCATGCGCCACCATAGGGACAAGATCGCCTTCGCCTTGGTCGATCAACGCCGTCAGACACTCTTTGGTCACGGCGGAAACGGTCTGGATCAACAGCCCCCCACAGGACGCGAACCATCCCCGCAGCTGCCGTACCACCGTGGCACGAAACGGATCGGACCGATCCGCAAAAGAGCTACTCTGGGTGATGTCCAGGCGATCGTCGCGCAGCAAGGCCGCATTGTCCGTGCGCTCGGTAAAGAACCAGGCGTCACGCTCCGGGGCGTAATAACGGGGTGCGATTTCCCGCAGACGGGCCAGCGCAGGATGCGGATCGCAGGCATAGTCGATACCGGGCGGGCCGAGCCCGAACAGCATGGTCGCGGTGCTCATTGCTGTTTGCGCACCAGATACGGGCCGACCACCAGCGCGTGCAACCCAGTGTCGCGGAACAGCATCGCCGCTTCCACTGGCGTTTCCACGATGGGCTGGCCACGGCGATTGAGCGACGTGTTGAGCAGCATGCCAATGTCGCTGCGCGCCTTGAACGCCGTCAACAGCGCGTGAAACGTCGCGTCCGCCTCGCGCCGCACCGTCTGGACCCGCGCCGTGCCGTCGACATGCACGACCGCGCCGATGCGGCTGCGCCATTCCTCGCGCACCGGCACGACGAACAACATATAGGGGCTGTCGCGATCGAGGTCGAAATAGGTCGCGGCGTCTTCGGCCAGCACGGCGGGCGCGAACGGGCGGAAGTCCTCGCGGAACTTCACCTGCGCGTTGATATAGTCACGCAGGTCGACGCGACGGGGATCGGCCAGGATGCTGCGATGGCCCAGCGCGCGCGGACCGAACTCCGCGCCACCGCGATGCCATGCCAACGTCCTGCCCTCGGCCAGCGTGTCGGCCATCGCCGCCACCAGGTCAGCGGGACGGTCGATCGTCACATTGTCGCCAACCGCCTGCAGCGCGCGTTCGATCTGCGCACGGTCCGCGTCATAGCTGCGCCCAAGGAATGGTGCCCCCACGTCGCGCACCGCCTCGCCCGCAAGGATCGTGCGCCAGCCATGATAGGCGCAGCCGATCGCAAGGCCGGAATCGTCTGCCGCGGGCGGCACGAACATCCGCTCGAATGGCGTTTCTCTCAGGATCCGCGTATTGGCGACCGCGTTCAGCGCCACGCCGCCCGCAAAGCACAGATTGGGGCTCGGGTGCAGGGCATGGCGGGCACGCGCCAACTCGACCAGCGCGCGCTCCACCTCGCCTTGAACCATCCGTGCGATATCGGCGAAATACTGGAAGCGAACCTTGAAATCGCTCGCCGAGCGCATCTGCTCGCGAAACTCCTGCATCCAGCCATAATCGACGAACACGCGCCCGTCGCGCATGTCGAAGATACTATGGCGAAACGCCCCCGGCTGACCATAAGGGGCGAGCCCCATCAGCTTGCCCAGATCGCTTAAGCCGCCCAGCACATAGCGGCTCGCACCGGCATAGACCCCACCGATCGAATGACGCGTGGTATCGGGGTGCATCGGATAGTCGGTCTGAAAGCGGCCCAGCGGCGAAAAGTCCTTGAACACCGTCCGCAGCGCGTTGCCCGAAGCGGCGTAATAGCTGTCCTTCTCGAAATAGAGCGCCGCCATCTCGCCCTCCGGCCGTTCGGGCAGGATAGCGCCGTCGAGGTCCATGCAATCCTCAAAGGCGTTGCCGCACCCATCCACCGTGAGCACCGCAGCGTCGTCGAACGGGCTGAGGAAGAATGCGCTGCATGCATGGGCAAGATGGTGCGAGATCGTCGCGACCGGCACGCCCTCAGGGATCGTCCGCTCGCCGCGATACCAGCGATTGCCATAAGCGAAGCTGCCGAAATTGGCGTTCTGCACCACCAGCGCGACATCGTCCCAGCCGATCCCGGCCGCATTCAGGCAATAAGCGATCACGAGCCCATCGTTGCCGCCATCATTCTTGATCTTGGTGAGCCGTTCCTTCTCGATAGCCACCGCGATACGGCCATCTTTCAGCAAACATGCCGCACCGTTGTGCGACAGCCCGACGCCCAGGACATAAACGGGTTTGGACGATGCCATTTACGCTCTGCATTCCCCCGGGAAAGCGTCTGCATAGGACAATCCGCCGAATCGGCAAGCGTCTACCCCGGGGAAACGCCACCGATCCCCCCTTGCTGGCGCAGGGCAGGCTTTCGCGATAAGTCGAACCGATGGATACGAGCGCCGCGCTTCGAGATTTCTTTCACCCGATCGATCCCGCCGAGATCGCCGGGTCGGTCGCGGATGCCCGCCGACTGTTCCGGATGACCGATCGGGCTTCGGCCTTCGCGCGGCTGCTGCCCTGGACAACGCTGGGCACCTTGATCACCGCCGACGCGCTGCGCAAAGGGTACGTGACCATCGCTCGCCAGGGACGCTCGCTGCCGCTGGAAATGGTCGGTGCCGGCGCCGGCGGGCTCGCCCCGGAGGCGATCCAGGCGCTGTGTGACCAAGGCGCAAGTCTGGTGCTGAACCAAGTCGACAAGCAGGTACCCGCCATTGCCGCGATGAACGCGATGGTGGAACGCTATCTGCGGTGCGACACGCACACCAACGCTTATGCCAGCTTTAACCGGGAAAGCGCGTTCAAGGCGCATTTCGACCCGCACAACGTGCTGATCCTGCAGCTTCAGGGTCGCAAGCGCTGGTGGTGTTACGGGCAGAAGGTACGTTTTCCGCTGAAGGGGCAGACCTTTTCCACGCTGGAGGAATTGCCGCCCGCGGAGTGGGAGGGCGTGCTGAAGCCGGGCGACATGTTGTACGTGCCGCGCGGCGAGGTCCACCGCGCGATGGTGGAGGGGCCGCATTCGCTGCACCTGACCGTGACGATGATCCCGCCCACCGGTGCTGACGTTATGGCCTGGCTGGGCCGAAAGATGCAGCATGAAGATATCGGCCGCGCATACCTGCCGGTTCTTGGCGATGCCGAAGATCGCCGCGCGCATCAGGCGGAGTTGCGTGCGGCGTTCCACCGGCTGGTCGATACGCTCGACATCGGCGCCTTTCTGGCCGACGCCGACCGTGAGCGCACGCCTTGTCGTCCATTCTCGCTTGGCCTTTCCCAGGCGATCGGCCCCGACACCGTGGTCCAGCCCGCGCTGCGACGTCGGGTCTCCCTTGCGGGGCCTGAGGCAAAGCACGGCGCGCTCCCCGATGGCGAGAGGGCCGTGCTGGCACTGCTGCTCGCAGAAGATGCCCTGACCCTGCGGCAGCTCGCCGACACGCTGCCCGGGTTCGACACCCATGCCGCCGTCGAATCATTGGCACGAAAGACACTGGTGTTTCTTTCTCCCGATATCTAACTTGCGCCTCTGTGCCTGGCACGGTTATCTTGCTATAAGCCCGATGCTAGCGCTCCGTTCTGCAGGAGCACAGGGTCTTGGAAGGTGGTATCATGCGCGATTTGATGGACGAGGTTCGGGAATCCTCGAACGATTCCAAGCTGATCTATGTGACGCCCGATCTGATCGAGGCAGGAAAGATCGCTGACGTCACGCTCAGCAATGGTAACAATAGCGGTAGCGACGGCGGATACTCCTGATCCAACTTTAGTCTAGGAGCGGCACTCTCGACGCATCGCGAGACGCCACCGACCTTGTTTGCCATAGTGTGCGCCGGCCAGACCGTGAGGCGATTCTCCGCTTCGCGGAGCACGCTGCGGCGCAGCCCAAATCTGTGATGCGTTTCGCCAGGAGCCCCGATGTTCGTACGAAGCCCAAGCGCGCTCTGGACCGAGCTCGATGGCCAGTTCATGCTGATGAACATCGAGGATGGCTCTTATTATGAGATGGCAGGCATCGGCAGCGTCATCTGGCAGATGCTGGAGACGCCCCGGTCAGAGGCGGACATCATCGAGGCTGTCCTGAACACGTATCAGGTCGAGCGGGAGCAATGTGCTCGCGACGTTCGCGCCTTTCTCGAAAAGCTCGTCGCGACGCATGTCGTGAACGAACAGCCCGAAGCGGTATGCGCGGCGGTTCGCCCGACCGAATGAGCTTCATCGCAGGGATTGTCCGTCACGACTCCCTGACAATCCCCGGCGACTGGATTTCGGCGCTCGACGCTTCGTCGGGGCGGGCGGTGGAACCCGTGCGCTTTGGTACCGATGCCGTGTTCCTGACCGACGCGGATGGATCGCCAACCCATGATGACGGCCAGATTTCGCTGTGTGACGGCGATTTCGATCGTGGCCGTGATGGCGCGGTCGCCGACCGGCTGTCGCAGGACGCTCCTCCCCCGCCTCACCCCGGAGATTTTGCCCACGCGCACTGGACACACGCCGCGCGACGGCTGGTCCTGTGCCGGTCCCATCTGGGCACACGATCGATCTTCTATGTCGCGCAGGACGCGTTTTTTGCGTTCGCATCGACCTTGCCTGCATTGCTCGCCCTGCCCTGCGTGTCACGGGCGCTCGATGACGGCGCCATCGCGCGCGCGCTGTGCTCCGATGGCACTGGTCCGGCGAACGACACCTATTACACCGATGTCCGCCGCATACCGGGCGGCCATCGCCTGACGCTGGAGGGAACCGCGCTGTCGCTCGCGCCCCTGCCCGCCCCGTGGAGTGATTTTTCACTGCCGGTCCAGGGCGAGACGACAGATGCCGCCGAAACCCTGCGCGCGCTGCTCATCGAGGCCGTTGAGAGCCGGCTGGAAGGTGGGGAGACGATCGCCGTGCATCTGAGCGGCGGGCTGGATTCATCGATGATCGCCTGCATCGCCGCGCGGCGGCTGAAGCAGCAGGGCCGCCGTCTGGTGGCGCTATGCTCGGTTCTCCCCGCGGACCATGTCGGACCGGAAACAGACGAACGGCGCTTCATCGAGGCTGTGCTCGCGCAGGAAGATACGATCGACCCCGTCTGGATCACGCTTCCGACGGAGACGGACCCATTCGGCGCCTTGCCGCGCTGGTTCCAGTGCCTGGGCGAGCCGCACTACAGCACGGTCACCCATGCCGAAGAAATGCTCGGCGCGATCGGGCGCGCGCACGGGGTGGACATCGTCCTGAGCGGCTTTGGCGGCGATTTCTTTGCGTCGGCGCATGGCGTACCGACGGCGGAGCTGCATCTGCGGCGCGGACGGATCGGTGCCGCGCTGTCCGAGTTGCGCCGGCTACACCACCTCAATGGCACCGGCTGGTGGCGCTTGCTGCTGGACAATGTGGTGCGGCCGTTGGCGCGGTTGCGCTTCCACCTGCAGCGCGCCCAGGCGAACTGTGCTGCCCCCGCATTGATCCGCCGGGTCGCAGAGCGCGAAGGGCGACGGCCTGCCTCGTCAGTGACGAAGGTCCGCGCACTTCCCCATCGGGAAATGGACAGCATCCTCACGCCGGGTCATCTGGAGCGGGTGCTGCCGGGGATGCGCCAGGTTTTTGCCGAATCCTATGGACAGGATCTGCGCTTCCCCCTGCTCGACACGCGCCTGATCGCCCTGCTCCGTGCGCTTCCCGAAGCGGAACTGCATCGCGATGGTCAGCCGCGCAGCCTGATGCGCCGTGCTACGGTCGGGATCCTTCCCGAAGCCGTGCGACTGCGGCCCGACAAAGGCCCGGCGTTCGACCCCGCCCTTGCGGCGCATTGCGCCACCGCTGGGCCTGCATTGCGGCATTGGGCGGAGACTGCCCCGCCGGAGTGCTGGGACTATGTGGATCGCTCCCGCTTCCTGGCTGCGCTCGACACGGTACGCCCCAGTGATCGCAACGGTTGGCAGCGTCAGATGTTCTCCCTGGTGCTGACCGGCGGGCGGTTCGCGAAATTCATCGAGTGGCACGTCCGGCAGCGGGGCCTGCGCGCATGAGGTTGCACTCCAGCCTGCTGTACGGCCTGACCATAGAAAGCCCATTCCCGCTGCCCGGAGCGCGCCCGCTCGCAACCACGTCGGCACCTGACGTTACCATCAGATGGGAAGCGGAGACCGCGTGGCGCGACGTGGTGCAGGCGCTGCCGACCCCCTCCAGCGATCCGGACGCACCCCAATTGGGCGAAACCGCAGACGGCGCGCTGTGCATCGCATGGCGACGAGAGCTTCAACTCCTGCTCGCCGCGTCGAACGATCACATTACCGTCGTCTGCACCAAGGCCAAGCTGGAGTTTGCACCGACGGTCCTGGTCGGCATCGGGCTTGGGCTGTTGCTGCACCGGCGCGGCATTGTCTGCCTGCACGGATCGGTCGTGTCGCTCAACGGCCGCACCTTCGCGCTGCTGGGCGATAGTGGTACGGGCAAGTCGACTGCGGCAGCCGCGCTGGTGGCGCGTGGCGGGAGATTGATCTCCGATGATATCGCAGCGCTGCGTCCGGATGGCGATGGCTTCTCGGTCGCATGGGGCTGCGCCAATGTGCGGCTAACCCCGGCGGCGAGCGTGCGGATCGTCGGAACCGATCACCTGCCGACGGTCCCCTGGATCGACAAGCAGATGTGGGACGTATCTGGCGATACCCACGCCGCGCTCCTGCCCGCCCCCCGCCTCGATGCACTCTACAGGCTCGGCCCGCCGGCGGACTGTAACGGCGCGGCGATCAGTGCCCCGATCCCCTCTGCGCACGCCCTGCCCCGACTGGTCGACAGCTGGTATCCGCAAGGCTTCACGTCGCTGTTGACCCAGGCGCGGTTCGACGCGCTGCGCGTAATTGCGGAACGGGTTCCGATGTTCGACCTGCGTTATCCGCGCCGCTGGGACATCCTGCCCCACCTGATCGCCGCGCTCGACGGATGACCGTGCAAAGCCTGGCGCCGATCTTGCGCTTCGTGCTGGCCGAGCGCGGGTGGCCCTGTCCCGATCGGCTGGAGCGGTTGGCGGCGTATCTGCCGGCCGTGGCGACCGCCGGGCTGGAAGTGGCATTGGAATCCGAAGGCGCGATCGACCTGCAGCAACGCATCCAGAACCAGGAGGAGATCGCCCGCCTGGCGCGCTGGCTTGCCCGGACCGGACCGCAAGGCGCGGCGTGGCAGCACCTGGCCGCTGCGCTCGCCCCGATCGCGGACGCCATTGACGAATATTGGCTCGAATTGGATGCGCCAGCGGGGGACGACGCGCGGGACGCGCCGCTGTCGGTGTTCGTGCGGCTGCGCGATTATGCCGAGCCCACCATCGCCCGCGTCCTGGCGGCGTTCGACATACGGTTGACGCCGGAACGGCTGGAGGCGCTCCAGCGCTGTCTTGTCGCGTGCGGTCCGGATGCACGCCTGTCCTATATCGGGCTGATGCTGGGGCGAGCAGGCGCGCCGCTGCGGCTCATCGTCGAGAACGTCCGCCCCAATGATGCCTGCGCCTTTCTTGAGCGATCCGGCTGGCCGGGACCGCTCGACACCGCCACCGCCTGGATCGACCGACTGTTCGTCCATGCCGACCGCATCCGCTTTGCCCTTACACTGGGCGATGCGCTGACCCCGGACATCGGGTTCGAATGCTTTGTTGGTGATCCAACGGCGAACGATCCGCGCTGGCGCTGCCTGTTCGATATGCTGGTGCAGGGCGGGCTGTGTACGCCCGCGCGCCGAGAGCAACTGCTCGCCTGGCCTGCCGCGCTGACGCCGTTGTCGTCGCAGCAATGGCCGGAATCACTGATCTCCGATGCGCTGTTGCGGCCTGCGACCGCCCCGCGCTGGCTCGATTGTCGCATCAGCCATGCCAAGGTCACGCTGGCGGCGGGACACCCTCCCCGGGCAAAGGGATATTTTGGCTTTATTGAAGTGCAGGCCCCCTCTGTTGCGGACACGGAAGCGCGGCCCCGCACGACAACGACAAACGCAAAGACAGCGATCGAGAATGCCACCGACTTCCTGGTCGCGGGGCAGAATCAGGCGGGTTGGTGGCTGGACTATGACGGATTTTCGGAAGGGACGGCGGACGAATGGGTGACGGCGTATGTCGCCCACGCGCTGCACGATAGCGCCCGCGCCGACGCCCGCGACGGTGCGGCGCGTGCCTGGCACCTGCTGAAAGCGCGCGCGCGTTCCGGCTGGGGATGGAATTTCCTCCAGCCCGCCGATGCCGACAGCACCATATGGGGCCTCCGCCTAGCTTCCGATCTGAGCCAAAGCGAGACGCGCGAGGCGCGGGAGGCAACCGAATTTCTGCGCCAGCATCTGGACGCAGATGGGGGCATCGCAACCTATCGCCGTCATGTCTATGCGCAGTGGGTCGACGCGAAGGCGGTGAACCCCGCCTGGTATGACGCCCACGCCTGCGTCACGGCAGCGGCGGCGCATGTACCCGGCCTGGGGCTTGCGCCGCTCAGCTACGTGCGGAGTACGCAGCGGGAGAATGGGGAATGGCGGGGCTATTGGTGGCAGAGCGACCGCTACACCACCGCGCTGGCGGCCGAAGCGCTCGCAGCCACGGGCGACGCCGAAGATGCGAACCGGGTGCAGCGCGCAGTCGCAGCGACCCGCGCTTGGCTGGAGCGGGATGGCTGGGGGGAGACGCTACGCGAACCTCCATTCGACGCAGCATGGGCGCTGCGCACATTGCTGCTCAGGCCCATGGACGGATGGGAGACTATCGAGCGGCTGGCGGACCATCTCCAACATGCCGGGCGTGAAGATGGCTCCTGGGTCGCGTCGGCGGCGCTTGCGATCCCGAACCGGCAAGGAGACATCGTTCAGGCGATCGACAGTCGCCGATACTTCACGACGGCGACCGTGCTGTCCGCGCTGAGGAAGTTCGAAAACCTGAGACTGACCGGTCATTGACGCTGCGGGGCGCTTTTGCCTTCTCGCAGTGCACGCAGCGCCCAATCGTGCCGAAACGCCTGTTGCAGATCGCTCGCGTCAAATTCCAGGCCGCGCGCACGGCCCAACCGGCACAGCACCCCTGGATCGTCCTGCTGCGCCTCTAGCTCGGTTCGAAGCGCCTCGTCGCGACGCGTGGCGGCCAGGAACAGCAAGGCATTCTGCACAGTCATTCCGCATAGGTCGCAGCCGATTGAGCGTTCGTCAAACCCAGGGGGCGCACATGCCAGGGGATGAGGCTGCAGAAACGATCCGTGGGCTGATCGAGCGCGTAACGCTGACGCCTGGCCCAAGGCGCGGGGTTCTGGACGCGACGCTGCACGGCGAATTCGGCGCGCTCCCGGAGTGGGTCGCGGCGCGCGAAGCGAAGGAGTTCAGACACGACAAAACCCCCTTGGCGGGTGCCTTGGGGGTTTTGTCGCTATCGTTGGTTGCGGGGACAGGATTTGAACCTGTGACCTTCAGGTTATGAGCCTGACGAGCTACCGGGCTGCTCCACCCCGCGCCAAGGTTCTTTCGCCCGCCTGGGGGGCGGGGGAAGGACATGTAAATGGGTTCTTGTCGAAGAGATCGTTTTTCGGGGATGCTTCACCGGCTGCAATGCCTGGCGACGACCTACTCTTCCATCGCTTGAGCGATAGTACCA
>CAISGR010000172.1 GCA_903884945.1 uncultured bacterium
ACCTGCGCGTCGTCGAGTTCGGCAAGCGCCTCGCGATTGATCGTGTAGGCGCCTTCCACCGTGCGCCGTTCGCCGTCGTCGAAGCTCACCGCGATATCGACCGGCTCGACCAGCCTGAGCTCGAGCATCGTGCGGATGAAGGTGCGGGTTTCCTCGGCGGCGGGCCGAAGCTCGCGAAAGACCGTAATGATCCGCTGGAGATAAGCGGTGGGCTCCCCCGAGTCGTCGAACAACCGCTGCCCCGCCGCGCTGCCGACCCTTGGATTGTCGAGATCGATCGCGAGGCCGGTGTCCGTTGCGAAGAAGGGCGCGCGCTCGAGATTGAGCGGCCGGTAGCCCTGCATGCCGCCGCCGGGCTTGAGGAACAGATTCTCGTCCGCGTCGAAGCCGAGCATCGCGCCGCAGAAAAAGGCCCCGTTATCGGATTGCTTGCCGAACAGAATCGGATAGTCGATCGCAAGCATCGCAAATTCGCGCAGCACGACCGATACCAGCTGAACGCCGTCCCCCAGTTGCTGCGCGGCACTGCCGTCCACGCGCAACGCGCGATGGGCGACCGTATCAAGCGGAACGATATTGGTCATCGTGTCCCTCAGTTCCTTTCCCGTCTGCCTCGCTGCTCTGCGGCAGCCCGGCGCGCCAGTCTGGCGATGGCAGATTGGTACGCCGTCACCATGGTCACAGCTGCGCATCGCACCATTTCGGCCATGATAGCGCTCGCTTTGCGCATGTCCATCGCACGATGTTAGCGCTCAACAGCACTCGGTCCGAATAAGATATGGCCGGATGCCGCACCCGAAAAATGCGCGTTTGAGCTTCGAATGTAGCCAATTCCGTCTTGCGCAGCCAAAATGTGCGCGCTAACAATATACGATATAGAATATGCGAAGAAGCATATAGGATATGGTGCGGGGCGCGCGAAGACGCGGACCTCGCGGGAAGAGGATGAACGGGGCGTCAGTCCGTCATCGACAGCAAATGCGTCGTTGAATCGCCTGCGATTCAGCGTGGCATCGGGCGTGGCCGGGATCGGCGCGCGCCCGGTGGTGGGGCGGCTATCGGGAGGCAGCTCCGGCACGAAGCCTGAACAAGCGACCTGAGACGGAGACAAAAAGATGAGGATGAACGGGGTGGACAGGAACACGACTTGCGGGGGGCAGGTGCGGATGCGCAGCCTCCTCCTGATCGGCGCTTCGACGATCACGATGATGGCGACACCGGCCCTTGCGCAGGACTCGGCGTCGGCTTCGGCGACGGCAGCGCAGGCGGCCCCCGGGGACCCGAACACCGCCGAGGACATCATCGTCACTGGCATCCGCGGTTCGCTCCAGCGCAACCTGGATATCAAGCGCGAGGCGGCGGGCGTGGTCGATGCCATTTCGGCCGAGGATATCGGCAAGTTCCCCGATTCGAACGTTGCGGCGTCGCTGCAGCGGCTTCCGGGCGTGTCGATCCAGCGCGACGGTGCGCGCGGCGAAGCCACGGGCATCACGGTGCGTGGATTCGGCGGGGACTTCAACGAGACGCTCTATGACGGTCGCCGGGTCTCGACCGCGACCGGCGGACGCTCGGTCGACTTCAGTACGGTCGGTTCGGACTTTGTCGGCCAGCTGAACGTGATGAAGACGCCGGACGTGACCCTGGCGGCGAATTCGATCGGCGCGACCGTCAATGTGCTCTTCCCCAAGCCGTTCGATCACCCGGGCCTCCGCCTCGTCGCCAGCGCGTCGGGGTCATGGCAGTCGGATGCCAAGAAGGTCGTTCCGACCGGGGGGATATTGTTCAGCGATACTTTTGCTGACGACACCTTCGGTATCCTCGCTGACGTCGCCTATGCGCGGCACGATACCCAGACGAACAATGTTTACATCAACGGTTTCAATTTCGGCTATTATGCACCGTGCCAGTTGGCCGGGAGCACTGCGGCGACCTGCGCCCCGACGTCCGAACTCGCGAATTCCCAGGGTGTGCCGACCAATCCGAACAACCTGACCAGCGTGCGCGGCGCATTCGAGCAGCAATATGGCGCGCAGCAATATTACACCAAGGATGAACGCGTCGACGGTCGTCTCGCGCTGCAATGGCATCCGTCAGATTCGGTGCTGGTCACGCTCGACGACAATTTCTCGCGCCAGCGCGTCAAGGTGGATTCGTTTGGCTTCGGCATCTGGTTCAACCAGGGCAGCCTGCGTAACGTGACGCTCGACAGCAAGGGTGTGCCAACCAACTTCACCCAGGCGGGCTCCCAGACCGACTTCGTCGCGGCGACCACGAACAACGTGCTGCAGACAAACCAGACCGGCCTGAACGTGAAGTGGAATGTCTCCGACAAGTTCACGGTCGAAGCCGACGGAAGCTATTCCAAGAGCTGGCGCAACCCGGAAGGCCAGGTCAGCAACGAGAACGCCGACGTTGGGTACGGCTTTGGCATCGGCCCGTCGCTCGGCATCGTTGTCGGTGGCGACAGCAGCAATACTCTCCCGACGCTCAATAATTACGGCGTGAACGGCGATGAGTCGCGCTGGGCCGATACCTCGGTGATCGGATCGCACGTGACGGTGCGATCGTCGAACAAGAACACCGACGTCGTGAAGCAGGGCCGCCTCACCGGCGAGTGGAAGCAGGATGATTTCAGCCTGAAGTTCGGTGGGCAATATGTCGTCGACCAGTTCAGCCTCCAGTCCAGCGACACCTTCACCAACAATTTCTGGCAGGCCTATGCCGGCTATGGCCCGGCGTCGGGCGGCACCGGCGGCGTGGCCCTTCCGGCGAGCCTGTTCCAGGGCACGGTGAGCACGGCCAACTTCCTTCCCGGCTATTCCGGCGTGCTGCCGTCTCCCTTGCTGCGGTTCACCGCGGCAGATTATCAGGCCTATCTGACGAGCCTGGGCAATCCGCAGACCAAGAATATCCCGGGCTTCAACTACGGCAGCGTGAATGGCTTCACCGGCGCGTTCGATCTGGCGCTCAGCCCCGGCAGCGTCCAGTTGATCACCGAGAAGACCTGGTCGGCCTTTGTGCGGGCGAGCTTCGAGACCGAGATCGCGGGCATGCCGTTCCACTTCAATGCCGGTGCGCGCGAGGAAGTGACGCACATCTCCTCGACCGGCATTGGCCGATTCCCGACCCATATCGCGAGCAGCACCAGCGATCCGACGCTCCTGACGGTCGACACCTATACGGCCAACCAGAACGTCACGACCAGAAGCGATTATGCTTATCTGTTGCCCAGCATCGACATGAAGCTGAACATCACGAGCAAGCTCGACCTTCGCTTCGATGCGTCCCGGACGCTCACGCGGCCGAACCTGAGCTACCTGACCCCGGTTCTCAACGTGGGTAGTGGCCAGCGCGTCGGCGCGCTCACGGCGACCGGCGGCAACCCGACGCTAAAGCCTTATCTTGCCGACAATTTCGATTTCGCGGTCGAATGGTATTATCAGCGCAATTCCTACGCCGCGATCGACTTCTTCGTAAAGAACGTGACCAACTTCATCGTGCAGGGGACGACGCGCCAGACGATCAACAACGTCATCGATCCGTCGACCGGGCAGCCTGCGCAATTCTCGGTGTCGGCGCGCGTCAACGGATCGGATGCAACGGTGCGCGGCGTCGAGATCGCCTGGCAACAGGTGTTCGGGGAGAGCGGCTTCGGGTTCCAGGCGAACGGCACGTTCGTCGACACGAACAAGCCTTATGATCCGGACAATTTCGGCAGCGCCTTTGCCGTGACCGGGCTCGCGAATTCGGCGAATTTCGTCGGCTTTTACGACAAGCACGGCTTCCAGGCGCGGGTCGCGGTCAACTGGCGCGACGAATATCTGCTTCAGTTCGGCCAGGCCCAGAATACGGGCAAGTTCGGTGCCGAACCGACCTTCGTGAATGCCAGTACGCAGATCGATTTCAGCACCAGCTACGATATCAACAAGAATATCAGCATCTTCGCCGAAGTGCTGAACCTTACCGACGAGACGTACAGCACGCATGGCCGGTACGGCAACCAGTTGCTCAGCGCCTATGGCTATGGCCGGCGTATCACGGCGGGCGTGCATTTCCGCCTCTGAG
>CAISGR010000173.1 GCA_903884945.1 uncultured bacterium
ACTGTCGCGCGATCTCGGGGGAGATTCATTCCGGCTTCGCCAATCTCCGATCGGCGCTGCCGATGAACCTGAAGGTTCGCCACGAAAGCTTCCCGATCTTCTCCGGCGCCAAGCCCGATATCGAGCGGATCGAAGCGATCTGGCAGGACTGCCTCTCGCGCCATGGCGGGCCGTTCCTGTTCGGGCAGGCACCGACCGTCGCCGACGCGATGTACGCGCCCGTAACCCAGCGCTTCCTGACCTATGCCGTGCCGATGTCCGAACCGGCCGCGGCCTATTGCGCCACCATCACCGCCTGGCCGCCGATGGCCGAATGGCTCGCCGCGGCAAAGGCCGAGCCGGAGGAAATGGCGGCATTGGAAGTCGAGTTCTGAGGCGCAGCCGGGCCGCGATCAGTGCGTGCGGCCGGATGAGGCGAGCGCCATCCCCATCATGATCCGAAGCGAGCACAACGCACAGTCCAGGGCCGAGGCGATGCTGTCGCGACATTCGAGGCAGGCCCGCCGACGCTTCGATCCGTCGATGAGCCCGAGGAGCAGATGTTCGTCCTCCGAGGTCGATTCGCCCTCCCCGACCCGCAACTGCCTGCCCAGTGCCGATTCGCAGATCGCCATCACGCTGTCGAAGCAGGGCGCGAGCATCTCGCAGGCATGGTCGCGCAGGACGGCGGTCAGGCGCGGTTGAACCGATGCGCCCGAGTCGCGCGCCGCACGCCAACATCGTGCGGCGTCGAGCACCATGATCGAGGCCGTGGCGGCATCCCCTGCGGGGCGGGCGGACATATAGGACATCGGGCAAACCTTTCCTGCACATCCCCTTTCGTCCGGCCGTTTTTGCGACTCGTTCGCAGGCCGCATAGGCGGGCAATATGTCACCCACAAGACGATCGGGCGGCAATGCGCCGAAACGTCGTCACGGCGTTTCCAAATTCCGACCGGTTTCATCCGATCGCGACCGGGGGTGGAGCGGGCGGTCGCGAACGGCTAGACGGTGGCGATGGCATTGCTGTCCCCCGTCGAAGAGGCCGTGATCCGCGCGCTCGATAATGCGCTGATCCTGGAGCAGGTGCGCGACTGGTCGGCGATCAACAGCGGCACGCGCAACATGGTGGGAGTCGCTGCAATGGCAGCAAGGCTTTGCGATGCCTTTGCAGTGCTGCCCGGTGAAATCGTCCTGGTCGATCCGGCGCCGGTTTCCAGCGTCGATGCCAATGGCGCCGTCTCCGACCTGCCGCACGGGCAGCACTTCCATCTCGCGGTTCGGCCCCAGGCGCCAGTTCAGATGCTCTTCACCGGGCACATGGACACCGTCTACCCGGCCGATCACCCGTTTCAGGCGCTCGCCTTCCGCGAAGACGGCACGCTCAACGGGCCAGGCGTCGCCGACATGAAGGGCGGGCTGGCGTTGCTGCTCGCCGCGCTGAGCGCAGTCGAGACATCGCCGCTCGCACCGCGTATCGGCTACGAGGTGGTGATCAATTCCGACGAGGAGACCGGGTCCTTCTCGTCCGCCGCGCTGCTCGCCCGCGCCGCGCGGGGCAAGGTCGCCGCCCTGACCTATGAGCCGGCGCTGCCCGACGGCACGCTGGCAGGCGCGCGTGGCGGGACCGGCAATTTCTCGATCGTCGTGCGGGGCCGCAGCGCCCATGCCGGCCGCAACCCCGAGGAGGGCCGCAACGCGATCGTCGCCGGGGCCGATATCGCCGTGCGGCTGAGCCAAATCCGGAGCCCGACGCTGGCAGTGAATCCGGCACGGATCGACGGCGGGGGGCCGAACAACGTCGTTCCCGATCTCGCGATCCTGCGGATCAATTTTCGTCCCGCCTCCGCCGACGAGATCGTTCGCGCCCAGCGCGAAATCGACCGGGCGGTTTCCGACGTTGCAGCCGCACATGACGTGACGATCGAGCTGCACGGCGGCTTCAATCGCCCGCCGAAGCCGATCGACGCGGGCGCCGCGAGACTGTTCGACCTGGTCAAGGGCGCCGGCGCCGATCTCGGGCTCGCGATCAGCTGGCGCGCGACCGGCGGCGTGTGCGACGGCAACAACATTGCCGCCTGCGGCGTGCCGGTGGTCGACACCATGGGCGCGCGCGGCGGTGCGATCCATTCTTCCGACGAATATCTGATCGTCGACAGCCTGGCCGAGCGCGCGGCACTTTCCGCGCTCACCGTGCTGCGTATTGCCGAAAAGGGGGCATTGTGACGTTTCGAATCCGCGCCGCGCGCGACGAAGACCTGCAGCCGCTCTACGAGATGGCGAAACTGACCGGGGGCGGCTTCACCAACCTGCCCGCCGACCGTACCGCGCTCGCGGTGAAGATGGCGCGCAGCCATGAAGCCTATGCACGCACCGACGATACGCTGACCGACGAGTTGTTCATCCTCGTGCTGGAAAACGTCGCCACCGGCGAAGTGCGCGGGACCTGCCAGATCTTCACCCAGGTGGGGCAACGCTATCCCTTCTACAGCTATCGTATCGGCACCCTGACCCAGCACAGCGCCGAGCTTGGCCGGACGTTCCGCGCAGACATGCTGTCGCTGACCACTGACCTGGAGGGGTGCAGCGAAGTGGGCGGGCTGTTCCTTCATCCCGGCGAGCGCGCCGGGGGTCTGGGTATGCTGCTCGCGCGGAGCCGCTACCTGTTCATCGCAAAGCACCGCGCGCGCTTCGCCGACCGGATCCTCGCCGAACTTCGCGGCATCATCGACGAAGCGGGCGGATCGCCCTTCTGGGACGGGCTGGCAGGCCGCTTCTTCGGCATGAATTTCCAGGATGCGGACCAGTTCAATGCGGTGCGGGGCCACCAGTTCATCGCCGACCTGTTCCCCAAGCACCCGATCTATATCGCCATGCTGTCCGAGCATGCACGGGCGGCGATCGGCCTGCCGCATCCTTCGGGCCGCGCCGCCATGCGGATGCTGGAGAATGAGGGCTTCGCGTTCGAGAATTATATCGACATCTTCGACGGCGGGCCGACCATGACGGCGAAGACCGACAATGTGCGGACGATCCGCGAGGCACGCATGGCAACGATCGCCGCAGTCGACGATGACGGGGGCGAGGCGGCGCTGGTCGCGACCGGGCGGCTGGCGGATTTCCGCTGCGCCTATGGCACGGTGCGCGAATGCGGCGACGGGATCGCGATCAACCCGAGCTGCGCCGCGAATCTCGGCATCGGCGAGGGCATCGAGGTCAGCCATGTCGGGCGCCTCTGAATGCTGACCGAGATCAATTTCGACGGGCTGATCGGCCCGAGCCACAATTATGCCGGGCTCAGCCCCGGCAACCTCGCGGCGACGCGCAACGCCGGCAAGATCGCCGCGCCGCGCCGCGCCGCGCTGGAGGGGGTCGCGAAGATGCGGGCCAACCTGGCGCTCGGCCTGCGCCAGGGCATCCTGTTGCCGCTCGCCCGCCCCGATCATGGGTGGCTCGACAGCCTCGCGACGCGCTATGCCGAGGCATCGCCGCATCTGCAGGCGCAGGCGCTGTCGGCCTCGGCGATGTGGGCGGCCAATGCCGCGACGGTCTCGCCCGCCCCGGACAGCGCCGACGGGCGCTGCCACCTGACCGTCGCCAATCTCGTCACCATGCCGCACCGCAGCCATGAATGGCCGGGCACGCTCGCCCAGTTGCGGCTGGCCTTTGCCGACCCCGGCTTTGCGGTCCACGCGCCCGTTCCGGCGCCCTTTGGCGACGAGGGCGCGGCCAACCACATGCGGCTCTGCACCGCGCATGGGCGGCCGGGAGTCGAGGTGTTCGTCTATGGCGTGTCGGGCGGCCCCTTCCCCGCGCGGCAGCATCGCGAGGCGAGCATGGCGGTGGCGCGGCGGCACCGGCTCGATCCGGCCTATTGCCTGTTCGTCGCCCAGTCGGAAGCGGCGATCGCCGCCGGCGCCTTCCACAATGACGTGGTCGCCGTCGCCAACGAGCGGGTGCTGTTCGCGCACGAGCAGGCGTTTGCGGACAGGGAGGCTTTCTATGCCGACCTGCGCGGCATGCTGCCGGAGGTGGAGATCGTCGAGGTTCCCGCCTCCCGGGTGAGCCTTGCCGATGCCGTCTCCTCCTATCTGTTCAATGCCCAGCTCGTGTCGCTGCCCGATGGGGCGATGGCGCTGATCCTGCCCGAGGAAGCGCGCGAGAACGCAGCCGTGTGGACCTGGCTGCAGGAGATGATCGCCGGCAACGGACCGATCCGGCGGCTTGAAGTGGTCGATGTCCGCCAGTCCATGGCCAATGGCGGCGGCCCCGCCTGCCTGCGCCTGCGCGTGGTGGCCGATCCGGCAACGATCGATCCGCGCTTCCTGGTCGATGATGCGAGGCTGGACCTGATCGTCCGGGTGATCGAACAGCATTGGCCGGAAGAAATCGCCCCGGGCGTGATCGCCGATCCGGCCCTGATCGGGGCGGTCGAGCGGGCGCGCCGCGCATTGCTCGAAGCGCTCGGGATTGTCGAATTAATTAACAGTTAACCACGCCGCTTAGCGAGGAATCGCGCGAATCCGCCATTGGCCCGGTCATTGCTTAATGATCGGCATGTGGGCGAAATTCACTCGACTGTTCGTCATCAAGACCAAGTTCGAGGCGTTTGCCGTGATCTACGGGCTCGGCACCGGCGCCGTCGAGCGCGGCGTCCACTATCTGCACCAATATCCCGGCGTCGGTGGCTGGATGCTGTTCGCGGTCTGCCCGGTGGCGGTGTTCATGGCCGGCGCGCGCATCCTGGATTCGCTGGAACGGTCGCGGGCTGAATGAACCAGCTTTCGCGGCCAACAGGATAAGTTGATCGCGCTTGGCGCTTACGCCACTATCTGCACGACGATGTCCGCGTCTCCAATCACCCTCACCCATCTCCAGCGCCTCGAGGCCGAGAGCATCCATATCCTGCGCGAAGTGGTCGCGGAGGCGGAGCGCCCGGTGATGCTCTATTCAGTCGGCAAGGATTCGGCAGTGATGCTGCACCTCGCGCGCAAGGCTTTCTATCCGGCGCCGCCGCCCTTCCCGCTGCTCCATGTCGATACGACGTGGAAATTCCGCGACATGTATGCGCTGCGCGATCGCGCAGCGGCCGAGGCGGGGATGGACCTGATCGTCCACCGCAACCCGGAAGCCGAGGCGCGCGGGATCAACCCGTTCGACCATGGCAGCCTGCACACCGACCTGTGGAAGACCGAGGGGCTGAAGCAGGCGCTGGAGAAATACGGCTTCGATGCCGCGTTCGGCGGGGCGCGGCGCGACGAGGAGAAGTCCCGGGCCAAGGAGCGCATCTTCAGCTTCCGCTCGGCGCGCCAGCGCTGGGACCCGAAGAACCAGCGGCCCGAGCTGTGGCGGCTGTACAATGCGCGCAAGAGCCGGGGCGAGAGCATGCGCGTATTCCCGCTCTCCAACTGGACCGAGCTCGACATCTGGCAATATATCCTTGCCGAGGGGATCGAGATCGTGCCGCTCTACCTCGCCGCGCCCCGCCCGACGGTGGAGCGCGACGGGCTACTGCTGATGGTCGACGACGACCGCTTCCGGCTCGAGCCGGGCGAGGTGCCGGTCGAGCGCTCGATCCGCTTCCGCACGCTCGGCTGCTATCCGCTGACCGGCGCGGTGGAGAGCGAGGCGGCGACGCTGTCCGAGGTCATCCAGGAGATGCTGCTCACCACCACCAGCGAACGCCAGGGCCGCGCGATCGACCACGACCAGACGGCCAGCATGGAAAAGAAGAAGGCGGAGGGGTATTTCTGACATGGAGGAGACATTTCATGTCGCCCCGGCAAAGGCCGGGGTCGCAGGCGTCGGGGACGCGCGCGCGATCGACAGCGGCCAGGGTCTCCGCCAAGGCGACGAGATCTACCAGACCGATGCGCTGATCGCGTCGGACATCGATGCCTATCTCGCACGCCACCAGCACAAGTCGCTGCTGCGCTTCATCACCTGCGGCTCGGTCGACGACGGCAAGTCGACGCTGATCGGCCGGCTGCTGTACGATTCGAAGATGATCTTCGAGGACCAGCTTGCCGCGCTGGAGGCGGACAGCAAGCGGGTCGGCACCCAGGGGCAGAATATCGACTTCGCGCTGCTCGTCGACGGCCTCGCCGCCGAGCGCGAGCAGGGCATCACGATCGACGTCGCCTACCGTTTCTTCACCACCGAGAAGCGCAAGTTCATCGTCGCCGACACGCCCGGACACGAGCAATATACCCGCAACATGGTGACCGGCGCCTCGACCGCCGACCTTGCCGTGATCCTGATCGACGCGCGCAAGGGCATCCTCACCCAGACGCGGCGCCACTCCTATCTCGTCCACCTGCTCGGCATCCGGCACATCGTGCTGGCGGTGAACAAGATGGACCTGGTCGGCTATGACCAGGGGGTGTTCGACGCGATCGTCGCCGATTATCGCGCCTTTGCCGATTCGATCGGGATCGAGCGCTTCACCGCGATCCCGATCTCCGGGCTGGCGGGCGACAATATCGCATCGCGCTCCACCGCAATGCCCTGGTATGCCGGCCCCTCGCTGATCGAGCATCTCGAAGCCGTGCCGCTCGGCACCGACGCGGCGCAGGCCCGCGCGTTCCGGCTGCCGGTGCAATGGGTCAACCGCCCCGACCTCGATTTCCGCGGCTTTGCAGGCATGATCGCCGCGGGCACCGTGCGCCCGGGCGACGCGGTGCGCATCCTGCCCTCGGGCAAGACCAGCAGCGTCGCGCGGATCGTGACCATGGACGGCGATCTCGACCTCGCGGTGGCCGGACAGTCAGTGACGCTGACGCTCGCCGACGAGATCGATTGCTCGCGCGGCGACGTGATCGCGACGGCTGCGTCCCCGCCCGAGGTCGCCGACCAGTTCAAGGCGACGATCGTCTGGATGGCGGAAGAGCCGCTGCTGCCCGGCCGCACCTACTGGATGAAGATCGGCACCCAGCTGGTCGGCGCGACCGTCCAGCCGCCCGAACATGCCGTCGACGTCAATACCCTCGCCGAGCTCTCGGTGAAGACGCTCGGACTGAACGACATCGGTGTCGCCCAGCTTTACACCGACCGGCCGATCGTGTTCGAAGCCTTTGACGACGGCGCCGACCTGGGCGGGTTCATCCTGATCGACCGCGCGTCCAATGCCACCGTCGCGGCCGGGATGCTGAGCTTCTCGCTGCGCCGCGCCCAGAATGTCCACTGGCAGGCGGTCGACGTGACGCGCGAAGCGCATGCGATGCAAAAGGGGCAGAGCCCCAAGGTGCTGTGGTTCACCGGCCTGTCCGGATCGGGCAAGTCGACGATCGCCAACCTGGTCGAGAAGCGGCTCTTCGCGCTCGGGCGGCACAGCTTCCTGCTCGACGGCGACAATATCCGGCACGGGCTCAACAAGGACCTGGGGTTCACCGATGCCGACCGGGTGGAGAACATCCGGCGCATCGGCGAGGTGGCCAAGCTGATGGCGGATGCCGGCCTGATCGTGCTGACCGCGTTCATCTCGCCGTTCCGGGCCGAGCGCGACCTGGTGCGCGCGATGCTGCCGGCGGGCGAGTTCGTCGAGATCTTCGTCGATACGCCGCTGAAGGAAGCCGAAGCGCGCGACGTGAAGGGGCTCTACGCCAAGGCGCGCGCGGGCGAGATCGCCCATTTCACCGGCATTTCGAGCCCGTACGAGACGCCCGAACGCGCCGAGATCCGGGTGGATACCACGCGCGAGACGCCGGAGGCGGCAGCCGAGCGGATCGTCGAGCATATCATGGGCGTCTGGAGTCCCGACCTTTGACCCATCCTTCGCAGACCGACGCCGACGTGGCCCGCGCGGTCGCGCTCGAGACCGCAGCCCTGCTGCGCGACCTGTGCGCCGCCGGGAACTGCCCCGATGCCGACCTGAAGCGGCGCGGGGATGCGGAAGCGAATGCCCTGATCATCGCGCGGATCAAGGCGGCACGCCCCGACGACTTCATCCTCTCGGAGGAAGTCGTCGACGACACCAGCCGCTGCGACGCGCACCGGGTCTGGGTGGTCGATCCGCTCGACGGCACGCGCGAGTTCGGCGAGCGGCGCGCGGACTGGGCAGTCCATATCGGCCTTGCGATCGACGGCGTGCCGGTGACGGGCGCAGTCGCCCTGCCCGCCACGCACCAGGTGTTCGTCACCGACGACGCGCCGCCCGTCTTCCCCCCGCTGCCGGGACGGCCGCGGATGCTCGTCAGCCGCACCCGGGCACACGCGCTCGTCAAGCGTGTCGCCGAGGCGATCGGTGCGGAACTGGTGCCGATGGGATCGGCCGGCGCCAAGGCGATGGCCGTCGTCGAAGGCCGGGCCGAAATCTATCTCCACGCCGGCGGCCAATATGAGTGGGACAATTGCGCGCCGGTCGCCGTGGCGCGCGCCGCAGGATTGCACGCCTCGCGGATCGACGGATCCCCGCTCGTCTATAACTGCCTCGATCCGCTGCTGCCCGACCTGCTGATCTGCCGGACCGAATATGCCGACGCAGTGCTGGAAGCGGTGGCCGCCGCGGGTCCCGTTGAGGGACAGCGTTAACGGCCCGGGAACTTGATTGTTTCGCCCGACTATTCACGCTACCCGACAGGCGGCGGCCTTGCCGTCACTGGGGGAGAATATCGGGGTGCGGTTATTCGCCGGACTGTTCCTGCTTCTGGCGGGTCAGGCGCTGCTGGCGGCTGTCCTGCCGGGCGCCGTGCTGGTGTGGAACCTCGATCGCGGCACCACCGCCTATCTCGATGCGCAGGATCGCCAGTCGCTGACGGCGTTCGCCGCGCTCGCTTCCGCCCAGATCCGTAACGGCATTGCACCGGCCCAGGCACTTCAGGCGACCGAAGCGGCGCTGAAGGACAACCAGGCCGCCGGAGAGGCCGCCCCGGCGCTGATCGGCCGCGTTGCGCTCTATGCGCCCGGCGGCGCGCGCCTGGCAGGCGCCGCGCCCGATCGCGCGGGCATCCGCGCCGAGCGGGCGGTTACCGTAAACGGCACCCCGGTCGCGATAGCGAAGATCGTGCGGGCGCCGACCTCCAACCCGGCCAGCTTCGGATTCGTCCGCGATCAGGTGATCGGGATCGTCGTCGCGATGAGCGCCATCTTCCTGATCCTGCTGGTTGCCGGCTATATCATCGCCAGCCGCTGGACCGAGCCGCAACTGATCCTGTTTCGCGCCAGCCGCGCGGTGGCGCAGGGCGACTATGACGTCGACGTGACCGAGACGGGCCCCGCGGAAACCCGCGCGACGATGCGCAATCTCGGCCGGATCGCCCGCTCCTTCGACCGGCTCGAGACGGCGCGGCGGACCTGGCTCGTCTCGGTTTCGGAAGAACTGCGCAAGCCGGTCCACGCGCTTGGCGAGCGCCTGGCCTCGATCGCGCGGGATTCACCCCCGACCGATCCCGAAGCCTTCGAGGACGTGGTGGAAGGGGTTCGCCGGCTGGGCGAGATGGCCGAGGATCTTCACGCCGTGGCGCTGGCCGATCTCGGCCGCCTGCCCGTGCGGTTCGCGACCGTCGACCCGATCGCCCTGATCCACAATGCGATCTGGTCGAGCAGCAAGCGCGCCCTGGCGCAGCGCGTGACGCTCGAGCCGGGCAACCTGCCCCAGGCAACGTCCCCGGTGAAATGGGACGGCGCGCGGATCGAACAGCTGTTCACGGCGCTGATCGAGAACAGCCTGCGCTACACCCCCGCCGGCGGGCGAATCCAGCTGGGGCTGGAGGGCCAGCGCAATGCCTGGCGGCTGATCATCGACGACAGCGCGCCGGGGGTCGATATCGGCCTCGCCCAGCAGCTTTTCGAGCCATTCTACCGCGCCACGACCGAGCCCGGCGAATCAGTGACGAGTTCCGGGCTCGGCCTTGCCACCGCGCAGGCGATCGTCGAGGCGCATCACGGCCGGATCGAAGCCGGCCGCTCGCCGATCGGCGGCCTGCGCGTCACGGTGATCCTCCCGGCGGCGCCGCCGACGGCGTAGCGCAAGGACGCGATCCAGGGCGCCGCCATTTCCCTGTTCCCTCCCATTTTTCCCTGATACCTTTTTTCTTGCCCGGATTTTCCCTGTTACGTTGGATTTTGTACGCATTATTATCTTGTAATATCAGTGTCTTGTTCGCCAATTTCCCTGTTATTCAATAACAGATGGGGTGGACGCCCCCCGACGGTATCGATGTACCAAGGAGGTGTTGTTGAGCACCTGATAGGAGGCGTCCGTGATCGAGATTAGCACGATAGGTCTGGATATCGCAAAGCAGGTATTTCATGCGCATGGGGCA
>CAISGR010000174.1 GCA_903884945.1 uncultured bacterium
CCGGCGCGGCGGCGACGGGCGCGACCGGTTCGGATCGAACGGGCGCAGGACGTGCCGGAGCGGCGTTTCGCACAACTCGCGGCGCAGGGCGTGCGGTACGCGCCGCCCGGGCCGGTGCGGCGGCCTCCGGCTCCGGTGCGACGGCCTCGACCGTCGGCGGCGCGACGGCGACCGGCGCTGCGGCGGTCGGCGCGGACGGCGCGATGGTCGGTACCACCGGCGGCGGTGTCACTGCCTGCGCGACGGGCGGCGGCGCTGTCTGTACCTCCTGCGCGAGACCCGGCGCGGCGAGCAACAGGGTGGCTGGGATGAGCGCGGCGAACGCGCGGCGGTTTGCGGGTTTCTGTTTCATGACGCAGACTCAATGAAGGGAACCCGCGATCGGACCCGCGGAAACGCCAAAATCGCGCCGAGCCGTTGCAGCGGAGAGACGAAAAGATTTTGCGTCTCGATTTGACAGTTTCCAACAGGCCTCCTATATCGCGTCCTTCGCCACAGCTTTCGGGAAATGACGTGCCGTCGCGCAGCATGTCGATCGAATTGGGAGCTGGGGTCTCATAAGACGCATGAAGCTGCTGTTTTCTCGAACGGAAAACTGGCGGCTTTTTGCGTCTTTGGCGTGCCCGCCCGGTGGAATCCGGGCACGAAATTCCCCGCCCGGTTCTCCGGGCAAGAAATTACTAGCTGTAAGGCGAAAAACTCCATGGCGACCAAGGCAATCGAGGGCGGCACGCTTAAGCGCCGCATCCGCAAGGTGTTCGGCAACATCCACGAAGTGGTGCAGATGCCGAACCTGATCGAGGTTCAACGCGAATCCTACGAACAGTTCCTGCGGTCTGATCCCTCGATCGGCTATGTGTCGGGCCTGGAAAAGACGCTGCGCTCGGTCTTCCCGATCCGCGATTTCGCCGGCACCGCCGAGCTCGACTTCGTCAACTACGAGCTCGAGCCCCCCAAGTTCGACACCGACGAGTGCCGCCAGCGCGGCATCACCTATGCCGCGCCGATGCGCGTTACCCTGCGCCTGATCGTATTCGAGGTGGACGCCGATACCGAGGCCCGGTCGGTCCTCGATATCAAGGAGCAGGACGTGTACATGGGCGACATGCCGCTCATGACGCAGAACGGCACCTTCATCATCAACGGCACCGAGCGAGTCATCGTCTCGCAGATGCACCGCTCGCCGGGCGTGCTGTTCGACCATGATCGCGGCAAGACCCACGCCTCGGGCAAATATCTCTTCGCCGCGCGCGTGATCCCGTATCGCGGTTCGTGGCTCGATTTCGAGTTCGACGCCAAGGACATCGTCAACGTCCGTATCGACCGCAAGCGCAAGCTCCCGGTCACGGCGCTGCTCTACGCGCTGGGCCTGACCTCGGAAGAGATCCTCAACTATTTCTACAACCGCGTGACCTTCGTCCGCGGCCAGGGTGGCTGGATCATCCCGTTCCAGGCCGAGAACTGGCGCGGCCAGAAGCCGATGTTCGACATCATCGATGCGAAGACCGGCGAAGTCGTGTTCCCGTCGGGCCAGAAGATCTCCCCGCGCGCCGCGAACAAGGCGGCCAAGGACGGTCTCGTCGACCTGCTGATCCCGACCGAGGAAATCTTCGGCCGCTATTCGGCCTATGACCTGATCAACGAGTCGACCGGCGAGATCTACATCGAAGCCGGCGACGAAGTGACCGGCGAGAATCTCGAACTGCTCGACAAGGCCGGCATCGACCGGATCGAACTGCTCGACATCGACCATGTCGCCACCGGCCCGTGGATCCGCAACACGCTCAAGGCCGACAAGGCCGAAGAGCGCGAGCAGGCGCTCAGCGACATCTATCGCGTCATGCGCCCCGGCGAGCCGCCGACGCTCGAGACGGCCGAGTCGCTGTTCAGCGGCCTGTTCTTCGATCCGGACCGCTACGACCTGTCGGCCGTCGGTCGCGTCAAGCTCAACATGCGCCTCGACCTCGACGCCGAAGACACCGTCACCACGCTGCGCACCGAGGACATCCTCGCCGTCGTGAAGACGCTGGTCGACCTGAAGGACGGCAAGGGCGAGATCGACGACATCGACAATCTCGGCAACCGCCGCGTCCGCTCGGTGGGCGAGCTGCTCGAGAACCAGTACCGTGTCGGCCTGCTCCGCATGGAGCGCGCCGTGAAGGAGCGCATGTCCTCGGTCGACGTGTCGACCGTCATGCCGAACGACCTGATCAACGCCAAGCCCGCGGTCGCCGCGGTTCGCGAGTTCTTCGGATCGTCGCAGCTGTCGCAGTTCATGGATCAGACCAACCCGCTCTCCGAAGTGACGCACAAGCGTCGCGTGTCGGCGCTCGGGCCGGGCGGTCTCACCCGTGAGCGCGCTGGCTTCGAAGTCCGCGACGTTCACCCGACCCATTATGGCCGCATCTGCCCGATCGAGACGCCGGAAGGCCCGAACATCGGCCTGATCAACTCGCTCGCCAGCTTCAGCCGCGTCAACAAGTACGGCTTCATCGAGACGCCGTACCGCAAGGTCGTCGACCACAAGGTCACCGACGACGTCGTCTATCTGTCGGCGATGGAAGAGGCCAAGCACACGATCGCGCAGGCCAATGCCGAGCTCGACGAGAGCAAGGGCTTTGTCGAGGAGCTAGTCTCCTCGCGCCAGGCCGGCGAGTTCCTGATGGCGATCCCCGACAACATCACGCTGATGGACGTCAGCCCCAAGCAGCTCGTCTCGGTCGCCGCATCGCTCATTCCGTTCCTGGAAAACGATGACGCCAACCGCGCGCTGATGGGCTCGAACATGCAGCGCCAGGCGGTGCCGCTGGTGCGCGCCGAGGCGCCGTTCGTCGGCACCGGCATGGAAGAGACCGTGGCGCGCGATTCGGGCGCCGCGATCTCGGCCAAGCGTTCGGGCATCGTCGACCAGGTCGACGCGGCCCGCATCGTGGTTCGCGCCACGGGTGAGGTCGAGGCCGGCCAGTCGGGCGTCGACATCTACACGCTGATGAAGTTCCAGCGCTCGAACCAGAACACCTGCATCAACCAGCGCCCGCTGGTGAAGGTGGGCGATGTGGTGCGCGCCGGCGACATCATCGCCGACGGCCCGTCGACCGAGTTCGGCGAGCTGGCGCTGGGCCGCAACGCGCTCGTCGCGTTCATGCCCTGGAACGGCTATAATTATGAGGATTCGATCCTCATCTCCGAGCGTATCGTCAAGGACGACGTCTTCACCTCGATCCATATCGAGGAATTCGAAGTCATGGCGCGCGACACCAAGCTCGGGCCGGAAGACATCACGCGCGACATCCCGAACGTCGGCGAGGAAGCGCTCCGCAACCTCGACGAGGCAGGCATCGTCTATATCGGCGCCGAAGTGGAGCCGGGCGACATCCTGGCCGGCAAGATCACCCCCAAGGGTGAATCGCCGATGACGCCGGAGGAAAAGCTCCTCCGCGCCATCTTCGGCGAAAAGGCGTCGGACGTGCGCGATACCTCGCTCCGCCTGCCGCCGGGCGTTGCCGGCACCGTCGTCGAGGTCCGGGTGTTCAACCGCCACGGCATCGACAAGGACGAGCGCGCGATGGCGATCGAGCGCGAGGAAATCGAGCGCCTGAAGAAGGACTCGGACGACGAACGCTCGATCGTGAACCGCGCCACCTGGTCGCGGCTGCGCGAGATGCTGCTCGGCCAGACCGCGACTGCGGCGCCGAAGGGCCTCAAGAAGGGCGTCGTCATCGACACCGACCTGCTCGACAGCGTCGACCGCCACGAGTGGTGGAAGTTCGCTGTCGCCGACGACAAGGTCCAGAGCGATCTGGAAGCGGTCAAGGCGCAGTATGACGATGCGGTGAAGCTGATCACGGACAAGTTCCATGATCGTCGCGAGAAGCTGGAGCGGGGCGACGAGCTTCCGCCGGGCGTGCTCAAGATGGTCAAGGTCTTCGTCGCGGTGAAGCGCAAGCTGCAGCCGGGCGACAAGATGGCCGGCCGTCACGGCAACAAGGGCGTCATCAGCCGCATCCTGCCGGCCGAGGATATGCCGTTCCTCGCCGACGGGACGCCGGTCGATCTCGTGCTGAACCCGCTGGGCGTGCCGTCGCGCATGAACGTCGGCCAGATCTTCGAGACTCACCTCGGCTGGGCCGCCCGCGGTCTTGGCGGGCAGATCGCCCAGGCGCTGGAAGACTGGCGCGAGGCCAATCCGAACCCCGAGCCGGGCGCCATGCCCGAAGTGGTCAAGGATCGCCTCAAGACCGTCTATGGCGAGCAATACCATGCCGAGATCGACGCGCGCTCTGCCGCAGAGATCATCGAGCTGGCGCAGAACCTGAAGGGCGGCGTGCCGATGGCGACGCCGGTGTTCGACGGTGCCCGCGAGGCTGACGTCTCGGCGATGCTCACGCTCGCCGGGCTCGATACCTCGGGCCAGTCGGACCTGTTCGACGGCCGCACCGGCGATCAGTTCGATCGCAAGGTGACGGTGGGCTACATCTACATGCTGAAGCTGCACCATCTCGTGGACGACAAGATCCACGCACGGTCGATCGGCCCGTACAGCCTCGTCACGCAGCAGCCGCTGGGTGGCAAGGCCCAGTTCGGCGGTCAGCGCTTCGGCGAGATGGAGGTCTGGGCGCTTCAGGCCTATGGCGCCGCCTATACGCTGCAGGAAATGCTGACGGTGAAGTCCGACGACGTGGTCGGCCGCACCAAGGTCTATGAGGCGATCGTCAAGGGCGACGATACCTTCGAGGCCGGCATTCCGGAAAGCTTCAACGTGCTGGTCAAGGAAATGCGGTCGCTGGGCCTGAACGTCGAGCTGAAGAGCATCGAGCAGTTCGACAGCGACGGCGTCGCGATCGCGGCGCAGTGATGGAGCGAGCGCTGCCCGGCCGGGCAGCGCTCCCCTCCCCACCCGCACAGAATTTTTCCCTGGAGGGAATTGAGACATGAACGAACTGACCAACTTCGCCAATCCGGTGGCCAAGCCGGAAACCTTCGACCAGATCCAGATCGGCATCGCGTCCCCGGACCGCATCCGCTCCTGGTCGTTCGGCGAGATCAAGAAGCCCGAGACCATCAACTATCGCACGTTCAAGCCCGAGCGTGACGGCCTGTTCTGCGCGCGCATCTTCGGTCCGATCAAGGATTACGAGTGCCTGTGCGGCAAGTACAAGCGCATGAAGTACAAGGGCATCGTCTGCGAGAAGTGCGGCGTCGAGGTCACCGTCTCGAAGGTCCGCCGCGAGCGCATGGGCCATATCGAGCTCGCCGCCCCGGTCGCGCACATCTGGTTCCTGAAGTCGCTGCCGTCGCGCATCGGCCTGCTGCTCGACATGCAGCTCAAGCAGCTTGAGCGCGTGCTGTACTTCGAGGCCTATATCGTGATCGAGCCGGGCCTCACCCCGCTCGAGAAGTATCAGCTCCTCACCGAGGACGAGCTGCTCGACGCGCAGGATGAATATGGCGAGGACGCGTTCTCGGCCGGCATCGGCGCCGAGGCGGTCCGCATCATGCTCGAGAGCCTCGATCTCGAAGGCGAGCGCAAGGACCTGCTCGAAGAGCTCGCGGTCACCAAGTCCGAGCTGAAGCCGAAGAAGATCATCAAGCGCCTCAAGGTCGTCGAGAGCTTCATCGATTCGGGCAACCGCCCGGAATGGATGATCCTCGAGGTCGTCCCGGTCATCCCGCCCGAGCTGCGCCCGCTGGTGCCGCTCGACGGCGGCCGCTTCGCGACGTCGGATCTGAACGATCTGTATCGCCGCGTGATCAACCGTAACAACCGCCTGAAGCGGCTGATGGAGCTGCGCGCGCCGGACATCATCGTCCGCAACGAAAAGCGCATGCTGCAGGAGGCCGTCGACGCCCTGTTCGACAACGGCCGCCGCGGCCGCACGATCACGGGTGCCAACAAGCGTCCGCTGAAGTCGCTGTCCGACATGCTCAAGGGCAAGCAGGGCCGCTTCCGCCAGAACCTGCTCGGCAAGCGCGTCGACTATTCGGGCCGTTCGGTCATCGTGACCGGTCCCGAGCTCAAGCTGCACCAGTGCGGCCTCCCGAAGAAGATGGCGCTCGAGCTGTTCAAGCCGTTCATCTACGCCCGCCTCGACGCCAAGGGTCTCTCCATGACCCTGAAGCAGGCCAAGAAGTGGGTCGAGAAGGAGCGCAAGGAAGTCTGGGACATTCTCGACGAAGTCATTCGCGAGCACCCGGTCATGCTCAACCGCGCGCCGACGCTTCACCGTCTCGGCATCCAGGCGTTCGAGCCGGTGCTGATCGAGGGCAAGGCGATCCAGCTTCACCCGCTGGTCTGTTCGGCCTTCAACGCCGACTTCGACGGTGACCAGATGGCCGTCCACGTCCCGCTGAGCCTCGAGGCCCAGCTGGAAGCGCGTGTCCTGATGATGTCGACCAACAACATCCTGTCCCCCGCCAACGGCAAGCCGATCATCGTGCCGTCGCAGGACATGGTGCTGGGTCTCTATTATCTGTCGATGATGAAGGAGGACGAGCCCGGCCAGGGCATGATGATCTCCGACATGTCGGAAGTGCATCAGGCGATCGAGGCCGGCGCGGTGACGCTCCACACCAAGATCATCAGCCGCGTTCCGCAGACCGACGAGGCCGGCAACCAGTATCTCAAGCGCTACGAGACCACCCCGGGCCGCATGCTGCTCGGCGAGTGCCTCCCGAAGAGCTCGAAGGTGCCGTTCGATACCGTCAACCGCCTCCTTACCAAGAAGGACGTGGGCGATGTGATCGACGAGGTCTATCGCCACACCGGCCAGAAGGAGACCGTGCTGTTCGCCGACGCGATCATGGCGCTCGGCTTCAAGCACGCGTTCAAGGCGGGCATCTCGTTCGGCAAGGATGACATGATCATCCCGGACGCGAAGGTCGGCCTGGTCGACGAGACGCGCGAGCAGGTGAAGGACTATGAGCAGCAGTATCAGGACGGCCTGATCACGCAGCAGGAGAAGTACAACAAGGTGATCGACGCCTGGAGCCGTTGCGGCGACCAGGTGGCGAACGCCATGATGGACGAGATCAAGTCGGTGAAGAAGCTGCCGAACGGCCGCGAAGCACCGATCAACTCGATCTACATGATGGCCCACTCCGGTGCCCGTGGTTCGCAGGCGCAGATCAAGCAGCTTGCCGGCATGCGCGGCCTCATGGCCAAGCCGTCGGGCGAGATCATCGAAACGCCGATCATCTCGAACTTCAAGGAAGGCCTGACCGTCCTCGAATATTTCAACTCCACCCACGGCGCCCGCAAGGGTCTCGCGGATACGGCGTTGAAGACCGCCAACTCGGGCTACCTCACCCGCCGTCTGGTCGATGTGTCGCAGGATTGCGTCATCATCGAGAATGATTGCGGCACCGAGCGCGCGCTTGAAATGCGCGCGATCGTCCAGGGCGGCTCGACCATCGCGTCGCTCGGCGAGCGCATCCTCGGCCGCACCACGGCAGAGGACATCGTCGACACCAAGACCGGTGCGGTCATCATCCCGACGGGCACGCTGCTCGACGAGCCGATGATCGTGCAGATCGAGGCGATCGGCACCCAGGCGGTGAAGATCCGTTCGCCGCTGGTCTGCGAGACCAAGATCGGCGTCTGCGGCAAGTGCTACGGGCGCGATCTCGCCCGCGGTACGCCGGTGAACATCGGCGAGGCTGTCGGCGTCATCGCGGCGCAGTCGATCGGCGAGCCGGGCACCCAGCTGACGATGCGGACCTTCCACATCGGCGGCGCGGCGCAGCTCAACGAGCAGTCGAACCTCGAGGCGGTCGCCGACGGGACGATGGAATATCGCGATCTTCGCATCATCATGGATCAGCGCGGCCGCCGTGTCGTGCTGAGCCGTTCGGGCGAACTGGCGATCGTCGACATGGACGGCCGCGAGCGCGCGGTGCACCGTATTCCGTACGGCGCCTATGTGATGTTCGACGATGGCCATATCGTCTCGAAGGGCGATCGGATGGCGGAGTGGGATCCGTTCACCATGCCGGTGATCACCGAGAACCCCGGCATCGTGAAATATGTCGACCTGGTCGAGGGCAAGACCCTCACTGAGCAGGCCGACGAAGCCACCGGCATCTCGCAGCGTGTCGTCACTGAATATCGCGCGGCGACCAAGTCGAAGGAGGATCTGCGTCCGCGCCTGACCCTGCTCGACGAGGCTTCGGGCGAAGCGGGCCGCTACATGCTCGCACCGGGCGCGACGCTCTCGGTCGAGGACGGCGCGCATGTCCAGGGCGGCGACGTGCTGGCCCGCGTCTCTCGCGAAGCCGCGAAGACGCGTGACATCACCGGCGGTCTGCCGCGCGTTGCGGCGCTGTTCGAGGCACGCAAGCCCAAGGAGAATGCGATCATCGCGAAGGTCTCGGGCCGTGTCGTGTTCGGCAAGGACTACAAGGCCAAGCGCAAGATCGGCATCCAGCCGGACGATGGCGGCGAGGTCGTCGAGTATCTGGTGCCGAAATCGAAGGTGATCGACGTTCAGGAAGGCGACTACGTCAAGCGTGGCGACAACCTGATCGGTGGCAGCCCCGATCCGCACGACATCCTCGAGGTGCTCGGCATCGAGCCGCTGGCCGAATATCTCGTGTCGGAAATCCAGGAGGTCTATCGTCTCCAGGGCGTGAAGATCAACGACAAGCACATCGAGACGATCGTTCGTCAGATGCTGCTCAAGGTCGAGATCACGGTCGCGGGCGACTCCACCTTCCTCGTCGGCGAACAGGTCGAGAAGGAAGACATGGA
>CAISGR010000175.1 GCA_903884945.1 uncultured bacterium
CTCTACAAAACCAGCATCGCGCTCGCCGGGGCCGGCGTGATAGCCGTCAGCCCACTGATGCCCAGCCAGGACACCCGCCCCACGGTCGTCCACCTTCCCCAGATCCAGCTCACCGACCTGACGGTCCCGGCATTCGGGGCAATCCCCTACCAAATCGGCATCAACGTGCTCGGCGACATCATCGCCGCGGCACCGATCCTGATCCCTGCCCTGTTCGCGGGGCTGATCACCGGCATGATCCAGGCAGCGACCTCGATCAACGAACAGACCCTGTCGTTCGTCCCCAAGCTGATCGTCGTTGCGGTATCGATCATGATCTTCGGCAGCCTGATCCTCGGCCTGTTGAGCGATTTCACGGTCGGTATCTTCGAGCGGATTCCCGATCTCGTCCGATGAGCGTGCTCGGCTTCGGCCTCTCGATCGAGCCGCGGCTCTGGGCGCTGATCTTCGTGATGGTGCGCATCGGTGCCGCATTCATCGCCGCGCCGGTATTCAGCGCCGTCTCGATCCCGGTCACGGTGCGCGTCACCTTGTCGGGCGCGGTCGGCGTCCTGGTGCTTGCCGTGCACCCGGTGACGCCGCCCGCGCAGGTCTTCGGCTTTGCCACTGTCCTCGCGGTCGCGGCCGAGGCGCTGGTCGGCTTCGCGATGGGCTTCATCCTGCAGATCGCCTTTGCCGCCCCGATGATCGCGAGCGAGGTGATCGGCACGTCGATGGGCATCGGCTTCGCCTCGGCGATCGATCCGCTGAACGGCCGCTCGACCCAGGCGCTCGGCCAGTTCTTCACGATGATGCTTACCTTGCTGTTTCTCGCGATGAACGGCCACCTGCTGCTCGTCGAGATGATCGTGAAGAGCTATGACGTATTGCCGGTCGGCGCCGCCTGGCTGACGGCTGCCCAGCTCAGGGACATCGCCTTTTTCGGCGGCTATATCTTCATGGCGGGACTGCTGCTCGCACTGCCGGTCGGTTTCCTGCTGCTCTGCCTCAACCTGGTGGTTGGCATGCTTTCGCGCTCCGCCCCGGCGCTCAACCTGTTCGCGATCGGCCTGCCGACCAGCCTTGCGGTCGGCGTCGTCGCGCTTGCGCTCTCCTTCCCGGCGATGGGTGACTATATGATGGTCATCATCGACCAGGGGCTCGCCGCGACCCGCAGCCTGGTGCTTGGCTGATGTCGGAAGAGTTCGGCGAAAAGACAGAAGCCCCGACTCCCAAGCGCAAGCGCGAGGCGGCCGAGCAGGGCGACGTCCTTCGGTCCCGCGAGTTCGCGACTGCGCTGGTGGTGATGGCGGGGTGCGGCTGGCTCGCGCTGGCCGGTCCATCGCTGATCGGGGCGTGCAAGGCGCTGATGGCCTCCAGCTTCCAGTTTGGCCGCAGCGATATCGAGGACTTCTCGCCCTTCAGGCCGTTGCTCGATTCCGGATGGAAGCTCGCGCCCGCGATCGGGTCGCTGTTCGCGGTGACGCTCGTCGCGGCGATCCTCAGCCAGGCCGGCCTCGGATCGCTGAGCTTCAACGGCACGCTGCTCGCGCCCAAGGCCTCGCGGATCAATCCGGCATCGGGGCTGAAGCGGATCTTCGGGCCGCAAGGCTGGATAGAGCTGGCCAAGTCGCTGCTCAAGGTCATGCTGCTCGGCTCGATCGGCGCCTATATGCTGTGGAGGGTCTCGAAAAGCTCGATCGGGCTGGTCTCCTCGGGCGTGGAAGGTGCGGTCGGCGCGCTGGGAGGCACCTTCCTGGGCGTCCTCTTCGCCATGGCCGGCGGCCTGATGCTGATCGCGGGCATCGACGTGCCGATCCAGATCATCCGCTTGCTCGGCAAGCTGCGCATGACCAAGCAGGCGATCCGGGACGAGAACAAGGAGACCGAGGGCTCGCCCGAGGCCAAGGGCGCGATTCGCCAGCGGCAGCGCGAAGTGATGAAGCGCGGCGTGCGCAAGGCAGTGGCCGAGGCGCATGTCGTTCTCACCAACCCGACGCATTTCGCCGTGGCACTGCGCTACGATCGCGAGAATGATCAGGTCCCGGTAGTGGTCGCGAAGGGCCGGGGCGTGATGGCGCTCGCCATCCGCGAGCTCGCTGCCGAATCCAAGGTGCCGATCCTCGAATATCCCGCCGTCGCGCGCGCGATCTATTATACCAGCCGCGAAGGGCAGGAGGTGCGCGACGACCTGTATCTCGCCATCGCGACGATCCTTGCCTTTGTGTTCGGCATCAACGTGCAGGCCGGTGGCAGCCCGCCGCCCGTGGCGGTGCCGGAAACTGCCCGGTTCGACGAAAACGGGGTGAAACAATCCTAAAGATCACAGCCGCGCGGCCGATATCCCTGATGAAGCTTCCAGAGAAGGATTCCCGGTGACCACGTCCGTCTCGAGTACGTCGACAACGTCCACGTCCATCTCGAACACGCTCGGGGCCGGCTCAGGGGTGGATTTCACGGCGCTCGCCAACCAGCTGGTCGATGCCCAGTTCGCCAACAAGCTCACCACGCTTACCAACACGAACACGAAGCTCACCGCGCAGATTTCGGGGGTGAGCCAGATCAAGAGCGGCATTACCACCTTCTCGAGTGCGATGACCACGCTGGTAAAGGGCGGTACGCTCGCGACGCAGCCGACCAGTTCGAACACCGGCGTCCTGAATGTGAGTGCCCTTTCCGGCGCCAAGCTTGCCGGCTTCTCCGCCTCGGTCGAGGTTCGTCAGCTCGCTACCGCGCAATCGGCCGCGACCGGGCCCATCGCGGACAAGACCGCATCGATCGGCACCGGGATGCTGACGCTGACTCTCGGCACTGCGACCGTGGCCGACGGCGCCATGACCGGCTTCACGCCGGGCAGCGGCACCCCGATCAACATCGCGATCACCTCGACCAATTCGAGCCTCGACGGCATCGCTGCGGCGATCAACGCGCGCAACGCGGGGGTTACCGCCAGCGTCGTCAGCGATTCCGACGGATCTCGGCTCCTGTTGAAGGGCGTGACCGGCGCGAGCCAGGCCTTCACGCTGACCGCGACCGAAAATGCCGGCTACGAGGGGCTTTCGGCACTCAATGTCGGCGTCGGAGCGACCGGCACGACAATCGGGAGCGCGGCTAAGGATTCGATCGTCGCCGTCGATGGCGTCGCCCTCAAGCGCTCCACCAATTCAATCAGCGACCTGATCCCCGGGGTAAAGCTTGACCTGGTTAGCGCCGCAGTCGGCACCAATGTGACGCTCGGGACGCAATCGCCAAGCGCAAGCATCTCGGAGGCGGTCACCAATTTCGTCGATACCTATAATCAGCTGCTGGCCGTGGTGAAGCAGGAGACCGATCCGGCGAGCGGAGCGCTCTATGCGGATCCCGCCGCTAAATCGCTCACCCGCTCGCTTGCCCAGTTGACCCTCACCAAGCTTTCGACAGGGGCAGCCACGGGCGCGCCGACCACGCTTGCCGACATCGGCGTCGGCACCAACCGGGATGGTACGCTCTCGATCAACGCTGATCGATTATCCACCGCGCTGACCAAATATCCGTCGGCGGTCGAGACGATGTTCGCGGACGGTACCGCCGCGAGCGGCGACGGCCTGGGCGCGGCGCTCGCCGCGATCACCACATCGGCGACCAGCAGCACCTATGGCCTCGGGGCGAGCGCCGACCGCTACACCAAGCTGCAGGCGTCGCTCGCCGACCAGCAGACCAAGATCACCACGCAGGAAGACGCGCTCCGTACGCGGCTGACCGCGCAGTTCGCGGCCACCGATGCGCGCGTTGCCTCGTACAAGGCGACCCAAGCCTATCTCACGCAGCAGGTCGCCGCGTGGAATGCGAGCAAAGGCTGATGGGAAACTATGCCAGCATCCTGCGCGATCCGGACGCGACCTATCGTCAGATCGACCTGGTCGGCCGGACCACCGAGGCCGATGGCGCAGCGCTCATCCAGCTGCTCTACGAGGAGGCGATCCATGCGTTGCGCGCCGCCGCCTGGGCCGCCGAGCATCACCAGACCAAGACCAAGAGCGACAAGGTGACTCGCGCGACCGCAATCCTCTTCGCGCTCGAAGCCGGGCTCGACCACGAAGCCGGAGGCGAGGTCGCGCAGACGCTCAGTCGTCTCTATGCCGGCGCGCGGCGAACGATCGTCGATGCGAGCATCGGCAACGACCCGGCGCCATTTCGGGACGTCGCGGCGACGCTCGACGAAATCGGCCAGGCGTGGCGCACCGTGCGCGCTGCCTGATCCTGGTTGCGGCGCAATTAACCAAATCGTGACCCGCCGAGCCTTAGGATGAAGGCCTGATCTAGGGGATTTCGCCTGATGGAGCTTTTCGGCAATCTGGATTCGGCCGCGCGCCGTGGACCGGTGCGCACCATCCTCGCGATCGATGACAGCCGGACCAATCTCAACGTGATCGGTCGCCGGCTCGCGCATCTGGGGTATCTCACTGCGCTCAGCGATAACGGCGCTGAGGCGCTCGACCTGATCGCTGCACGTGGTTTCGATCTCGTGCTGCTCGACATGGTGATGCCGCGCATGTCCGGCATCCATGTCCTTACCGAAATTCGCGGCAGTCGCGACACCGCCGATCTGCCGGTTATCATGGTCACCGGTCGCAGCGATCCGGCAGCGGCGGTGGAAGCGTTGGCGGCGGGCGCCGACGATCACGTCGCGAAACCCTTCGCCTTCGAAGTGCTCGCGGCGAGGATCGATCGCGTACTGGCCCGGGCACGGCGCATCGCCGAACTGAAGCGCTCGAACGCAACGCTCGATGCGCGCATTGCCGCGCGCGCAATGGAACTGGGCGAGGCGAAGACAGCGCTTGCCGCGACCCGCGCCGACCGCCAGCGACTGATCGCCTCGATCCAGGCATTGAACGAAGAGGTTGAGCGCCTCAGTGCCGGCTGATCTACGGCAGCCAGGTTTTTCGATCAACCGCGGCCGAACCAGTGGCGGCGCACGAAATAGATAATGATGACGACGGATATGAGCGTGCAGATCGCCATGATCGCATCGAACGCCCAGGGTTCCTCGGCATAGGGCAAGCCCTTGACGTTCATCCCGTACAGGCCGGTGATGAAGGTCAGCGGCAGGAAGATCATGGCCGCGATCGAGATGATCAGCGCGCGGCTGTCGATCTGCTCGGCGCGCAGGTCAGTCAGTGCTTCGTGCATCAGCGCGGCGCGCTCCCGGATGCTCTCCAGCTCTTCAGCCATTCGCGCGGCGCGGTCGGCTGCTGCGTTGAGATGAAGCCGGTCATCGTCCTGCAGCCAATCGCACGGCAGCGAGGCGAGCTTTTCCAGCGCTGCGCGTTGCGGCGCAAGGAAGCGTCGGTAGCCGATCGCGGCGACGCGCACCTTGGTGACGTGGCGGCGTAGTTCGAACACCTTGTCGGCATCGAGATCGGCCTCGCAATCGTCAAGCGTATCGCCGAGATCGGCGACCTCGGGATCGAGGTTGCGGGTGATCGCGGTGGCGAATTCGGCGATCAGGTCGCCGGGATCTCGAATCCCGCCGCCTTCGATCGCCTCGACGACATCGTCGACGGCGATCAGCGCGCGTCGCGTCACCGAGATGACCCGTCCCGCCGTCGCCCAGATCCGGACGGATGCGAGCGGATCGGACGAGGTCGTCTCCTCGCTGGATCGGCCGCGCAGGTTGAGAAAGGCACCCTCGCCCAGAGCGTCACAGCGCGGGCGCGTCTCGGTGGCGGTGAGCGCATCGACGATGTAGTCGGGCGCCTTGGCTTCGTCGTTGAGCCAGGCTTGGGCATGTTCGTTATTCGTGCTGAGATGGACCCAGACCAGATCGGCTTCGCATTCCAGCGCCTGCCTGATCTCCAGCCGTTCCGCCTTGCCGCTTCGCACCCGATACGCAAAACCGCTCATGGCAACTCCAGATAGATCGCAAGCCCCGGACCGGGCTCAACCGGCGACCGGGTGCAAATGATCCGCGCGGCATCAGCGCGCACGCGGTCGAGAATCGCGGCCGGCACGTCCGTGCGATGATAGACCCGGTCAGCCAGCGCCAGCATGCGCGCCTCCCGGATCGTGAGGTCGTCGGGATCGCCGGATCGGAGGCGGATCGTGACAAGGCGATCGCCGGCAGCGTCCCGAGGATCGTCCAGCCAGGCTTGCACCGCCTTTGGCGTTGCCGCCAGTGGATCGAGCGGGCCGCCGGCGGCAAGGGCGGCACCGAGCGCGCGGCGGCGATCGTCCAGCGCGGGAAGCTTGTGCCGGATCGCGGCGCGGGCATCGGCCAGCGCGGTTGCCAGATCGCCGAGATGGGCCGGGAGAAGCGTCTCGAGCCTCTGCCGCAAGGCCGCCGCGAGGCCAGCCGACGCACCGCCGGTACCGATCGCGACCAGCACCGGATCGCGATCGACGATCGCGGGAAGGGTGAAGTCGCACCAGTCAGGCCGGTCGACCGCATTGACGAGAATGCCGCGCACCCTGAGCCGCGCGACTGCCGCGCCGGCGAGGCGTTCGTCGCTGATCGCCACTACGGCCAGCGCCGCAGCGGCATCTTCGCCTCCGATCACTGCGCCCGCGCGCTCCAGCAGGCGGCGTTTCGAATCCGCCGCTTCACCCTCGCCCAGCAGAATCACCGGCCGGCCCGCCAGCCGCACGAACAGCGGCAGGCTGTGCAGGGTCACGCGGTCAGCCACTCCGGCAAGCGCTCGGCCGCGATGATCGTCTCGGGGGCGATCCTGTCCGCGACGACCGCATATTTGTCGCCATCGACCATCACCTCGGGCACCAGCCCGCGGCTGTTATAGGTGCTCGCCATGGTCGCGCCATAGGCGCCGGCGGTGCGGAACACCGCGAGGTCACCCGATTTCACCGCGTCGATCTCGCGCGCCATCGCGAAGGTGTCGCCGCTCTCGCACACTGGCCCGGCGATATTGGCGATCATCCGCGCCCCGGTTGGCCTGACGGCGGCAAAATCATGCCAGGCATCGTACAGCGCGGGGCGCATCAGGTCGTTCATCGCGGCGTCGACGATGACATAGGGATGGACGACCCCCGGTTTCACCCAGATCACCCGAGTCAGTAGCACGCCGGCATTGCCTGCGATCACGCGGCCGGGTTCGAACATCAGGGTGACATCCCACCCTTTGGTGACCCGCGCGACCATCGCGCCATATTCGGCGGGGCTCGGCGGATTGTCGCCAGCCTTGTAGGGGACACCGAGCCCGCCCCCGAGGTCGACGCGCTCGATCGGATGGCCGGCGGCGCGAAGCTGCGCGACCAGCTCGCCGACACGACGATACGCTGCCTCGAGCGGGGCGAGATCGAACAGCTGGCTGCCGATATGGATCGCGATGCCGCGCATCGCCAGGCCCGGCAGGGCCGCGAGGCGACCGAAGATCGCGGGTGCCTGATCGATCGGCACGCCGAACTTGTTCTCGCGCTTGCCGGTCGAGATCTTGGCATGCGTTCCGGCATCGACGTCCGGATTCACGCGCAGGGTCGCGTTGGCGCGCCTACCGCTTGCAACGGCGAGCCCGGAGAGCGCCTCGCCTTCCTCTTCCAGCTCAAGATTGAACTGGCCGAGGCCTGCGTCGAGCGCGCGCTGCAACTCGGCGCGGGTCTTGCCGACGCCGGAGAACACCACGTCCTCGGCTTTCATGCCGGAGGCGAGCGCGCGCGCGAGTTCGCCGCCCGAGACGACATCGGCGCCATAGCCTTCGTCGGCGAGCACCTTCAGCACCGCGAGATTGGGATTAGCCTTGATCGCATAGGCGAAATGGGGGCGCTCGACGCCAGCAAGTCCCTCACGGAACACGCGGGCATGGCGCGTCAGCGTCGCGCGCGAATAGACGTAGACGGGCGTGCCGACCTGCTCGGCGATGAGCGCGAGCGGCACGCTTTCGGCGTGCATCGCGCCGTCAATCAGACTGAAATGGTCCATGGGTTCAATTCGGCGGGAGGTCGAAATCGTCGCTGCGGCGGTCTTCGGAACTTTTGAGGAGCTCGTCGCTGCGGGCGGGGCGGGCCTGGTTGCTCGGTTTGAGCAATTGCTCGGCGGTGGGCGCTGCCTTGGCGCCGTAGGGTGCGGGCGGCAGTGCCTCGCCTTTGGCCGGCCGCAGGCCCTTGGAGGCGCCGCAGCCCGACAGTACCAGCGCGGCACCCAGCACGATCGCGATCCTCATGACCCGTTTTCCTTCCTCGCCGCAGCGATCGCGGCGCGAACCTGCACCGGCGCGGTACCGCCGAAGCTCGTCCGGCTCGCGACCGACGCATCGACACTGAGCACGCCATAGACGCGTTCGTCGATTCGCGCATCGATTGCCTGCAGTGCGGAAAGCGAAAGCTTGTCGAGCGCGATGCCCAGCTCCTCGGCGCGCTTCACCGCGCGGCCGGTGATATGATGCGCCTCGCGGAACGGCACGCCCGCCTCGCGCACCAGCCAGTCAGCAAGATCGGTTGCTGTGGCGAAGCCGGATTCAGCGAGGCCGCGCATCCGGTCGGTGCGGAAGGTCGCGCTCTCGACCATGCCGGTCATCGCCGCGATCGACAGGGCGAGCAGGTCGTGCGCCTCGAACACCGGCGGCTTGTCGTCCTGCATATCCTTCGAATAGGCGAGCGGCAGGCCCTTCATCGTGATCATCAGCGCGGTGAGGCAGCCGATGATCCGCCCCGAATGGCCGCGGACCAGCTCGGCGGCATCGGGGTTGCGCTTCTGCGGCATGATCGAGGAGCCGGTCGACCATTGATCGGACAGCGAGATGAAGCCGAAGGGCTGCGACGCCCAGAGGATGAATTCCTCGGCGAGCCGAGACAGATGCAGCGCGCACTGTGCCGCGGCGGTGAGATACTCGATCGCGAAATCGCGGTCGGAGACGCCGTCGAGCGAATTGCGCGTCGGCCCGTCGAAGCCAAGCGCGGCGGCGGTCATGGCGCGGTCGATCGGAAAGCCGGTGCCGGCCAGCGCGGCCGAACCGAGCGGGCACAGGTTCATCCGCGCGCGCGCGTCGGCGAAGCGGCTGCGGTCGCGCGCGATCATCTCGTGATAGGCCATCAGATGGTGGCCGAGCGTCACGGGCTGCGCGCTCTGCAGATGGGTGAAACCGGGCATAACGCTGTCGGCATGTTCCTCGGCGCGGGCGAGCAGGGCCTGCTGGAAATGCACCAGCCCCACCTCGACCGAATCGATCGCGTCGCGCACCCAGAGCTTGAAGTCGGTCGCAACCTGATCGTTGCGCGAGCGGGCCGTGTGAAGCCGCCCGGCGACTGGCCCGATCGCCTCGGCGAGTCGCGCCTCGGACTGCATATGGATGTCTTCGAGGATCAGGTCCTCGGCGACGCCATGCGCTTCATAGCCGGCTGCCACCGTATCGAGCCCGGCGGCGATGGCGGCGGCGTCCTCCGCCGATACGATCCCCTGCGCGCCGAGCATCGCGACATGGGCCTTCGATCCGGCGAGGTCCTGGCGCCAGAGACGCTTGTCGAACGGGATCGACGCATTTATCTCGCGCATCACCGCAGCCGGCCCTTCGGCGAAGCGGCCGCCCCACATGGCATTGGATGCGTCCGACATGTCCTTCCGCTCGACGATCTCGTGTCTCCTGGGCCTCGGCCTGCTGATCGGCGGCTGCGATAGGCAAGTCTCCGCCCCGGAGCAAGCAAAGGCCACGCCTGCCGTGCCGGCAGCCCCCGCGGCGACCTCCGGGCCCAGGGAGGGCGAGAAGGTGATCGTCGATACGATCGGCACGCTCGACCGCAGCCATAAGGGCGAGGCGGCGCCGGCGGTGTCGTTCAAGGATCCTTCGGGCGCGCCGACCTCGGTCGCCGCGTTCCGCGGCAAGCCGGTGCTGCTCAACCTCTGGGCGACCTGGTGCGCACCCTGTGTTGCCGAGATGCCGACGCTCGACAGGCTGGCGCGCGACATGACCGTCGTCGCGGTGAGCCAGGATCTCGGCGGGGCGGAGAAGGTCACGCCCTTCTTCGCCGCAAAGGGGCTCGCCCATCTCAAGCCCTATCTCGATCCCGAGGTGGGGCTGAGCACCGCCTATAATGCCGAGCTGCCGACCAGCATCCTCTATGATTCGACGGGTCATGAGGTCTGGCGGATGACGGGCGGGATGGACTGGACGAGCGCAACTGCGCGGGAATTGCTCGCCGAGGCGCGCTGATCTCGACACGACAAGGCCCTTTTTCCGGCCGGGAATCGCCAACAGTCGGGTGCCATATCTTCTAGATATATCAGTGACTTGAAGTGGACGCGGCGCGGCGTTTCGCGCCGCGGGTTGACGCATGCCCGAAGCGCACGTAGGAAAGCGTCGATTCTCGATCATATATGATATCAAATCTCAAATAAGATCAGATCGGGGATTAGAGGATAACCAGTCTGAAAGGGGGAACGGGGATGCGCTTCTCGTCCAGAATCAAATTGAGTGGCTCCGTGATGGCATTGTCAGCGGCGCTCGCGCTGCTGCCGGGCAGCGCCTTCGCGCAGAGCAGTTCGACCGCGCAAAGGCCCGCCGCAGCGGACGATGCGCCATTGCCGCAGCTGCCGGACGGATCGGATGTCGATACCAGCAAGGACATCATCGTCACCGGCACCAGCATCAAGGGTGTCGCGCCGATCGGCTCGAACTTGGTATCCGTCGGCCAGGCGACGATCGAGAAGACCGCGCCGATCAACCTGTCGGAACTGACCAACACTGTTCCGGCGATCACGACCTCGGGCTCGGTCGCGCAGGGCGAAAACGGCTATTCCTATTATTCGCCGCAGATCCACAGCCTCGCGGGCTCCTCGTCCAACACCACGCTGGTGATCGCGGACGGCCTGCGCCTGCCGGGCGGTGGCACCCAGTTCGCCCAGACCGATCCCAACATCATCCCGGTGAGCGCGATCGAGCGCGTCGAGGTCCTCGCGGACGGCGCATCGTCAGTCTATGGTTCGGACGCGGTCGCAGGCGTGGTCAACTATATCACGCGCAAGACCTTTGACGGCCTCGAGGCGAACGCCCGCTACGGCTTCGCCGACAAGTATCACAATTACGATATCAACTTCATCTGGGGCAAGAAGTGGGACACCGGCGGTGTCTACATCGCCGGCCAGTACAGCAATGCCAGCCCGCTCTATAACCGCGATCGCGCTTTTTCGAGCATGGGCGACTACCGCCCGATCGGCGGCCGCAACACCAACAGCTATGCCTGCAATCCGGCGACGATCACGGTCAACGCGGTTTCGTCCGGCAGCGTACCCTCGGGCACCTATCTGTCGCCGAGCGCGACGACCCCGGTCGTCAACAACGCGGACAATGCGCCCTGCAACAACTCGATCTACACCGTGCTGCTGTCTGGCCAGTATCGCGCCAACGCGCTGTTCAAGGTCTATAACGAGTTCTCCGATCGCTTCCGGGTGACGGCGATGATGAACTACAACAACCAGAAGACGTCGCAGCTCAACGGACCCGGATCGATCACCAGCGCGACGGTGTTCGGCACCGGCGGCCTCGGTGCCGTCAACCTTCCCGGCCAGGTCAATCCGTTCTTCGTTGCGCCGGCCGGCGCCCCCAACGCCACCCGCGAAACGATCACCTGGCTCGCGACCCGCGCCGACGGCCAGTACGGCAAGAGCGAGTCCGAGGAGGATTCGCTCTACGCAACCGCCGTCGCCGAGTATGACATCACCGACAGCTGGAGCGTGAAGCTCAGCGACGCCTTCGGCAAGAACCGCTCGGCGCTCAACACGATCGACGGCTTCTGCACCGCCTGCGCCCTGCTCGCGCTCAATGGCACCGCGCAGACCAGCGGCAATCCCACCACGAGCGACATTGCCGGGCAGAATGTGATCGCGCTGAACCTGCCGCTCACGGCGGCCAATGCGCTCGACGTATGGAATACCGGCGCGGCCAACCGCACCTCGGCGGCGACGCTGCGCTCGCTCTATGGCGCCGACACCCAGAACACGAACTACAACACGTTCAACCAGATCAAGCTGGATTTCCAGGGCGGGCTGTTCAACCTGCCCGCCGGCCAGGTCAAGCTGGCGTTCGGCGGTGAATATTACTGGGCTGAGGAAACGCAGAAGATCAACGGCGCCAACAATACCGGCCCGACCGTTACCGGATCGTCCTTCCGGCAATATTATTACCATCGCACCGTGTCGTCGGCCTATGCCGAAATCGTCGTGCCGCTGATCTCCCCGGACATGGAAATCCCGTTGATGCACAAGATCGACATCGACATTTCCGGCCGGTACGACAGCTATAGCGATGTCGGCCACACGACGAACCCGAAGTTCGCCGCGAACTGGGAAATCGTCGAGGGCGTCAAGCTGCGCGGCAACTATGCGACAGCGTTCGTGGCGCCGCCGCTGGCCGTGATCGGCGATCCGACCCAGGGCTATCTCTACGCTTCGGGCAGCGTCGGGGTGCAGGGGCAGAACATCATCGTCCCGATCGCGAACTACCCGACGGTCACGTCGATCCCGGGCGCCTCGTGCAACGCGACGACCTGCACGATCGGCCTCGCCGCGAACCAGGGCCTGCGGCGTCAGCTCGGCGGTGGTTTCACCAACGAGGTGCCGCAGACCGGCGAGAGCTATTCGTTCGGTATCGATCTCGCCCCGCGCTTCATGCCGGGCTTCATCGCGTCGGCGACCTTCTTCCACAACAAGTTCGTCGGCGGCGTGAGCTCGCCGAGCCCGACCGCGATCGTCAACTCGGCCGGCCTGCACGACCTGCTGACGCTCTGCCCGACGACCTGCACCCAGGCGCAGATCGATACCTTCGCCAACATCGCCAATGGCGCGACCATCTCCGGCGCGGTGCCGGCGCAGGTCTATTTCCTCCTCGACCAGAGCTCGCGCAACGCGCTCAACCTGACGGTCGAGGGGATCGATGCCAGCTTCACCTATCGCACGCCGATCGGTGACTTCGGCACCTTCACCTTCGGCAGCGCGCTGACCTACTTCACCAAGTTCAAGCAGAACTTCGGGGGCGGCAGCGACTTCAGCATCCTGAACACGTCGGGTTACAACACGACCTTCCCGTCGATCCAGTTCAAGAACCGTGCGCAGCTGGGCTGGGAAATGGGCGGCTTCTCCGCCGACCTGTTCTGGAATCACACGGGTGGCTACCGCAACTGGATCAGCACCTCGATCCTGCCGATCACGGTCGACTCGAAGGGCAATCCGACCGGCGGCGGCGATCATGTGAAGCCGGACAATACCTTCGACCTGCACGTCCAGTATACGCTCAAGAACGAGAGCATGTTCAATGGCTGGCAGGCCTATATCGACGTGAAGAACCTCTTCGACAGCGATCCGCCTTTCTACAGCGGCAACACGGCGGGCATCATCGGTGGTGCGTTCGGCTATAACGGGTTCGTCTCGAACCCGCTCGGACGCCTCATCTCGGTGGGCCTCCGCGCCAAGTTCTGATCCCTCCTGCCTGCCCGCCCCTTTGCGGGGGCGGGCAGTTTTTTCCCTACCCAAGCGGAACAAGACCAACCATGAAGATCGGCCAGCGGGAACAGATGCGCAGGGGATACCATCCCGGCGCCAGCCGCATGGCCCCTGTCCTTCACGCCCGGGCCACGCGCGAAGAGCCGGCGCGCCCCGCACGCCGCGTCGCGACGCCGTGCCGCTCCACCCCTTTCAGCTATCCGGGGGGGCGCCGTGCCGCCCCGCGCCGGTATCCTACCCCTGCGCCGGTATCGCCCATCCCCTTGCGGGATCGCCCCGGCGCGCCTGCGGCCATGCCGATGCCGACGCAATCAAACAACGGGGCCGGCAATGCCCCGAGCAAATGGAGCGGGTCCCATGCGAGTTTCTAACCTGGTGCGCGCGCTGGCGCTGACGGCGGGAGCGATCGCTGCCGCGCCCGCGACGGCGAAGACCGAAGCATTTTCCCACTTCACCCTGATCGACGGCACCGGCCGGGCGCCGGTGCGCGACGCGGCGCTGATCGTCCGCGACGGCAAGATCAGCTGGGTCGGCCCTGCCGCGCGGCTGAAGGTGCCCAAGGGCGTGAAGGTCGACGATCTCGCGGGCAAGTTCGTCATGCCCGGCCTGATCGACAACCATGTCCATCTGGGGCTGGTCGACGGCATCGCGCAGGACCTGAAATATTACACGCCGGAAAGCGTCGAGCGCCAGCTCCGCCTCTATGCCGCCTATGGCGTGACCTCGGTCCAGGTGCTCGGCACCGACAAGGACGAGATCCATGCCATCGTGCGCGATATCCGTGCCGGCCCGGCCGGGCGCGCGCGGGTCTGGACCGCAGGCCGCGGCGTGGTGTTCCAGGGCAGCTATGGCGGCGTGCCCGGGCTGCCGGCGCAGGTCGCGACGCCCGCCGACGCGAGGGCGATGGTCGATCGCGAGGTCGCCAAGGGCGCCGATTTCATCAAATTGTGGGTCGACGACGAATTCGGATCGCTGCCGGACCGCATGCCGCCTGCGATCAGCAGCGCAGTGATCGCCGAGGCGCACAAGGACGGCAAGAAGGCCGTGGCGCATGTCTACTATTACGACAATGCCGCCGAGCTGACGCGCGAGGGCGTGAACGGCTTTGCGCATTCAGTCCGCGACAAGCCGGTCGACGCCCGGCTGCTCGCGGCGATGAAGGCGAAGGGCGTGTGGCAGATGGCGGCGACGCTCAGCCGCGAGGCGAGCTTCACCTATGACCTGCTCCCGTTCGTCGACGACCCCTTCTTTTCGCGCGGGGTGACGCCGCAGGTCGTGGCCGACCTGAAGAATCCCGAGCGGCGCAAGCGCCTCGCCTCGGGCCCGAATTTCCCGAAATATCCGGCGGTGCTGAAGACCGCGATGGAGAATTTCGGCCGCGAGGCGAAGGCCGGCATCCCCTATGGCATGGGCACCGACAGCGGCCCGACCGCGCGCTTCCCGGGCTATTTCGCGCATTGGGAACTGGAGCTGATGGTTCGATCCGGCATCACGCCGCTCCAGGCGCTGACCGCCGCGACCGGGAGCAACGCCCGGTTCATGGGGGCGGCCAATGTCGGCACGATCCAGCCGGGCAAGGCCGCTGACCTGCTCGTGCTCGACCGGGATCCGACCCGCGACATCCGCAACACCCGCGCGATCGACCGGGTGCTCATCGCGGGCGAGAGCGTGCCGACGATCTGGCAGACCTGTGTCGGCCGCCCCGCCGATGCGTGCGGGCCAGCCAAATGAGCCTGACTCCGCTTCCGCTGTCGGCGATCGTCACCGGCGGGCCGCGCGCGTCGCGGGTGCGCTACATGGTGCTCGGCTTCGTCATCGCCGCCTATTTCATCACCTATATGGACCGGGTGCTGCTTTCCGCCTCGGTGCCGTCGATCGAGCAGGAGTTCGGCTTCACCACCATCACCATGGGCTGGGTGCTGTTCTGCTACCAGATCGCCTATGCGCTGTTCCAGATTCCGGGCGGCTGGCTGGGCGACCGGATCGGCCCGCGGCTGGCCATGGCCGGGGTGGTCATCTGGTGGTCGACCTTCACCGCGCTCACCTCCTTCACCTGGGGCGCCACCTCGATGGCGATCTGCCTGTTCCTGATCGGCATGGGCGAGGCGGGTGCGTTCCCGATCGCCAACCGGGCGCTCTCGCGCTGGATGCTGCCGTCGGAGCGGGGCCTGGCGCAGGGGGCGACGCATGCCGGATCGCGCTTCGGCGGGGCAGTCACGCCCGTCATGGTGGTGGCGCTGATCGCCGCGTACAGCTGGCGCGCGCCCTTCCTGATCTTTGCGGTGGTGGGCGTGGTCTGGGCGCTGTGCTGGTATCGCTTCTACCGCAATACGCCGTACGAACATCCGCTGGTCAATGAGGGCGAGCGGGACACGATCACGGGCGCGCTCGGCCATTTCGCCAAGGGCAAGCGGACCGTGCCCTGGGGGCAGATCCTGTCGAATCCGCAGACCTGGCTGCTCTCGGCCATGTATTTCTGCTATGGCTACGACATCGGCGTCTTCCTCAGCTGGTTTCCCAAATATCTGAGCGCGGCGCGCGGCTTCGATCTTGCGCAGATGGGCTTCTACGCGAGCCTGCCGCTGATCGCCGGCCTGATCGGGGACATTTCGGGCGGGCTCGCCTCGGACCTGATCCTGAAGCGCACCGGCAATGTGAAATTCTCGCGCCGGATCGTATCGGTCATCGGTTTCGGCCTGTCGAGCGTCGCGGTGACCCTGGCGGCCCTGGCGGCCGATCCGATGATCAGCATCGCCTGGTTCTGCCTCGGCGTATTTGCCCTGGAGCTGACCGTGGGCGTGTCCTGGGCGGTGACGCTCGATGTCGGCGGCGAGTTCGCCGGGTCGGCTTCGGCGGTGATGAACACGCTCGGCAATATCGGCGCGTCCCTGGCGGTAGTCGCGACCCCCTATGTGGTGAAATCCTACAGCTGGGGCGCAGCGTTCGGGATCATCGCGGGCCTCGCGCTCGCCGCCGCCATCCTGTGCCTTACCGTCGACGCGTCGCGCCGCCTCTATCGGCTCGAGCCTGCCGATGGATGAGTGGTGACGGATGCGCGCGCGCGCCATCGATCGTTGCGAGGGGCTGGGGGATCGTACCGGCTCCATCGCCAGTTCAAGTCCGGAAGCGAGGCAATGACTGCCATGTTGCGTGCTGGAGTGCGAATGCGATATTCTGATCGCCTGACAACGTTGGTCCTGCCGACGGCCGGGACCGGCGCATCGAGCGCCGCGCTGCGCGGGGTGGTCCATCGCCCCGCCGCGCCAGGTCGTGCCCGCTGCGACATATGTTTTTGCGGTCGTCCCCATCCAGAAGCGGGCGGACGTCATCGCCCGGCTCCGACGGAACGGTGCCCCAGGCGGCACGAACTGATCATGCGCTTTTTTCCACACTCTCGCTCGGTAGGCTTCCAATGACCATTTTCGGCGCCATGCGCCTTCCCCGTTCTGTCCTGTTCGGTGCCGGGCAGCGCCGCGCCATCGGCGCTGTCACTGCCTCGCTCGGCAAGCGGGCCCTGATCTGCACCGATGCCCGGCTGAGCGCCGATCCCGAATTCGCGACGATGCTCGCCGATCTCGCCGCCGCCGGGGTCGACGTGCATGTCTATGACCAGACCCAGCCCGACCTGCCGATCGACTCGATCCTGGAATGCGTCGAGCAGGTTCGCGGCTTTACCGCGGATGTCGTGCTCGGCGTCGGCGGGGGCAGCTGCATGGACCTGTCCAAGGTCGTCGCGGTGCTGCTCGCGCATGGCGGGCGGATCAGCGACTATTATGGCGAGTTCAAGGTGCCGGGCCCGGTGCTGCCGCTGGTCGCGGTGCCGACCACCTCGGGCACGGGTTCCGAAGTGACGCCGGTGGCGGTGGTCTCGGATCATGAGCTCGGCGCCAAGGTCGGCATCGCCAGCCCCTATCTGATCCCGATGGCGGCGATCTGCGATCCGGAGCTGACCATCACCTGCCCGAAGGGCCTGACCGCCTGTTCGGGGTCGGACGCGATGACTCATGCGGTCGAGGCCTTCACGGCGCTCGCCCGCCCGGTCGACGCGACGCTCACCCAGGAGCATGTGTTCGTCGGCAAGAACGCCCTGTCGGACCATTTCGCCAAGCTGGCGGTGAAGTGCGTGTGGGACAGCCTGAAGCCAGCCTATGACGACGGCAGCAACGTCGCCGCTCGCGAGCAGCTGATGCTCGGCTCGCTCGCCGCCGGCTGCGCCTTTGGCGTGGCGGGGACGGCGGCGGCGCATGCCCTGCAATATCCGGTCGGCAATCTGACGCACACCGCGCATGGCGACGGTGTCGCGGCACTGCTGCCCTATGTCATGCAGTTCAACCGTCCGGCCGCCGTCCCCGCCTTTGCCGAACTCGCCCGTGTCGTCGGGCTGGGATCGCCGGGCGATGACGAGGATGTGCTCTCGCAGCGCTTCATCGACGGGATCGCCGAGCTGTTCGCCTCGGTCGGCATCCCCATCTCGCTCAAGCAGCTCGGCCTGGCCGAAGACATGCAGGACTATGTCGCGGAGAACGGCCTGAAGGCGCAACGCCTGATCAAGAACAACCCCCGTCCTCTCGATCTCGACGCGATGCGCAGCATCACCGCGGCGGCCTATGCCGGCGACCGGTCGATGCTGCTCGAAGGCGTGAATCTGGACCTTCAAAAGGCAATATGATGGAATCCCTCAACAGTTACGCCGCCCCGGCCGCCGGCGATCACGCAGCGCCGTTCGACATCCCCACCGACCTGCTGATCGGAGACGCCTGGGTCGAGGGCGGCGGCCGCGGCCGGATCGAGGTGGTCAATCCCTCGACCGGCACGGTGCTGACCGCGATCGCCGACGGGACGGTCGCCGACGGCCTTGCCTGTGTCGATGCCGCCGCGGCCGCCGCCGCCGGCTGGGCAGCGACCGCACCCCGCGCGCGGGCCACGATCCTGATGGCCTGCTGGGAAAGGATGATGGCCAATGCCGAATGGCTGGCCCAGCTGATCAGCCTGGAGAATGGCAAGTCGCTGCCCGATGCACGCGGCGAGGTAGGCTATGCCGCCGAATTCTTCCGCTGGTATGCCGAGGAAGCCGTGCGCATCAATGGCGAGCTGGCGATCTCGCCGGCCGGCGCCAACCGGATCATGGTGCAATATCAGCCGATCGGCGTTTCGCTGCTGATCACCCCGTGGAACTTCCCGGCGGCGATGGCGACCCGCAAGATCGCGCCCGCGCTGGCCGCTGGGTGCACCGTGATCCTGAAGCCGGCAGCGGAGACGCCGCTGACGGCGCTGGCGGTGGCGCAGATCATGCTCGACGCCGGCGTGCCGGCCGGCGTGGTCAATGTGATCAACACCAGCGACGCCCCGGGTGTGTGCCGCGCGATGCTGCACGATCCGCGCGTGCGCAAGCTGAGCTTCACCGGCTCGACCGAAGTCGGCCGGATCCTGCTGCGCGAGTGCGCCGACAATGTGCTGAGCGCCTCGATGGAGCTGGGCGGCAATGCGCCGTTCCTGGTGCTCGACGACGCCGATCTCGACGCGGCGATCGAAGGCGCGATGGTCGCCAAGATGCGCAATGCGGGGGAGGCCTGCACCGCGGCCAACCGCTTCTACGTCCAGCGCGGCCTCTATGCCGCGTTCACCGCGAAGCTGGTGGAGAAGATGGGGACGCTCAAGGTCGGCCCGGGCTATGACGCGGCGACCGAGTGCGGCGCGATGATCAACCAGGAAGCGATCGACAAGATCGAGATGCTGGTGGAGGACGCCACCGCCAGGGGCGCCCGGGTCCTGCTCGGCGGCAAGACCCCGCGTGGCGACGGGTTCTTCTATCCGCCGACGGTGATCGCCGACATCCATCCCGACTCGCTGATCCTGACGACCGAGGTGTTCGGCCCGGTTGCGCCGATCACGCCGTTCGACGATATCGAGGACGCGATCCGGCTGGCCAACGCGACGGAGTTCGGCCTGGCCGCCTATGTGTTCACCGGCGACCTGAAAAAGGGGCTGGCCATTTCGGAACGGATCGAGGCCGGCATGGTCGCGCTCAACCGCGGGCTGGTGTCCGATGCGGCGGCGCCGTTCGGCGGGGTCAAGCAGAGCGGCCTGGGGCGCGAAGGCTCGCATCACGGCCTGCACGAATATACCGAGGCGAAATATATCGCCGTCAGCTGGTAACGGCTTTTACGGATCGCAAGACGGCCGCTCCCCGAAAGGGGCGGCCGTTTTCGTTCGGCTATCCGAGATCGAACAGGCCGAGCGCCTCGTGCAGTTCGGCTCTGGTGGCGTTGGTGAGCAGCCGCGCCTTCCGCGTGCCTGTACGAAGAATGTCCATCACCAGATCCGGATCGCGGGCGAAGGCGGCGCGCCGGTCGCGAATCGGTTCCAGCAGGGTCTTCAGCGCGTCCTCCAGCCGGCGCTTCACCGCGACGTCGCCCAGGCCGCCACGACGATAATGCGCCTTGAGGTCCTCCACGGCGTCGGGATCGTCATCGAAGGCATCGAGATAGGTGAACACCACATTGCCCTCCACCCGGCCGGGATCGGAGGCGCGGAGGTGGTCGGGGTCGGTGTACATGCGCCGCACGGCGGCCGCGATGTCGGCGTCGCTCGATGACAGGGGGATGGCATTGCCCTGGGACTTGCTCATCTTGGCCTTGCCGTCGACACCGGGGAGGCGCCCTACCCGCGGGATCAGTGCCCGCGCTTCGGGCAGGAGGTCATGGCCGATCTGCCGGTTGAGGCGACGGACGATCTCGTTGGTCTGCTCGATGATCGGCGCCTGGTCCTCGCCCACCGGTACGAGGGTCGCCCTGAAGGCGGTGATGTCGGCCGCCTGGGCTGCGGGATAGCAGAGGAAGCCGGCAGGAATGTCGCGCCCGAACCCCCGGGCCTGAATCTCGTCCTTGATCGTGGGATTGCGCTCAAGCCGCGCCAGCGTCACGAAATTCAGATAGAGCATGGTCAGGTCGGCGAGCGCCGGCAGGGCGGATTGCACGCAGATCGTGGACAGGTTGGGGTCGATGCCGACGGCCAGATAGTCCAGCGCGACTTCGAGGACATTGTGCCGCACCCGGGCCGGATCATGCGCATTGTCGGTGAGGGCCTGGGCGTCGGCGAGCAGCAGATATTGCTCATGATCGTCCTGCAGCGCCACGCGGTTGCGGAGCGAGCCGGCATAGTGACCCAGGTGCAGCGGGCCGGTGGTTCGGTCGCCGGTCAGGATGATGGCGGGGCTGGTGACGGTATCGGATGGGGTCTCGGACATGGGAACAGACTCTCTCGTTGGAGCCGCTGCCGCGTCGGATGAGCCTCTTCTGGGATGTCCCGGCCGCCTACGCAGCGGCCTGGGTCATGGAAATATGACATGCCGCGCTCAGAGAGCGCGCCACCAGCACTTCGCGTCGATGATCTGCCGGATCGTCATGACCCGGGCGTCTAGCCACGGGACGGCGCCACGACAAGTCCGCCTGTCGTGGCGCCGCCGCCCGGTCAGTCGCCCGTCCAGATCGGGGTCTTTTTCGTCTTCGCCAGGAAATCATGCACGCCGCGGCGGAAGTCGTTGCTGCCATAGACCGTGGCGATCAGGTCCTGGATGTCCGGCAGGGTATCGAAGGTCATCCGGCGGATCGCCTCCTTGGTCGTGCGGGTGGTGAGGGGGGCGTTTTCCGCGGCGCGCTGGACCAGTGCCTCGACCGCCGAGTCGAGCTCCTCCGGTTCGGCGATGCCGTACAGGAAACCGCTGGCCAGCAGTTCCTGCGCGCCGATCATCTCGCCGAGCAGCACCATGCGCTTGGCGATCTGGATCCCCACCGCGCTGCCGACCCGGGCATAGCTGCTGCTCGACAGGCAATTGCCGATGGTGCGGCCGATCGGGGAGCCGAACTTCGCGCCGGGCGTGGCGATGCGGAAGTCGCAGGCGCTGGAGATGTTGATGCCGCCGCCGACCGCCCAGCCCTCGACGATCGCGATCGTCGTGGCCGGGATGCGGTCGATCGAGCGCATGAACCGGTCGATCTCGTTCTCATAGGCGACGCCATCCGCCCCTTCCGTGAAATCGGCGAAGCCGCTGATGTCGGTGCCCGATATGAACGCCCTGCCGCCGGTGCCGCGGAAGGTGACGACGCGCACCGTTGGGTCGGCGGCGAGGGCGACGCAGATGTCGTGCAGGTCGACCCACATCTGGTGAGTCAGCGCATTGTGCGCGGCGGGGTTGTCGAAGCGGATGCGGGCGATCGCGCCGTCGCGCGCGAGATGGGTCCGGCCGCTCATTCCGCCGCCGCCTGCTGCGCGGGGAGGAGGCCCTTTTCCACCAGCTCGCGCCGGATCTCGTCGGCATGCTCGTTGATCAGCGGCGGCGGGAAGCGGACCTGCTGCGGGGTGCCGCCCATCTTCACGGGGAAGCCGAGCGCCTTGAAGCTGCCCTCGACCGGATGCGCCACGTCCATCACCATGTTGCGCGCGACCGCCTGCTCGCTCGCCACCGCTTCGCCATAATCGAGGATCGGCGCGGCGGGCACGCCGGCGGCGAGCAGCGCGTCGATCCATTCCTGCTTGGTGCGGGTGAGGAAGGTCGGGGCGAGTTCAGCGATCAGCGCGACGCGGTTGAGCACGCGTGCCGCGTTGGTCGCATAGAGCGGGTTCTCCTGGAGTTCCTCGCGTCCGAGCACCTTGAGGAAGGTGCGCCACAGCCCCTGGTTGGCCGCGCCGATCACGAACCAGCCGTCCGCGGCGAGCACTGCCTGATAGGGGGCGGACATGCGGTTGGCCGAGCCGATCGGGGTGGGCGACTTGCCGGTGCCCCAGAGCTCGGTCGTCTCCCAGATCGACAGGCCGAGCGCTGCCTCGAGCAGCGAGGCGTCGACATACTGGCCCTCGCCCGTCTTCTCGCGGCCGATGATCGCGCTGAGGATGCCGTAGACCGAGAACAGGCCGGCACCGAGATCGGCGACCGCGATCGAATTCTTGGCCGGCTCCATGCCGGGAAAGCCGTTCGAGCTGAGCACGCCCGACATGGCCTGCGCGATCAGGTCGAAGCCGGGGCGCTGCGCCCAGGGACCGGTCTGGCCGAAGCCCGAGATGCTGGCATAGACCAGTCGCGGGTTGATCGCGCGCAGCGTCTCATAGCCCATGCCGAGCCGATCGGCGACGCCGGGCCGGGCATTCTCGACCAGCACATCGGCGGTCTTGACCAGAGCGTAGAGCACCTCGCGGTCCGCGTCATTCTTCAGGTCGAGCGTGATGCTGCGCTTGTTGCGGTTGAGCGCGAGGAAGCCGGGGCTGTCCTCCCCCTTCAGGCGGAAGCCCATCGAGTGCCGTGTCGAATCGCCCGTCCTGGGCGGTTCGATCTTGATCACGTCGGCCCCCATGTCGCCCAGCAGCATGCAGCAGAACGGGCCGGCCATGACCTGGGAGATATCGAGCACCCGGATCCCCGAGAGCGGCAGCGTCGTCATAGCGATTCCTTGTTCATTGATTCAGTCTCGTCGAAAGAGTTCAGGCTATCGCCTCGATCGGATCGCCGCCATGCACGGTGCCGCCGATCAGGAGGCGGTTTGGATCGACCAGCGCCCAGATCAGCGCGCCCGCCACCGCGAGCGCGCCCGCGACGCCGAAGGCGGCCGTCCAGCCCCAGGTCGCGGCGATCCAGGGGGTGAGCGAGGAGGTGAGCGCGCCGCCGATCTGGCACCCCATGTTCATGAAGCCGGCGACCACGCCGGTGTGCGGCCCGGCGATATCGGCGCTGACCGACCAGAAGGAGCTTTGCGACAGGTACATGGCGCCCGCCCCGCCGGCGAGGACGACGACCGCGAGCGCGGTGCTCTGGGCCATCGAGCCGAGCACGAGGAAGACGGCGGTGAGCGCGAAGGACAGGATCGCGAGGCCCGACCGGCCGAGATAGAGGCCGCGCGTGGCGGTGACCCGGTCGCTGATCCAGCCGCCCGAGAGACAGCCGAGCATCATCATGAGCGGCGGCAGCATGGAATAGAAGGCGCTGGCCTTGAGATCGACGTGCCGCGCCTCGGCCAGATAGATGAAGAACCAGCTGAAGAAGATCCACACGACATAGCCGAAGGCGAAATAGCTGAAGAACAGCGCCCAGACATTGCCGCGGGTGAGGATCGCGCCCCAGGGGAGCGCGGTGCGCGGCGCGCCCGGGGCGACGAGGCCGGCGCGGATATGGGCGAGTTCCCCGGCGGAGACGCCGGCATGGTCCTCCGGCCTGTCGCGCGCGAGCAGGAACCAGGCGAGCGCGGCGACGAGCCCGATCGCGGCGCAGACATAGAAGGCGGCGCGCCAGCCATAGCCGGCGATGATCAGGGTGATCAGCGGCGGGCTGAGCGCCGAGCCCGCGCCCACGCCGGCGAAGATCCAGCCATTGGCCTTCCCGCGCTCCTGCACCGGGATCCAGCGCGAGATGAACTGGTTGCCGGCGGGATACATCACTGCCTCGCCCGCGCCGAGCAGGAAGCGGACCATCACCAGCAGGACCAGCGCATGTGCGCTGCCCGGGGAGACCAGCGCGGTCGCGACGCTCAGCACGCCCCACCAGACGATGCCGATCGCGAGCACGCGGCGCGGCCCATAGCGCCAGGCGAGCCAGCCGGCGGGGACCTGGAAGGCGGCATAGCCGATGAGAAAGGCGCTGAAGACCCAGCCGAGATGAATCTGATCGAAGCGATATTCCTGCCGCATCTGCACGCCGGCGACCGAGATGTTGGTCCGATCCAGGAACGCCACGGCGCTCAGCAGGAACAGCATGAACACCAACATGATCCGCACCCGGGAGCGCCCCGCCTTTGCCGTCATACCCTGTCCTCTCGCCTGGCCGTCCGGCGGCAGATTGCCGCAGGATCATATTGTATATGATATTGCACCCTGCTAGCATCGGTCGAAACAAAGAACAACGGCTGAGCCGGACCCAGGCCGGGCCGGCGGCAATGTCGATGGGAGGATCCGGGTTGAGGAAGCTGATATTGGCGTGCGCGCTGGTCGCGCCGGCGCTGCACGGTGTTGCCGCAGAGGGGCAGTCCGCGTCGGCGGCACAGCCCGGCAAGACGCTGGCGCAGCGGATCGGGCATACCGATCCGGCCAAATTCCGCCACAGCGAGGCGGTGCATGACGGCGCCGGATCGATGGAGTTCGGCCAGATCTTCGGCGCCGATGCGCTCAGTTCCAACCTGCTTTTCGTCCATCGTGGCGTGATCGCGCCGAAGAGCGGGATCGGGGAGCATTTTCACAATAATTGCGAGGAGATGTTCGTTATCCTCGACGGCGAAGCGCAGTTCACCATCGACGGCCGAACCGCGCTGCTGAAGGGGCCGGCGGCGGTGCCGGACCGGATGGGGCATGCGCATGGCATCTACAATGCCAGTGACAAGCCGGTGCAGTGGGTCAATATCAATGTTGGGCTGACCAAGAGCTACGACGCCTTCAATCTCGGGGATCCCCGCACGGGCGTCGCGCTCGACCCGATTCCGCAGTTCATCTCGGCGCGGTTCGATCCGGCGCTGCTGCGGCCGGTGGCAGCGATGGACGGCGGCACCGGCACCGCGCTCTATCGCCGCGCGCTGGAGCCGAGCGTCTTCGCGACGCCCTGGTCCTATGTCGATCATCTGCGGATTCCCGCCGGCGCCTCGGTCGGCGCGCGTGCGATCCCCGGCATGAGCGAAGTCTATCTCGTGCTCTCGGGCGATGGCGAAGCAGTGATCGGTGGCGAGACAGCCGCGGTTCACGCCGGCGACGTCATCCCCGTCGAGGTCGGCCAGTCGAGATCGATACGCACGACAGGAGCGGGCCCCCTGGACTTGATGGTGATCGGCGTGGCGAAGGATCTGGCGTCCAAGGCGACCTATATGGCAGCGATGGCCGCGCGCCCGAGGGCGGCCCGTTGAGGCTCGCGCTGCTGCTCGCGGGCGCTGCGGCCCTCGCCCCCGCCCTTTCCGCGCAGGCCGCCGGCCAGGCGGGGCGGGACTGGCCGAGCTATGGCAACGACCAGGGCGCGACGCGCCACTCGGCGCTGAAGCAGATCACGCCCGAGAATGTCAGCCGGCTGCAGGTCGCCTGGACCTATCATATGCGGCCGGCGGATTATGTCCCGCCGCCGCTGCCGCCGAACATGCCCGCGACGTTCCGGCGCACCGGCTTCTCCTCGTCGCAGGCGACGCCGATCGTGATCGACGGCGTGATGTATTTCCCGTCGCCCTACGGCAAGGTCGTCGCGCTCGACGCCGATACGGGCAAGGAGCGCTGGAGCTACCGGCTGCCCGAGCGCGACCAGGCCTCGACGCGGGGCGTGCAATATTGGCCGGGTACGGGGGCAAAGGGGCGATCGCGGCCCGAGATCGTGTTCGGCACGCGCTCGGGGCGGCTGATCGCGCTGGACGCGGGCACCGGCGCGCCGGTGCCGGGCTTCGGCGAGAACGGGATCGTCGACATGAAGACGCCCGAGATCATGAACGGCAATCCCCGCGCGCAATATGGCATGTCCGGCCCGCCGGCGATCTATGGCGACCTGATCATCACCGGGTCGCGCGTGCAGGAGACGCCGTCGCTCGGTGCGAAGGGCGACGTGCGCGCCTGGGACGCGCGCTCGGGCAAGCTGGTCTGGACCTTCCATACCGTGCCGCAGCCGGGCGAGAAGGGGCACGAGACCTGGGAAGGCGATAGCTGGAAGGGGCGCTCCGGCGTCAACGTCTGGACCCAGATCGTCGTCGACGAGAAGCGAGGCATTGCCTATCTGCCCGTTGCCGCGCCGAGCTTCGATCGCTGGGGCGGCGACCGCAAGGGCGACAATCTGTACGGCAATTCGATTGTCGCGGTCGATGCGAACAACGGCAAATATCTGTGGCATTTCCAAGTCGTCCACCATGACATCTGGGACGTCGACCTGCCCGCGGCGACGCTGATCGACGTGAAGAAGGACGGGCGCACGATTCCGGCGATCGCGGTGATGAGCAAGATGGCGATCATGTTCATGCTCGACCGGGTGACCGGCAAGCCGATCTACGACGTGACGGAAACGCCGGTTCCCACCGATACCGATCTTCCCGGCGAGGCGCCGTCGCCGACCCAGCCGATTCCGTCGGCGCCGCCGCCGCTGACGCGACTGTCGTTCGAGATGGCGGACATGGCGGCCATCACGCCGGAACTGAAGGAGCGCTGCCAGAAGCTCGTCGACGAATATCACATCGTGCCGAGCAAGATGTTCCAGCCGCTGCGCGCCGACTCGGCAGTCGCCTTCTTCCCCGGCAGCCTTGGCGGGATCGATTATGGCGGCGGCGCCTTCGATCCCAAGCGCGGGCTGTACGTCACCAACGTCAACTCGCTGGCGAGTCCGCAGCAGCTGGCGAAGCAGGCAGACGGTTCGTGGGATCTCGCGCGGGGCTATGTCTATTTCATGGACCGCGAGACGCGCACGCCGTGCGGTCCGCCGCCCTGGGGCGAACTGGTCGCAGTCGACGTGAACAGCGGCAGGATCGCGTGGCGCCGTCCGCTCGGCACCACCGACAGCCTGCCCGAGGGCAAGCGCGACACCGGGCGGCTGAGTTCGGGCGCGCCGATCGTCACCGCGACCGGCCTCGCCTTTTTCGGCAGCACCGATGAAAACAAGATGCGCGCGTTCGACACCCGCACGGGGGAGATCAGGTGGACCGCGCCGCTGCCGGCCGCGATCTACGGATCGCCCGTCACCTATGCCGGCAAGAGCGGCCGCCAATATGTCGCGGCGGTCGATACCGGCGGGTTCAACGGGGCGCCGGTGTCGAGCGATGCGGTGATCGCCTTCGCGCTGCCGAAGTGATGTGTAACTGGAGTATCGGACAAGATGACGAATGCAGCAAGGTTGGCGGGCGGGGTGATGGCGATGGCGTTCGCCGTGGTGGCGACGCGCGGGCTCGAGGCGCAGGCCGCGCCGGCGGCAGTGCCGGCGGGAGCGACGCCGCTGCCGGGCGCCCTGCCCGCACCGCCGCCGGGCCCGGGGCTGGCGATCATCAACGAGCGCTGCAGTGTCTGCCACACGACCGCGAGCGTGTTCGGCCAGCGCAAGACCCCGGACGACTGGGCCGCGACCGTGCAACTGATGGTCGATCGCGGCGCCGATCTGTCGCCCGACGATATGAACGTCGTGATCGGCTATCTCGCCAGCAATTATGCGACCGAGCCGGCCAAGCCCGCCGGCTGACGCGATAACCGGAATATCTGCCCGCAGGAGGGGATCGTCATGAAGAATCTTGTGAGATGTGCGCTGGCCATCGGTGCCGGTATCGCCGCGGTCGGCGCCGCGCCCGCGCAGCAGGCGTCCACCGCGCCCGCACCGGCGGAAATCGTCCGGCTCGATCCGGCGCTCGACGCGCTGATCGCGCCCGGCACCGCGGTCGAGAAGATCGCGACCGGGTTCAAGTTCGTCGAGGGGCCGATGTGGCGCCAGGGACGGCTGTGGTTCTCCGACGTGGGCGGCGAGGAGATTCGCGCCGTAACGCCCGACGGCAAGGTCGAGCTGCTCGTGGCGCATGCCGGCGGCTATCCCAATCCGAAGCCAGGCAAGACACTTGGTCCGAACGCGATGGTCACCGACAAGGACGGGACGATCCTCTACGCCCAGCAGGGTGGTCGCAACCTCTCGCGGCTCGATACCGGGCTGAATATCAAGCCCTTCCTCAGCACCTACAATGGCAAGAGGATCAACAGCCCGAACGATCTGGTGTTCGCGCCCGACGGAGCGCTGTGGTTCACCGACCCGCCGTTCGGCCCGATGAACATGGACCCTTCGCCGCCACTCGAGCAGCCCTTTGCCGCGGTCTACCGCTATGCCCGGGGCAAGCTGACGCCGATGGTAACCGACCTGAAGCTGCCGAACGGGCTCGCCTTCTCGGCCGACGGCAAGACCTTCTACGTCAACAGCTATGGCCCGGAGATGTTCACGCGTGCCTATGACGTGGGCAAGGATGGCGCGCTGTCCAACCCGCGCGTGCTGTTCAGCTATGATCACGGCATGGGCCATGGCGGCCCCGATGGGCTCAAGACCGACATGGCGGGCAATGTCTGGAGCACCGGGCCGGGCGGCATCCGCATCATCTCGCCGCAGGGCAAGGCGCTCGGCCTGATCCGGCTGCCCGAAGTCGCCGCCAATCTCGCCTTTGGCGAAGACGGCCACGTCCTATACATCACCGGTTCGACCAGCATCTATCGTCTTCGCACGGTCGTGGCAGGCGTGATGCCGCTCTACCGGCGCTGACCCAACCCCTCCCGTCGTCGCACTGCGGGACACCTCGGCAGGACGTCGCCCCGGTGACGCCCTGCCGCTTTTTACGGATACCGACCGGCGTTTCGGGAGCCGCGACGCGCCGGGCGACGATGCCGGAGGCGGTGAAGCCAGGGAGAAAGCGTGTGAGAGGAAGCATTTCCATCGTTGCGAGCGCGCTGCTCGCCTCCACCCTGCTGGCGGGGCCGATGATGCCGGGCCTGGCCCAGTCCGCTCGGGTACCGGCCCTCGATCCGGAACGCGCCCGGATCGCGGCAGCTTCGGAAGCTGAGCGTGCCCGGGAGATGACGCTGCTCGGCATTGCCGCGTTGAACCCTACGGTCGATGCGCGCGATCCGGCCCGACCCGATTTCGCCAATTTCGACGAGAGCCGCGCCAATCCCTATCCCCGGCTGCCCGATCCGCTGACGACCAACGCCGGCGTGGCGGTGAAGACCAAGGCAGCCTGGGCGGCGCGGCGCGCGGAGATCGCCGACCTGTTCGATCGCGAGGTCTATGGGCGCGTTCCCGCCATCCTCCCGAGCGTCACGTGGCGCGTCGCCGAGACGGTACAGGAAGTGATCGGCACGACGCCGGTCCTCACCAAGAAGCTGGTCGGCCATGTCGACAATGCAGCGGCGCCCGGGATCGCGGTCGACATCCTGATGAACCTGACCACGCCCGCGGCGCGGAAGGGCCGGCGCGTGCCAGTGGTGATGTCGTTCGGGTCAGTCGGTGCGCGCCCGCGCTCGCCGGGCGTGCCGGCGATGCCGGCGCCGGCTCCGGATTACCGCGAGCAGTTGCTGGCGCGGAACTGGGGTTTCGCCACGCTCGATACCGCGAGCGTCCAGGCCGACAATGCCGCCGGGCTGACCCGCGGGATCATCGGCCTGGTCAACAAGGGGCAGCCGCGCGGCCTCGAGGATTGGGGCGTGCTGCGCGCCTGGGCCTGGGGGGCGAGCCGCGGCCTTGATTATCTCGCGACCGATCGCGACGTGAATGCGAAGCAGGTCGCGGTCTTCGGCCATTCGCGCGGGGGCAAGGCGGCCCTGGTCGCCCTCGCCTATGACCAGCGCTTCGCCACCGGGTTCATCAGTTCCTCGGGTGCCGGGGGCGCCGCGCTCTATCGCCGCAATTTCGGTGAGGGCGTGCCCAATCTCGCCGCCGCCAACGAGTTCCACTGGTTCGCCGGCAATTTCCTGAAATATGCCGCCGCCGGCCACGATGCGAGCGAACTGCCGGTCGACAGCCACGAACTGATCGCGATGGTCGCGCCGCGGCCGCTGTTCATCGGCGGCGGCGCGCTGATCATGACCCCGGCCTCGGCCATCCCCGGCGATGGCTGGGTCGACGCGCGCGGCATGTTCATGGCGTCCGCCGCGGCGAGCCCGGTCTGGTCGCTGTTCGGCAGGAAGGGGCTGCAGACCACGCAGTTTCCGCCGATCCTCACCTATCTCGGCGACGGTGAAATTGGCTTTCGGCAGCACGTCGAGGGCCACACCCCCAACCCCAACTGGCCCTATTTCATCCGGTTTGCGGGAAAATATCTCAAATGAGGCGGAGGCGAGGGGCGCGCGGCACAGAAAGCGCATTACGAGCAATATATCCTATAGGATAGACGATTTTGCTGTGCTAGCCGGTGTTCAGGGCAGCGCAAGAGTGCCCGGCCTAGGGAGCGATTGAATGTCGACTTTGTCCAGACGTACCCTGTTGTTGAGCACCGGCGCCACCTTCATGCTGGCGAAGACGGGGGCGTTCGCCCAGGGCAAGGCGGGCTGGACGCCGCCCGTGATCCCGCCGCACGACCCCAAGGTGGATACCGAGTGGCGGCATTACGCCGCCGACCAGGCGAACACGCGCTACGCCCCGCTCGACCAGATCAACGCTAGTAATTTCAACGACCTGGAAGTTGCCTGGCGCTTCAAGACCGACGCGCTGGGCACGCGCAAGGAATATCAGTTCGAGGCGACGCCGCTGCTGGTCAAGGGACGGCTGTTCCTCACTGCCGGCGCGCGCCGGGACTGCGTCGCGCTCGACGCCGCGACCGGCGAGCTGCTGTGGATGTACCGGCTCGACGAGGGCCAGCGTGCCGCGAATGCGCCGCGCCAGCTCTCCGGCCATGGCTGTTCCTATTGGAGCGACGGCACGCGCGAGCGCGTCCTGTTCGTAACGGTCGGCTATCAGCTCGTCTGTCTCGACGCAGCCACCGGAATCCCCGATCCGGCATTCGGCGACAAGGGGATCGTCGACCTCAAGGCCGATTTCGACCAGGAGCTCGACAAGCTGACCGCCGATGTCGGCCTGCACGCGACGCCGATGGTGGTGAAGGACGTGGTCGTGGTCGGCGCCGCCCATACTTCGGGCGACGTGCCGGCCACCCGCTTCAACGTGAAGGGCTATGTCCGCGCCTTCGACGTGCGCACGGGGAAGCGGAAATGGATCTTCCACACGATCCCGCGAAAAGGCGAGTTCGGCTATGACAGCTGGCTGAACGGCGATGCCGACGATGCGGGCAATGCCGGCGTGTGGGCGCAGATGTCCGCCGACGAGGAACTCGGCCTGGTCTATCTGCCGGTCGAGCTGCCGACAGGCGACGAGATGGGGCTTTACCGCCACGGCAACGCACTGTTCGGCGAATCGCTGGTCGCAGTCGATGTGAACAGCGGCGAGCGGCGCTGGCATTACCAGTTCGTCCATCACGGCCTGTGGGACCGCGACATCCCCTGCGCGCCGATCCTGTGCGACATCCCGGTCAAGGGAAGGATGGTCAAGGCACTGGCCCAGCCGACCAAGCAGGCTTTCCTCTATGTGCTCGACCGCACCAACGGCAAGCCGATCTGGCCGATCGTCGAGCGGCCGGTGGCGAAGGGCGACGTGCCCGGCGAATGGTATTCGCCGACTCAGCCGATTCCGACCAAGCCGCCGGCTTATGATCGCCAGGGAGTCACCCCGGACAATCTGATCGACTTTACGCCGGAACTGCATGCCCAGGCTCTGGAACTGGTCAAGAATTACGTCACCGGCCCGCTCTACACCGCGCCGACGCTGAGCAAGCCCGGCGGTCCGTTCGGCACGCTGGTCTCTCCCGGACTACAGGGTGGCACCAACTGGCCGGGTGGCTGTTACGATCCCGAAACCTGCAAGGTCTATGTCTATTCCAAGACGACGATCGGCCTGATCGGCATCGTACCGAGCACCGACAAGAATGTTTCGGATTTCGCCTATGTCCATGGCGTGACCGGCGTGCCGCCCCAGGCGCAACGCGCGATGGGGGCCGCCAACGAAGGCCAGGGCTTTCGTCCGCCCCCGCCCCCGCCGCCAGGATCGGGCCCGCGCCCGGGAGCGCTGAGCGTTCAGGGCCTGCCGCTGATCAAGCCGCCTTATGGGCGGATCACCGCAATCGATCTGACCAGGGGCGACATCGCCTGGCAGATCGCGCATGGCGAGACGCCCGACAACATCCGCAACCACCCCGCGCTGAAGGGCCTCAAGATTCCGCGCACGGGGCGTGAGGGCAATCTTGGCCCCTTGTGCACCAAATCGCTGGTGATCTGCGGCGAGGCCGGCTTCTTCACCAACGAACAGAGCATCCGTGGCGCAATGCTGCGCGCCTATGACAAGGCGACCGGCGAGGAAAAGGGCGCGGTTTATATCCCCGCTCCACAAAGCGGTTCGCCGATGACCTATATGCTGGGTGGTCGCCAGTATCTTGTCGTCGCGATCGGTGGCGGCAACTACAGCGGCGAACTCGTCGCGTTCAAACTGCCCAGGGAGGCCTAGGATGATGTTCGGATGGACACTCAGCGAAGCGGCGCCGCGTATGGCGCGTCATGGCGGCCGGGCAGCGTTGATCGCCGCGGTTGCCGTGCTGACGACGACGGCAGCGTCGGTCGCCACCCAGGCGCAAGGCGCCGGCAGCACCGTCTGGGCCGGTTCGTACACGGTCGAGCAGGCCGAACGCGGCAAGGTGGGCTATGCGACGAACTGCGCCTCCTGCCACGGCCCGGCGATGACCGGTGGCGATTCGGCGCCGCCGCTCGTCGGCGGGGTGTTCCTGAACAACTGGAACGGCACCACGACGGGCGACCTCTTCTCGCGCATCCATGACACGATGCCGGCGAGCGATCCTGGCAGCCTGGGCGGCAAGACGGTCTCCGATATCGAGGCGTTCATCTTCCAGACCAACGGCTTCCCCGCGGGCCCCACCCCGCTGCCGACCGATCCGCAGCTGATGACGGCCACCAAGATCCTGGGCACCAGGCCGGCCGGGTAGGTCTCCCGGCGGAGGGTGTCGCGGGCGATCTGCATGGTCGCCCGTTACGGCCGTGTTGGCATAAAGGACGACGCGATCGTTCTTCCCCATGCTGATACGATATCCTATAGGTCCGTGCAGGGACGCTTCGGCGCCGTTTGTATTCGAGATCTTGATGGATAATCCCGACCCTTCCATGACGTTTCCGCCCGTCGGCTATCGTTCGCCCCGTCCAGCCCCGGTCCCGACGCTGGTCGCCTGGGCGCACGAACATCTTCTGTCGATGCTGGTCTCGATGGAAATCGCCCCCGGCACCCGGATCGGCATCGATGCGGTCGCGCGCAAGCTGGGCATCTCGCAGACACCGATTCGCGAGGCGCTGAGCCGGCTCGAGGCCGAAAAGCTCGTCATCAAGGTGCCCAATGTCGGCTATCACGCCAGCGCGCAGATGACGCCGTCCGAGGTCAGCGATCTCTATGTGCTGCGCCAGCTGATCGAACCCTATGCGGCCGCCCGCGCCGCGGAATCGATGACTGACGAGACGCTGCGGCAACTGGCGGCGATGGAAGAGGAAATGGACCGGATCCAGGCGGAGACCGGCGTGGCCTATGCCCGCTTCGCCGAGGCCGATGCGATGCTGCACAGCCTGGTCGCCACCGGCAGCGGCAATTCGCTGATCGCCGAGACGATCGAGCGGCTGCACATGCACCTCCACATTTTCCGCTTCCTGTTCAATACCAATGCCCCGCAGGAAGCCGCGCAGGAGCATGCCGAGATCATCCACGCGCTGCTGGCGCGCGATCCGGCTGCGGCCGAAGCGGCGATGCGCACCCATCTGGAGCGGTCGCGCATCCGCATGGAGGAGGCATCAGTCCGCATCGCGGCGCGCACCCCGACCGAATCGCGGCTCAATCCGCGGCGCGGGGAAGTCTGAGCAGCAGACCGCGTACAGGGCCAACGGGCGATAATGCGTCCGCAATCACGCCGTCGATCGTTGCAACCAGCATTTGAATCGCGCCCGAAAAGCTGTGAAGGCGGCTGCCGGAAACGGAGCGGGTTTTGGCATGCGGGTTCTGATCGTTGAAGACGATGCACGGGCGGCGACGCAGCTGCGCGCCGACCTGGCTGAACTGGGCCATGACGCAGTCGTCGCACCGGATGGCCGGTCAGCGCTGTCGCTGGCGACCGACAGCAAATATGACGCGGTATTGCTCGATATCATGCTGCCCTATGTCGATGGGGTCGAGGTGGCGAAGCTGCTGCGCGAACAGGGTATCGACGTGCCGATCATCATGCTGACAGCGCTCGGCGACCTGCAGCAGCGGCTGACCGGGCTGGATGCCGGCGCCGACGATTATCTGATCAAGCCCGCTGCCCCGAGCGAGATCGACGCCCGGCTGAAGGCGATCATCCGGCGATCCAGCCGGTCCGGCGAGTCCGGGGTGATGCGGGCCGGCGACATCGAGGTGAACGAGGTGCGGCACCGCGCGGTGCGTGCGGGCCGGGTGCTGAAGCTGCAGAATCTCGAATTCAAGCTGCTGTGCGAACTCGTCCGCAATGCCAACAGCGTCGTGACCCGCCAGATGCTCTACCAGAATGTCTGGAACTATGATTTCGAGCCGACGACCAATATCGCCGAATCCTATATTCGCCATCTCCGCCAGCAACTGAACCAGCCGGGCGAGGCCGACCCGATCGTCACCGTACGCGGCGTCGGCTATATGCTGGTCGACAATGGCTAGCCTGCGGCCCCGATCGCTCCGCGCGATCATGGCGGTCTTCGTCATCGTGCTGCTGCTCGCGCTGGTCGTGCTGCGCGCCGTCAACTACCGGATCACACACGATGCGCTTGCCCGGCAGATCGATCGCCGGCTGGCGAGCGAGGCGGCCAACATCATCGGGACGCCCGCTGTGTCCGATCCGGCAGGGATTCCCGCCCGTATCGCTGCCGCGCAGGAGGATCACGACACCGCCGATCTCTATTATCTGCTGGTAGACCGCGCCGGCCGGCCGATCGCCGGCAAGTTGCGGCTGCGCACCCTGCCGCCGCCGGGCTATTCGGATTTCGGCGAGGCCGCCCAGGTCGACGGGGTGGCACATGGCCGCGCGCTCATGCGCCGCCTCGCCGATGGCGGCGCGCTGGTGGTGGTCTCCGACAATGACGTCGTCGACAGCTTCGACGCGCTGCTGGCGCGCGTGCAGTTGATCGGGTTGGGCGTCACCGCGCTGATTGTGATCGGCGGCGCGCTCGGTATCGTCCTCACGATCGGCAGCCGGATGCGCGCGATGCAGCGCACGGTCGACGCGGTGATCGCAGGAGACCTGCACAGTCGCGTCCCGGTCGACGGCTCGCGCAATGCCTTTGATCAGCAGGCCGTGGCGTTCAACACGATGCTCGACCGGATCGACGACCTCATGGCGAACGTCAAGCATGCCGCGAGGGACGTCACCCATGAGCTTAAAAGCCCCCTCGCCCGGCTTCGCGCCAAGGTGGCCGCGCTGGCGCGCCATTCGGCGGACAGCCCGTTCGGCCCCGAGATTGCCGATATACTGGAACAGACCGACCAGATCCTCGAGCTGTTTTCCAGCCTGTTGCGGCTGTGGGAGATCGAGGGCGGCCACCGGCGCGAGCGGTTTACGGATGTCGATCTCGGCGCCCTTGCGGCCGAGGTCGGCGAATCGCTGCAGATCGTTGCGGAAGAGGCGGGCCGGCTCCTGCTTCCGCCGATCGCCCGGCGCGTGCGGGTCCGGGGCGACCTGCATCTGCTTCGCCAGCTGCTGGTCAACCTGATCGAGAATGCGATCCGCCATGCCCCGCCCGGCACGCGAATCTCCGTCGCGACGGAAATATGCGGGCCCAAGGCCCTGCTGGTGGTGAGCGATGACGGGCCGGGGATTCCGGCGGGGCAGCACGCTGCGGTGATCCGCCGCTTCGGCAGGATGGAAACGGCCACCGATGTCCCGGGCCAGGGACTGGGGCTGACGCTGGTCGATGCGATCGCCCGCCTCCACCACGGCACGCTCGCGCTCGAGGATGCGAAGCCCGGGCTGCGAGCGGTGGTCGAGCTACCGCTTCAGCCCTAGCCTCCGGCCGAAGGAAGGGATGGCCGACAGCTCCGGGCTGCCGGCCATCGCCCCGTCCGATCAGAACTTGATGCTGGCTTCAGCGCCGAAGGTCCGCGGCGGGTTGAAGTTGGCATAGCTGCCCAGCACGCCATTATTGGCGTTTGAGCGGCGGTAGATATGCTGCTCGTCCAGCAGGTTACGGCTCCAGATCGAGAAGGTCGCCTTGGTGCCGAGGCTGTTCATCGTGACGTCGGCCAACGCGATGCGGCCGTTCATGATGAAGCTGGAGTCAGTCAGGACATTCTCCGCCTGGAAGCTGTAATTGGCGTCGGCATAATTGGCGTCGAGGTGAAGGCGGATCTTCGCGTCGTCGCTCCCGACCGGAACCTCATAGTCGGCATAGGCCGAGGCGGCATTTGGCGGCGTGTACACGGCGAACACCTGGAACAGCGGATTGCCCGTGAGGAAGGGGTTCGGCGTGGCCGGGATCTTGACCGAGGTATAGGCGTAGGACGCGCCGAGCGTCAGGTGCTCGAACGGCTTGGCCGTCAGCTCGACTTCCACGCCGCGGATCTTCGAAACGCCCGGGGCATTGCGCGTCTCTTCGGTATGGAGCCCGAATGTCGGGTTCGGCGTGGTGGTGCCGGGAATGAACTGGGTCGTATCGACACTGTCGAAGTCGGTCTGCGTGCCGGTGCGATCCATGAGGTAACCGGCGAGATTCAGGCGCACCTTGTGATCGAGGAATTCGAGCTTTGCGCCGAGCTCATAGGACTTGACCGATTCCGGGGCAAAGGCAGTGAATGTCTGCGAACGGTCGTTGGCACCGCCGGCGCGATACCCGGTCGCGTATTTCGCATAGAGATTGATGCCCGGCGCCGCGTCGAAAGCCAGCGTGACCATCGGATCGAACCGGCCCTTGTCGAAGGTGAAGGTATAGGGGGTCGGTTTGCCCTGGACGAGGTAGAGCGAACCGTCGCGCTTGTCCTTGGTATAGCGGCCGCCGACGGTCAGGTGCAGGGCGCTGGCGAAATCCGGCGTATAGGTGAACTGGCCAAAGGCCGAGTAGCTCCGCGCCTTTGCATAGCTCGCGCGTTGCAGGAAGCGGGAGTTATAGTCCCAGCCCTGGTTGCTCGAGCTGATCGCGCCGAAGACCTGCGAGGGCAGGATCGTGTAGGCAGTGCCGTCTGCATTCCACTGGTTGGTGGATGGCGTGGCGGCGGATTCGCGTGCCTGCTCGGTGAAATAATAGAGGCCGACCGTGTAATCGAGCTGCGGAATGCTGCCGACCGCCTGGAATTCCTGGCTGAACTGGCTCTGATAGAGGTCGGACAGGCTGTAGCGGCTGAATTTGCCGTTCGGCGAGAACTGAACGCGCTCCGGGCCACCCGAGTTGTCCCACTGGTTGGTGGCGACCTTGCGCCATGCGGTGATCGAGCGCAATTCGAGCCCGGGCATGACCTTGTAGCTGAGCGCCGCCGTCACGCCTTGCGTCTTGTCGACGCTGTACTGCTGGGGCACGCCGACATCGGCCACGGACTGGCGGTCCGGGTGGACGCCGACCAGCGCAGGCAGCGGCGCGATATAACCGGCGGGCGGTGCGTTGTTGTTGGCCTGCATCTGGGCAACGGTCGCGACCGGCTTGTTCTGCGGATTGTAGTTGATCAGCTGGCTGTAGAAAGGCGTGTTCTCGTCCTTCGCCTTGTCGAAGGAGATATCCGCGGTGAAGCCGTCGAAGGGCGTCCAGCGTGCGGCGATGCGGCCGCCGACCCGATTATAAGCGTTCCAGCCGATCGAGCCCGCGAGCGGATCCTTCACCGTCGGATCCTGGTGCTGGATCACGCCGTCGAGCTTGATCGCGATGTTGGCGAAGGCAGGCAGGTTGAGATGCAGCTGGCCGTCATAGCTGCCGAAATTGCCGACGCTCGCCGATGCGCGACCGCCGAACTCGCCGGTCGGGCCCTTGGTGACGATGCTGAGAGCCCCGCCCTCGGTATTGCGACCGAACAGCGTCCCCTGCGGTCCGCGCAGCACCTCGACGCGCTCGACGTCGAACAGCGCTGCGTTGAGGCCCTGCTGGCGGCCGAGATAGACGCCGTCGATATAGACGCCGACGCCCTGGTCGCGGGCGGTCTGGTTGGCGTCGAACGGCACGATGCCGCGGATGCCGATGGTCAGCGCCGACTGGCGCGCCTCGAACGTGGCGACACGCAGCGACGGGACTGCGCCGTCAGCGAGATCGATGAGGCTTCCCACGTGCCGATCGGCAATGACCTGGGTGCTGACGACCGAAATGGCGATCGGGGTCTTTTGCAGGTTCGTTTCGCGCTTCAGGGCGGTAACGACGATATCGGCGATCTGGCCCGTGTCGTCGGCGGCAGGCGCAGCGGCGTCGGCCGGCGCAGCCTTGTCGTCCGGCGTGGCCGCCGCGTCGGTGGAGGGGCGGGTTTCCGCAAATGCCGGCGAAACGGTGGTTGCCAGAAGTGCGCTGCCCAACAGCAGCTGCAGGCGGAAGCCCTTTTGATAACGCATGTGTCGATTCCCTGATTGGAGGACCTCTCGTCCTCGTCACCGGGGCCGCTACACAGCGATTGGGTCGGGATTGTTACAGCCGGCGAAACACAAATAGTATACGCTAATCATATTCATGTCATAATCGAATTATTCGCACCATCCCCAAGAGCATCGGCCTCGGAATGTCCGCGCTGGAATGATGTCCTGCAGCAGCGCGGCCAAATAGTGCCTTCAAGCGAAATATCACGGGCTGTGTTATCTATGCAACGCTTCGCATCGAGGCCAGAAGATCGGACCTTCGGACGGTGCCGTCGCGTTGAAGGCCCGAAGTCGGCTGCCGCCATTGCGGGAAGGTCCGGGGCGACTGCGCGAATCGTCGGAAGGGCGCATGGCCGTGCTCGGCGCGCCGCCTGGCTCAATGCGCTGGACGGCGCCGACGATGGAGGAAGTGGATGCCCCGTGAGGATTCGAACCTCAATAGACGGAGTCAGAGTCCGTAGTCTTACCATTAGACGACGGGGCAACGTGGGGGGCGATCTAGGGGGCCCGGCGGGGCGTGTCAACCAAGCGTGGGGCATCGCTTGCCGCCGCGCGCGGCCTGCGCTACCTCCTGTCCCAAGCACCGAACGTCAGGCCACAAAGGCCTGCCGCGACGGCAGAACAGAACAGCGAGTACACACGGCATGGGGGATCAGTCACCCAGGATGCCGTACCGGCAGGACAGACCTGCCCGTCCGGCGCCAGCCCCAGGGAAATCCGGGGCACCGCGCGCGCGCTGGCCCGAAGCGCGCCATTTCGCCGCGCTCGATCTCGGCACCAATAACTGTCGCCTGCTGATCGCGCGGCCGCAGGGCAATGGCTTCGCCGTGGTGGACGCCTTTTCGCGAATCGTCCGGCTCGGCGAGGGACTTGCGGCGAGCGGCCGGCTGAGCGACGCCGCGATCGACCGCACGCTGGCGGCGCTCAAGGTCTGTGCCGACAAGCTCAAGCGGCGCAACGTCGCCCTGTCGCGCTCGGTCGCGACCGAGGCGTGCCGCCGCGCCAGCAACGGGGCCGAATTCATCGCCCGCGCCTATGAGGAAACCGGCATCCATCTCGACATCATCTCGGCCGAGGAAGAGGCGCGGCTGGCGGTGCTTGGCTGCCATGCGCTGATCGAGCCCGGCGAGGATCCGGCGCTGGTGTTCGACATCGGCGGCGGATCGACTGAACTCGTCCTGGTCGACACGCGGCCCGCGGTGCCGGTGGTGCTCGACTGGCACAGCGCGCCCTGGGGCGTCGTGTCGCTGACCGAGAGCGCCGGCGGCGGCGAAGGGCCCGACGGGCTGGCGGCGGCCTATGCGCGGATGCGCGGCCTTGTCGCGGACAGCTTTGCCGGCTTTGCGCGCCGCCTGCCGCGGGACATGGAGCGGCCGCGGCTGCTCGGAACCAGCGGGACGGTGACGACGCTCGCCAGCGTCCATCTCGGCCTGTCGCACTATGACCGGTCGGCCGTCGACGGGCTGATCGTGCCGTCCGCCTCGATGCGGCGGATCAGTTCGGATCTCTCGCGCATGAGCCTGGCCGAACGGGCGACATTGCCCTGCATCGGCAACGAGCGCGCCGACCTGGTCGTCGCGGGCTGTGCGATCCTGGAGACGATCCTCGATCTGTGGCCGGCCGAGCGGCTTGGCGTGGCCGATCGTGGCATTCGCGAAGGCATTTTGCGCCGATTGATCGGGGGCAAGGCCCTGTGAGGACCGGTTCATGAGCAAGGATGGCGGCGGTCTGCGGGTCCGCGTCAGGACCGCGCGGCGGCGTACGCCGCAATCGACGCGCTGGCTCGATCGCCAGCTCAACGATCCCTATGTGAAGCGCGCCAAGGCGGAGGGCTATCGCAGCCGCGCCGCCTACAAGCTGATCGAGCTCGACCAGCGTTTCGGCTTCCTCAAGGGATCGAAGCGGATCATCGATCTCGGCATCGCGCCGGGCGGCTGGAGCCAGGTCGCGCGGCGCCAGTTGCCCAAGGCGGCGATCGCCGGGATCGACCTGTTGCCGGTCGACCCGATCGATGGCGTGGCGATCCTGCAGATGGATTTCATGGACGACAAGGCTCCGGCTGCCCTGGCGGAGGCGCTGGGCGGCACGCCCGATCTGGTGCTGTCGGACATGGCGGCGAACACCGTCGGGCATCCGCAGACCGACGCGCTGCGGACCATGGCGCTGGTCGAGGCGGCGCTTGCCTTCGCCATCGAGGTGCTCGAGCCGGGCGGCACCTTCATCGGCAAGGTATTCGCGGGCGGCGCGGATGCCACGCTGGTCACGGAGCTGAAGCGCAATTTCAAGACCGTGAAGCATGCCAAGCCACCGGCGAGCCGCAAGGGCTCGTCCGAATGGTATGTGGTGGCGCAGGGTTTCAAGGGGCGGAGCGCGGCGCCCGCGTCCGACTGATCGGGGCTTCATAAGCAGAAGGGCCCGCGGATCGCTCCGCGGGCCCTTCTGGTTCGGTGCGGACCGGAAGGCTCAGCCTTCGTAGTCGCCACCCAGATTCTGGTTGCGCGGCGGCGCAGCGGCGGTGAGGCGCAACGCCTCGGCCGAGGCGGCGAGGCTGCCGATTTCGTCGGGCGTGTCCTCGTCGTCGACCTGGACGCGCTGCAGGCCGGAGACGACCGCTTCCTCAAGGTGATTCGGCCGCACGGTCTCCTCAGCGATCTCGCGCAGCGCGACCACCGGGTTCTTGTCGCGATCGCGATCGATCGTGAGATCGGCGCCGCCGGAAATCTGCCGTGCCCGCTGCGCTGCGAACAGCACGAGATCGAACCGGTTGGGAATCTTGTCGACGCAATCCTCGACAGTGACGCGCGCCATGAACGGCTTCCTTCGCAACAACGATAGAATGAAGACGCGCGATCTAGGCCGGGGGGCGGCAAGAGTCAAGGAATCCAGCTTGCCCCGGCCCGCAGGCATCGCCACACACGCAGGATGCCGCAACCCCCCGTCCAGCCGACCTTTACCGTCGACGGCAACAAGCTGACGATGCTCGTGACCGGGCCGCGCCGGCTTGATGCGCTCGTCGACCTGATCGCGAGCGCCGAACGCACGCTGCGAATCATCTATTATATCTATGTCGACGACGAGGCCGGTGCCCGGGTGCGGCGGGCCATGATCGAGGCGGCCGAGCGCGGCGTCGCGGTCTCGCTGGTCGTCGACGGGCTCGGCAGCGAGCATGCCGAGCAGAATCGCTTCTTCGAGCCGCTGCGCGATGCGGGCGTCGATGTCTGCCGCTTCGTGCCGCGCTGGGGCCGGCGCTACCTGTTGCGCAACCACCAGAAGCTGGCACTTGCCGATGAGGCGCGGGCGATCATCGGCGGCTTCAATGTCGAGGACAGCTATTTCGGGACGCCGGCGGACCAGGCGTGGCGCGATCTCGGGCTGTATATCGACGGGCCCGCAGCGGGGCATATCGCGGGATATTTCGACGCGCTGTCGCGCTGGTCGAAACGGGAAAGGGCGCCGCTCCGGGCGCTGCGCCGGGCGCTTGCGACGTGGAGCGAGCCTGAGGGCAAGACGCGCTGGCTGTTCGGCGGGCCGACGCGGCGGCTGTCACCCTGGGCGCGCTCGGTGAAGCAGGATCTCGAGCAGGCGCAGAGGATCGACATCATCGCGGGCTATTTCGCGCCGAGCCCCGGCATGTTGCGCCGGCTCGACCGGGCCGGGCTGCGCGGGCGCGTGCGGATCGTGCTGCCGTCGAAGAACGATCACGGCGCGGCGATCTGGGCGTCGCGCTTCACCTATGCCGGCCTGTTGCGCAAGCAGGTCGAAATCTACGAATATCAGCCGACCAAGCTGCACACCAAGCTCTTCGTGATCGACGACGTCGTCTATATCGGCTCCGCCAATTACGACATTCGCAGCCTGTTCCTGAATCTGGAGATGATGCTCCGGATCGAGGACGCGGAATTCGCCGCGCACGCCCGCGCCTATATGGACGGCGAGGTCGCGGATTCCGAGCGGATCACCCCGGCCCTCTACAAGCAGCGCACGACCTTATGGGTTCGCACCAAGCAGGCCGCGGCGTTCTTCGTGATGACGGTACTCGATTACAATGTGACGAAGCGGCTCAATTTCGGGCCGCGCGGGCGCTGAAATTCAGTCCTTCCACGCCCAGTAGAGCTGTGCCGGCGGCACGTTCCACCATTCCATCGCATGCTCGACACGGGGGATATAGGGCTCGATGAAGTCCCGGCATTTGGGCGAGAACTGATAAACGAGGAAGGCGCCGCCGGGGCGGAGCACATCGGCTGTCGCCTGGCCGATCGCGTCGCCGACGCCGGCCGGCAGGGTTGAGAAGGGCAGGCCGGACAGCACGTAATCGGCATGGTCGAAGCCGTGATCCTTGATGATCTGCCGTACGTCGGCAGCTGATCCGCCTACCGCGAGGAAGCGCGGGTCGGTGATCTCGTGGCGCAGATAGCGGATGAAATCGGGGTTGGTATCGATCGCGATATATTTCGCATCCGGCGCGAGGCGCTCGAGAATATGCGGGCAAAAGGTGCCGACGCCCGGACCATATTCGACGAAGAGCTTCGTGTTCGCCCAGTCGACCGGCGCCAGCATCTTGCGGATCAGCTTGACGGAAGACGGGACGATCGACCCCACCATCACCGGATGCTTGACGAAACCTCGCAGGAACATTCCCCAGGGCGAGGGCACTCCGGCGGCGGCCCGGCGCTGGCGTCGGGCGGCAGTGGTGGAAACGGTCACTGGCGATCCTTGTTTTTTGACTGAAATGTGTCTGTCGCAATCCTGCAACGAACATTCAAGCCTTAGGGTCCTCTTCCTGCGACGGGATACTGCCCCGTCCGGGGTTGCGTCGTCCGGAGAAGCGCCTAATCGAAGCCGATGCACAACGACCGGACCGGCCAGATCGTGGTGATCTTCCTCTCCGTGCGGACCGGCGCGGATGATGCCGGCTATGCGGCCGCGGCTGCTGCGATGGAAGGGCTGGCGGCGCTCCAGCCCGGCTATCGCGGCATCGAAAGTACCCGCGGCAGCGACGGGCTGGGCATCACGCTGAGCTTCTGGGCCGACGAGGCGAGCGCAGTGCGCTGGCGCGATCATCCCGAACACAAGGCGATTCGCGACGCGGGCCGGGATCGCTGGTATGCGCGCTACGAGGTGATCATATGCACGGCGCAGCGGTCCTATGCCTGGACGCCTGCGTGAAGGCGCCGGCGCTCAACCGCGATTTCGCGCTGCTGTTCATGGTGATGCTGATGATCGCGGCGGGCAACACCGCGCTGCAATCGGTATTGCCGGCGCTCGGTCGTTCGCTGAAGGTGCCGGACAGTGCGGTCGCGGCCGCCTTTTCGGTGTCCGCGCTGCTCTGGGTGGTCGCCGCACCCTTTTGGGCGGACCGATCGGATCGGCACGGCCGGCGAACGATGATTCTGCTCGGCCTGGGCGGGTTCGCGCTGTCGCTCGCCCTGTGCGGCATCTTCCTGGCCGCCGGCATCAATGGCTGGATCAGCGGGACGGCGGCGTTCATCTGCTTCATCGGCGGCCGGCTGCTCTACGGCCTGTTCGGCTCGGCTGCGCCGCCGGCGGTCCAGGCCCTGGTTGCGGGGCAGACGACGCGGGACGAGCGCACCAGGGCGCTGACCCTGCTCGGCTCGGCCTTCGGCCTCGGCACCATCCTCGGGCCGGCGATCGCGCCCTATCTGATCCTCGGTTCCATCGGCGCGGTGGAGATCGGGCTCTCCGGCCCGGCCTTTATCGGCGCGCTGCTGGCGGTGGGCATGTTCGTCGCGGTGCTGCGGCGGCTGCCCAACGACCTGACGCCGCAGCCGGGGACGCACGGCGCCGCCAACGCCTATCCGTCGATCGGCGGGCAGAGTTCTGGGGCCAGCGTCACCGCCGCGACCGCGGCGCACAGCGAGCATGTCGGCTATGGCGATCCGCGCATCCGCGCCTGGATGATCGCCGGGCTGGTGATGGGGCACGCGCAGGCGATGACCGGCCAGGCGATCGGATTCCTCGTGATCGACCGGTTGCACGTGCCGCCCGCTGAGGCGCTGCAACCGACCGGGCTGGTCCTGATGATGGGCGCCGGCGCGGCGCTGCTCGTGCAATGGGGCATCATCCCCCGGCTCGACATGAAGCCGCGCCAGATGATGCTGGTCGGCCTCGCGATCGGCGCGGTCGGGTGCGCGATGACGGGACTGGCGACATCGCTCTACGGCATCGCCACCGCCTATGCGCTGGCGTCGATCGGCTTCGGCTTCGGCCGGCCCGGCTATACGGCGGGCTCGTCGCTCGCGGTCGGTCATGATGCGCAGGGATCGGTCGCCGGCAAGGTCACTTCAGTCAACGGCGCGTCGTTCGTGCTGGGGCCGTCGATCGGCGTCGGCCTGTACGAGGTGCAGCACGCGCTGCCCTATCTGGTGGCGGGCACGGCGCTGGTCATCCTGCTCGCCTATGCTTGGCGGTCGCTTCGCGAGCCGGGGCCCGAAGCCCGCCGATAGCGCGTTGCCGCGATATCGGCGGGAGTCCGGTCAGTCGCTTCCCTTGGGCCCGCGCGGCTGGAGTTGGCCCGGGGTGATGAAGCCGATCGGCTGGATGGCCGAAGCCTCCTGCTTCAGGCGCGTCGCCATCTGCTCATATTCGCGTTCCATTTCCGGCGTGACCGACGCACGTGATTCGGTCAGGGCCTCCTCGAAATGCGCCATGGTCACTTCCGTGACGGAGATCGACTGGCGCAGTGCGGTCAGGCCTGCCCGGCGGACCAGATCCTCCAGGTCCGCACCGGTGAAGCGCTCGGTCCGGCTGGCCATCTCGTCGAGATCGACATCGCCGGCGAGCGGCATCTTGCCGGTCTGGATCGCCAGGATGCGCCGCCGTCCGGCCTTGTCCGGCACGCCGACATAGACCAACTCGTCGAACCGGCCGGGGCGCAGCAGCGCCGGGTCGATCAGGTTCGGGCGATTCGTCGCGCCGATCACGACGACCGACTGCAACTCCTCCAGGCCGTCCATCTCAGCAAGGATGGTATTGACCACCCGCTCGGTCACCTGCGGCTCGCCGAGCCCGCCGCCGCGCGCCGGGACCAGCGAATCGAGCTCGTCGAGGAAGATGACGCAGGGCGCCACCTGCCGCGCACGGGCGAACAGCCGCGCGATCTGCTGCTCGGACTCGCCATACCATTTGCTCAGCAGGTCGGACGATTTGGTGGCGATGAAATTCGCCTCAGCCTCGCGCGCGACCGCCTTGGCCAGCAGGGTCTTGCCGGTCCCGGGCGGGCCATAGAGCAGGAAGCCCTTGGCAGGGCGGATGCCGAGGCGGCGGAACGCGTCGGGATCCTTCAAGGGCAGCTCCACGCCTTCCTTGAGGCGGGCCTGCGCCTTGTCGAGGCCTCCGACATCCTCCCAGCGGACGCGCGGCGCCTCCACCATAACCTCGCGCATCGCCGAAGGCTGGACGCGCTTCAGCGCATCGAGAAAATCCTCGCGCGTGACGGCCAGCGTATCGAGCACCTCGGGCGGAATCGTGCCTTCGGCAAGATTGAGGCGAGGCATGATCTTGCGCACCGCCTCGATCGCCGCCTCGCGCGCCAGCGCCGCCAGGTCGGCCCCGACGAAGCCATAGGTAGTCCGCGCCAGCTCGTTGAGGTCGACCTTGTCGCCCAGCGGCATGCCGCGGGTATGGATGCCGAGAATCTCGCGCCGTCCGCGCTCGTCCGGCACGCCGACCACGATCTCGCGGTCGAACCGGCCCGGGCGCCGCAATGCCTCGTCGATCGCCTCGGGGCGGTTCGTCGCGGCAATCACGACGACATTGGCGCGCGCCTCCAGCCCGTCCATCAGCGTGAGCAGCTGGGCGACAAGGCGCTTCTCGGCCTCGCCCGACACCTGGCCGCGCTTCGGCGCGATCGAATCGATCTCGTCGATGAAGACGATCGAGGGCGCGTTCTTGGCCGCTTCCTCGAAGACCTGGCGCAGCTTGCCTTCCGATTCGCCATAGGCCGAGCCCATGATCTCCGGCCCGTTGATCAGGTAGAATTCGGCGGCGCTTTCATTGGCGACGGCGCGGGCGAGCCGCGTCTTGCCGGTGCCGGGCGGCCCATGCAGCAGCACGCCCTTGGGCGGGTCGACGCCCAGGCGCTGGAAAAGCTCGGGATAGCGCAGCGGCAGTTCGACCATCTCGCGCAGCTGGTCGATCGTGCTGCCCATGCCGCCGATATCGTCATAGGTGACGTCGGCCCGACGCGCCTCCTTCGGCTCCTCATATTCGGGGCGGAGCTCGATCTCGGTATTCTCGTCGACGTGGACGACGCCCTTGGGGGTCGTCGCGATCACGGCGAGACGGATCTCCTGCAGCGCATAGGCGGGCGCGCGGAGGAATTGCTGGACGCCGGGCGGCATGTTGTCGACGCGCTGCTGCCCTGCCGTCGCGACCACGTCGCCCTGGGTGAGCGGACGGCCGAAAAAGGTGCGCTTGAGCGCGTTGGAGGAGCCTTGCAGCCGCAGATTCTGCTGCGCCGGGGCGAAGACCACGCGGGTGGCAGGCTTGGATTCGACCTTGCGCACTTCAACGAAATCACCCGAGCCGGCGCCTGCGTTGGCACGCTGCAGTCCGTCGATACGGATGATCTCGAGGCCTTCGTCCTCATCATAGGGGGCGACGGCGCGCGCCGGCGTGCTTGCCTTGCCGACGATCTCGATCACGTCGCCCTCGCCGATCCCGAGCGCCACCATGAGCGCGCGGGGGATATGGGCGAGGCCGCGACCGCTGTCTTCGGGCCGCGCATTCGCCACCTGCAATTTCCGGACGGGCGCTTCGCTATCGGCCATGTCTGATTCCCCTCGAGAGATCGGTGTTCAGTGCGCGAGATAGGATCGCCGCTCCGCAGATACGAGGGCAAGGCGGGTTTGTTCGACCAAACCGCTGGAACAGGACAAAAAAAAGGGCCGACCCCGAGGGATCGGCCTTGAAAGTTTTAGGAGAGGATGCCTGAAAGGCCTGCCCTATATGCGGCGCAACGCGTCATGCTGCAAGTGCGAAAAGAGTGGGCCTGATTGCGTTCGATGCAATCAATGCTGGCATTGGCACGAGGGGAGATGCTAGATTTAGAGTGCAGGGTATATGATGCAGTGCACAAGGGAGCGTTACCAGAATGCGCAGATTGCCACCGTTGACCGCGATCGAGGCGTTCGTCCAGGTTGCGCGTCTCGGATCGATCAAGGCTGCTTCGCAGGAGCTTGCGCTGTCGCCGCCGGCGCTCAGCCGCCGGGTTCAGGCGCTCGAGCGCTTCATCGGCCGCCCGCTGTTCGATCGCCGACACCAGGCGGTGGTGCTCAACAGCGATGGCGAGCGGCTGTTGCAGCAGATCGCCCCGGCGCTGGACAGCCTGTCCGATGCCGTCGAGGTGATGACGAGCGGCACGGACGTACTGCGCCTGCGGCTTGGCATCCTGCCACTGTTCGCCTCGCAGCGCCTGTTTCCGCGCCTCGGCGAACTGCGCGCGAAGCATCCCGAACTTCATCTCGACATCGACACTGCCGGGCATGGCCTCGCGCGGCTGGGGGATGGGCTGGACGCAGTGATCGCCCTCGCGCGGGATATCGATCCCGCACTTTACGCCAAGCGGCTCGACCGCAATTCAGTCTATGTCATCGGCGCGCGCAGCCTGATCGAGGGTGCCAATCCGGTCACCAAGCCGGAGCAGCTCGCCGGCCTGACCGCGCTGGTCCATCGCGACATGCCCGACACCTTCACGGCGTGGCGCCGCGCGGCGGGGCTCAACGACCTCGAGCCGCTCGCCATCGATCATTTCGATTCGGGGGCGCTGATGCTCGAGGCGGCCGCGCAGGGGCTGGGCATCGCGTTCATGCACGAAAGCCATTTCGAGGATGCGAATGACGAGCGGCTGGTCAGGCTGTTCGATATCGAGGTCGAGAGCCCCTACAGCTATTGGTTCGCCTGCCGGCCGCGGGCGCTGGTGCAGCGGCCGGTGCGGCTGTTCCACGACTGGCTGATCGAGACGATCGGCGATCCGCGGGTCTGATCCGAATCCCCCTCTCCCCGCAGGCGCGGAGAGAGGGGAGATCGATTATTCGGCGCGCATCTTGACGATCTTGCCCGGCTCGCGGGGCGGTTCGCCCTTGGGGAGGGCGTCGACATGCTCCATGCCCGAGGTGACTTCGCCCCACACGGTATATTGGCCGTCGAGGAACCGGGCATCGTCGAAGCAGATGAAGAACTGGCTGTTGGCGCTGTTCGGGCTCTGCGCGCGGGCCATCGAGGCCACGCCGCGGACATGTGGCTCCTTCGAGAATTCGGCCGGGAGATTGGGCTTGTCCGATCCGTGCATGCCGGTGCCGGTGGGATCGCCACCCTGCGCCATGAAGCCCGGGATCACGCGGTGGAAGACGACGCCGTCATAGAAGCCGTCATTGGCGAGCTCCGTGATCCGCGCGACATGCTGCGGCGCGAGATCGGGGCGAAGCTTGATGACCACGTCGCCGGTGGCGAGCGTCATGGTGAGGGTCTCGGGGGTATCGGCCATGTCGGGCTCCTGAACAAAAGGTCCCCGCACCTAGGGACGCTCCTCGAGAACCGCAATGCCCGCGCGTTGCGTAAAGGGCGCCGCAAAGGCGGGATCTGCGCCAATATGAAGAAAGTCCGGCGCCGCCGGCGAGCATGACCGCCCCGCTGAGCCGCCCCTTGGCCGTCGTGCCGGGATCTGCGGCGTCACGACCATTGCAGGGACCGGCATAGGACCCTAGACCCCGATTTTTCGCGTGGCTTGGGAGGTCAGGATGAGCGAGACCGAGCTGACCCAGCATGAGCCCGAGACCCAGCAGCTGGACGAGGACGACCGGCTGAAGCCGGCCTTCGTCCGCGCGGTGCTCGACGCGGTGGAAGCGGGCGATACCGAGGCGGCGCGGGCGCTGGTCGAGCCGCTCCATCCGGCGGACATCGCCGACCTGTTCGAGCTGACGCCCCACGAAGAGCGCGCCGATCTCGCCAAGGCGATCACTGACCTGCTCGATGCGGACGTGTTCGCCGAGATGAACGATTATGTCCGCGAGGACCTGATCGACGCGCTCGAGCCCCACCAGGTGGCGGACATCGCTTCCGAACTCGATACCGACGACGCCGTCGCGATCATCGAGGACATGGAGGAGGACGACCAGAAGGCCGTGCTCCGCGCGCTCGATCCGGACGATCGCGCCGCGATCGAGGAAGCGCTGTCCTACCCGGAGGAATCCGCCGGCCGTCTGATGCAGCGCGAGCTGATCGCGGTCCCGGAGCACTGGTCCGTCGGCGACGCGATCGACTATCTGCGCGGCCACGAGGAACTGACGACCGACTTCTGGGAGATCTTCGTGGTCGACCCGGCGCACAAGCCGGTCGGCACCTGCCAGCTCTCCTGGATCCTGCGGACGCCGCGCACCGTTTCCATCGCCGATGTGATGAAGCGCGAGCAGACGCTGATCCCGGTCGACATGGACCAGGAAGAGGTGGCGCTGCGCTTCCAGAAATACGCCCTGATTTCCGCGGCGGTGATCGACGCTGGCGGTCGGCTGGTCGGGATGATCACCGTCGACGATATCGTCCACATCATCTCCGAAGAAGCCGGCGAAGATATCCTGCGCCTGTCCGGCGCGGGCGAGGGCGACATCAACGAGCCGATCGCGATGACCGTGCGGACGCGGATCACATGGCTGATCGTCAATCTCGGCACGGCGATGCTGGCGGCGTCGGTGGTCGGGTTGTTCCAGGGCGAGATCGGGCGCTTCGCCCTGCTTGCGGTGCTGATGCCGATCGTCTCCGGCATGGGCGGCAATGCCGGTACCCAGACGCTGGCGGTGGTGGTGCGTGCCCTCGCGACGAACCAGCTCACCAGCTCGAACACGCAGCGCATGATCATGCGCGAGCTGACCATCGCCGCCGCGAATGGCGTCATGCTCGGCGCGCTGATCGGCACCGGAACCTTCCTCATCTTCCACAATGCCAATCTGGCGATCGTGATCGGCATGGCGATGGTGATCAACAATATCGTCGCCGGCCTGTCGGGCGTGCTCGTCCCGGTCGGTCTGGAACGCTCCGGCGTCGATCCTGCCGTGTCGTCGGCGGTGTTCGTGACGATGATGACTGACGTGATGGGATTCTTCTCGTTCCTCGGTCTTGCGACGCTCTGGGGTCTTGGCGGCTAGCGCCCAGCCACCCAGATTAGCCCCATGCCCCTCCATCTCACCAAGGTCGCGTTCGGCGCCACCGGCGTCGATCACCTCGCCGAGCGATTGCGCGCGCGCGCCGAGGCCGGGCCAGTCTTCCTCACGACCCGTTACCTGCCCAAGCGGCACGAGGAGATCGCCGGGCAGGGATCGCTGTACTGGATCATCAAGCACCAGCTGGTCGCGCGCTCCCCGATCCTGCGGTTCGGCGAGGCCGAGGCGGGCCGAGTCGCGATCCACCTCGATCCCGCGCTCGTCCTCACCCAGGCGCAGCCGAAGCGGGCGCATCAGGGCTGGCGCTATCTCGAGGATGCCGATGCCCCGGCGGACCTGGGCGACGACATGGTGGCGGGGGACATGATGCCCGCCGCGCTGATGGGCAAGCTGGCGGTGCTGGGCCTGCTCTAGGGCCTGGCCAGCTTGCCGCAGCTGATCGGGCCGCCGGCGACGGCCTTCACGGTGCAGGCGGGCGTGCCGTAGATGATTGCCGCCCCGATCCCCGTCGTCGTCACATTGGCGCTGAAGCGCGCGCTGGCCCGGGTCTCGCCGGGACCATCGAGGCGCACCGTGAGGTCGCCGGCGCTTAGCGGCGCGGCGTCGATCATGCCCGCCCCGCTGGTCAGGAGGCTCGCCCGGGCCGCGCGTCCGCCGAGCTTCATGGTACCCGAGCCGAGCAGGCTCGCGCTGAACTGGTCGGCATCGATGCCGCTGGCGCCGAGCGTGCCGCTGCCCGTCAGCGAGAGTTCGACGCGCTGGCCCCTGAGTGGGCCGGCGATTACCAGCTGGCCGCCGCCCACCACCACCGCACTGCGAATCGCCAGCGTCGACACGCGAATCACGGGGGCGCCGCTGGTGCCGGCCGCGGGTTGCTCGCCCCAGCCGCTCACCCCGGCGCGCACGATCAGGGTGGTGCCCTCGACCCGGATATCGAGATCCTGGGTGACGCGTGCCGGACCCTCGGCGCGCGCGCCGGGCGACTTGCCCGTCGTCAGCTCCACCGCGAACGGCCCTTCCACCCTGATCCGGTCGAAGCTGCCAATGGTATAGACGCGCTCGGCGGCGCTGGCGGGCGCCGCCGACAGGGCGAGGGCGAACAGCGGAAGGATGCGGATCATCCGCGCGGCATCGGCCCTAAGCGCGATCGAGGCAAGCCCGGATCAGCCGCCGCAATGGACCTCGCCCGATCCCATCTTGGAGGTGGTGCACTTCGCGCCCGGGCCGAGGTCGACATCGCCCGATCCCATCACGGAGACGGTGGCGGGGCCCTTCACCGCAGCCCGGACGCTGCCCGAGCCCGCGATCGAAACATCCGCGCCCTCGGCCGTCAGCCCCGCGGCATCGACGTCGCCCGAGCCGGCGATATCGACGCTCAGCTTGGTGGCGCTGCCGCGGAGCTTGATGTCGCCCGATCCGGCGATCGAGAACTTGCCCGACTGGACGCTGAGCGCACCGACATCGAGGTTGCCCGATCCGGCGCTGTCCCCGGCAAAGCTCTGGCCGTCGACCCGGTCGACCGCCATGTCGCCCGATCCCGCGATGCTCGCCTCGGCGATGCGCGGCATGGTGACATAGACCTTCACGCCCTTATGGTTGCCGCCGCCCCAATGGAAGCTGTTGCCGTCGATACGGCCGACCCGCAGCGTATCGCCGACCTTTTCGATCTTGAGCCGGTCGAGCTCCTCGGACGGCCCTTCGGCGCGAACCGAGAAGCCGGTGCCGACGCGGATATCCACATCGTCGGAACCGCGCAGGTCGACGCCGGTGAAGTCGGCGACGGAGAAGGTCCGCGTGGTGCCGGTGCCCGAGCCGGCCAGGCCGGGCTTCGACTCGCGGCCGTCGGAATGGGACGAGCAGGCCGCCAGCGGCAAGGCTGCGATCAGGGCAACGAGACGCATGAAATCCTCCTTATGTGTATTGTTTGAATAACACACATACGGTGGACAGGCAAACAAAAAGGGCGGCCGTTGCCGACCGCCCCCTTTGCCGAACCGGGTGCCACGCCTCAGGCGGGAACCTTGTCCTTGTTGTGGATCGCCGCCGCCTTGCGGAGGATCTCGAGGATCTTCTCCTGCGCGGTCGGCTCGTCGACCTGCTCCATCGCGGCGAGCTCGCGGGCGAGGCGGCTGGTCGCCGCCTCGAAGATCTGCCGCTCCGAATAGCTCTGCTCGGGCTGGTCGTCGGCGCGGAACAGGTCGCGGACCACTTCGGCGATCGACACGAGGTCGCCCGAGTTGATCTTCGCTTCATATTCCTGGGCGCGGCGCGACCACATCGTCCGCTTGACGCGCGGCTTGCCGGTCAGCGTGTCGAGCGCCTCGCGCAGCGTCTTGTCCGACGACAGCTTGCGCATGCCGACGCTTTCCGCCTTGTTGGTCGGGACGCGCAGTGTCATGCGCTCCTTCTCGAAGCGAAGGACGTAGAGTTCGAGTTGCATGCCGGCGATTTCCTGCCGCTGCAATTCAATGACACGGCCAACGCCGTGCTTGGGGTAAACGACATAATCGCCGACGTCGAAGGACAGCGCCTTGGCAGCCATTCCGTTGAGCCTTTCCGTGGACTGGGTCCCCTGAGGGTGCGCGGCGGCAGCGGGACTGCGTGCGCGCGATAAGGGGGTGTTGATTTTGAACGTCTCCAGCCGGAGGACGCGATTCAGCGCCTCCGTCCCAGCCCATGTAGCAGAGTCGTAATAAAATTACCAGCCGCGCGCAGCCCAAAGCGGGTCTGCGACGCAGAAAATGGGACGAATGCGACGGAAATGCCGCCGAATCAGTCTCCCGCGCCCGGTTCCGGCGAGAAGTATTTGTCGAACTTGTCCTTCTCGCCCTTGTGTTCATCGGCATCGGCGGGGGTCTGATCGCCCTTGCGCGTGACATTGGGCCACTGGGCCGAGAAGGTGTTGTTCAACTCGAGCCACTGCTCCAGCCCACTCTCGGTATCGGGCAGGATCGCTTCGGCCGGGCACTCGGGCTCGCAGACGCCGCAATCGATGCACTCGCTGGGGTTGATCACCAGCATGTTCTCGCCTTCGTAGAAGCAGTCGACGGGGCAAACCTCCACGCAATCCATGTACTTGCACTTGATGCAGGCATCGGTGACGACGTAGGTCATTAGAAACTCCCCATGCGACGGAAAACCAGGATCCGGCGACGAAACGACCCGTCTGCTATGCCCCCGAGTCGCTGCCGTCAATCGCCCGACGACGGTTCCGCGACGTTTTCGAGCCCAAGATCGGCATAGCAGGCGCGCGCTTCGGGCGCGGGGCCGCGCCGTCGCGGCAGGGCTTCGACGCGCATGGCGCGGACCTGTCCGCCGTGCATGAAGGCGAGCACGCTGCCGATCCGGACGGGGACATGGGCGCGATCGATCACGCGGCCGTCGAGCCGCAGCCGGCCCTGCCGGGCGAGCAGCTGTGCGGCGCTGCGGGTCCTGGCGAGGCGGGCGAACCAGAGGAACAGGTCGAGCCGCATCGTCTCGCCCTCAGCCATGGCCGCCTTCAGCCATGGGTGGTGCGCAGTGCCGCCAGCGCGGCGAAGGCATTGTCGCGCGGCGGCGGTGCGACGCGGGCGCGGGCGACGCCGCGCCAGACCCAGCGCGGCGCGCCCTCCAGCGCAGGCGCGGTGCGGAAGCCGAGCGCCACCATCAGGCGCTGCAGCGTTTCCGGGGTGACGCCGATCGAGGTGGCGAGCGCGGGATCGGGCGCGAACGGCTTGCGGCCGGCACGGGCATCATGCGCGGCGCGGGCGATTCGCTCGACCAGGTCGACGCGGACCGCCTGCGGCCCGAGCGGGCGATAGCCGTCGCACAAGCGCGCGCCGGGCGCCGCGCGATCGAGCACGGTGGCCCCGTCGGGCGGCGCGGGATCGGGCGCGCCACCCGCCCGCACGGCGCGCAGCATGCGCCGCCAGCGCGCCGGGCCCGGCTTGAGCAGGCGGGGATCGAACAGGTCAAGCGCGCCGATCGTGATCCCGATCGCGCGCAGGCGCTTGCGCGACGCCGGATCGAGCGCGTCGACCGCCGCGGCGATGCCGGCGCGCGCCGTGATCCCGGCCTCGCCGACCAGCGCCGCCGCGA
>CAISGR010000176.1 GCA_903884945.1 uncultured bacterium
CAGGTCCATCGAATAGGGTTTCGCCATGCTCGCTGGCCTCCAATCCCAGCCAGCATCTTGAATCAGAAAATCATCTCAAAGGGAATCCCACTCGATTCAGCCAAACGTCATCCCGCTCTAGCGGACTACCTGTTCTCGGGGCGCCGTGCAGCCGGTGCGCTACAGTAACGCACCGGCTGAAACAGTGAACGGAGACGCCGGTCTAGTGCTGCGATTGCGGGGTGCGCACGACCAAGCCTTCGAGATCGCCGGACACGGTGATCTGACACGCCAACCGCGACGCGGCGGTGACACCCTCGACCATCTCCAACATCGAGCGCTCGGCCTCGCCGATTTCTGGCAGTTTTCCCGCCAGCGGACCCTCGATGTAGCAGTGGCAGGTCGCGCAGGCGCAGGCGCCACCGCAGTCGCCGTCGATGCCGGGCACTAAGTTGTCGACCGCCGACCGCATCAGCGACTGGCCGTTTTCGGCATCAAAGCTGCGCTCGGTTCCGTTGAATTCGATGAAAGTGATCTTGGTCACGTTGTAACCCTTTTAGTGTTGATCCGCATCATGCGGAAATTCGAAAAAATTGGGGATGCGGCACTCGGCCGCGCATGAAATCATACCGCCAGCGCCTTTGCTTCGATGCTGTCGTCACCCAACTGCTGCGGCGACGGCGCCTTGCGGTCCCAGATCCAGCGCTTGGCCAGGGTGAACTCGGCCGGCCGGTTGACGGCGTCGACAGCCAGTAGCCGCCCGTCCTTTAGGTAGAACGCCGCAAACGAGCGCATCGCCATGTTGCCCCGGATCACGACCTGGTCGTAGCCCTGACTCAGACCGGCGGTCTGCAGCTTGAGTTCGTACTGATCGGACCAGAACCACGGCACCTGGTCGTACGCCAGCGGTTTACCGCAGATGTCAGCCGCCGCCGTTTTGGCCTGCTCCAGAGCGTTGTGCACGGATTCAAGACGCAAGCGCCGACCGTACAGGCGGCTCGGATGGTTGCTGCAGTCGCCGACCGCATAGACCCCCGATGCCGACGCCCGGCAGAACGCGTCGACGACGATGCCGTTGTCGCAGTCGATCCCGGCCGCCTGCGCCAGCTCGACGTTTGGCAGCAGGCCGACACCGGCGACGACCAGATCGGCCTCGATCCGGTCACCCGCCGTCGACACCACCACCGCCTTGCCGTCCCGGTCCTCGATCGCGCTGACCGCGACACCGGTGCGCAGATCCACACCAGCACCGCGATGAACGTTTTCGAAGAAGCCAGCGACCTCCGGGCTGGCGACGCGCGCCAGCACCATCGGCGCCATTTCCAGGACGACCGGCCGCAGCCCGTGCTTGATCGCGACTGCCGCCACCTCCAGACCGATGTAACCGGCGCCGACGATGACGATGCACGCGCCCGGAACGAAGCGGGGACGCATCGCGTCGACATCGGCGATCGTGCGCAGATAGTGCACGGCCGGGTGATCCGCGCCCGGACACGGCAACGGCCGCGGCCGGCCGCCGGTAGCCAAGATCATATGATCGTACGTCAGTTGCCCTCCGTCCGACAGCGTCAGGCTACGGCGCCCGGCGTCGAGGCCGGTCACCTCGATGCCCAGACGCACATCGACTCCCGCGCCCTCGTAGAAGGCGGACGGCCGCATCAGCAGGCGCTCGCGCGGCAACTCGCCGGCGAGGTAGGCCTTGGACAGCGGCGGCCGCTGGTACGGCAGGCTCTGTTCGGCCGTGACGAGGGTGATGTCCCCGTCAAAGCCACCCTGCCGCAGGCTGGCCACCGCCTGCCCACCGGCGTGCCCGCCGCCGACGATCACGACGTTCGCGCTCATTGCGTCGATCGCTCAGGCATTGATCCGGACCGGCAGCGCCTCGAAGCCCTTGACGAAGGTCGAGAAAACCCGGCGCGGCTCGCCCACGACCTCGATCTGCCCGGGCTTCGGCCATCGCTTGAGCGTTTCCTCCCACAGCACGCGCAACTGCATCTCCGCGAGGCGATTGCCGACACAGCGATGGATGCCGAAGCCGAACGACAGGTGATGACGCGGATTGGCACGGTCGATGATGAACCGGTCGGCGTTCTCGATCTCGTCGCCGTCACGGTTGCCCGAGACGTACCACATCACAACCTTATCGCCCTTCTTGATCTGCTTGCCGCCGAGTTCGAAGTCTTCCAGCGCCGTGCGGCGCATGTGCGCCAGCGGCGTCTGCCAGCGGATGATTTCCGATACCATCGACGGAATCAGTGTCGGGTCCGCGCACAACTTGCGGTATTCCTCCGGATTCTCATTGAGCGCGAGCAGGCCACCGCTCATCGAGTTGCGAGTGGTGTCGTTGCCGCCGACGATCAGCAGCACCATGTTGCCCATGAACTCTTCCGGGCTCATGTTGCGGGTGTTTTCCGAGTGCGCCAGCATCGACAGCAGATCGGGCTGCGGATCAGAGTTCGCACGCTCGTTGAACAGCTTGGTCATATAGGCGCCGCACTCTTGGATCTCCTTGATGCGCTGCTCTTCGGTCTCGACCCCGCAGGTGCCGAGTTCGCAAGTCGTGACGTCTGACCAGTGCGTCAGCTTGGTGCGATCCTCGAACGGGAATCCGAACAGCGTCGCCAGCATCTGCGCGGTCAGGTTGATCGAGACGCGCTCGACCCAGTTGAAGGTCTCACCGGCCGGCAGCGCATCGAGTGCATTCTGGGTGCGCTGACGGATCAGGCCTTCGAGCTTGGCGAGGTTTTCCGGCGCGACGATCGGGGTCACCGTCTTGCGCTGCACGTCATGCTTGGGCGGATCCATCGCGATGAACATCGGCAGCGACGCCGCCGCATTGTTGTCCATGATCGTGATGCCGCCGGAGCGGGACGCGGACGAGAACACCTTGTGGTTGGTTTCCACGCTCATGATGTCCTTGAACCTGGTGACCGACCAGTACGGCCCGTACTGGCTGTCATTGCAGTAGTGAACCGGATCTTCCTTGCGCAAGCGCTCGAAGTAGGGCCACATCATGTTGTCGCGGAACAGCGCCGGATCGGCGACGTTGATCCTGTCCAGCGGAATCGAATATGCATCGGCGCGATCGGCGGTCGCAGCAGCCTGAGTCATCTCCTGGTCTCCTTCTGAGTCATCTCTAGTCTCCTAGTCTTCTTTTTGGGCGCAGCGGCGGGCTTCGATACCAGCAAGGTGCTGGCGCCGGTTCGGTGGACGGATTTCATGCGATGGTGCTCATCCGGCGTTCTCCTCATCCCATTGGAAGACACATTCACTGTGTTCTAAAATCAGTTCTAATTGACAGTCCTCAGCGAATGGGGTTCGGCAAGGCACGGAACAACCCCACTAAAGTGTGGTTTTCAACCCCTCCCCTTCAGGCCCCCTTATGCTTGGAGCAGGCTCGCAGGCGCGGCGGGTGCTTTGACATCCCGCGCGAGGCGCTCGGTTTGGGCGAGAGGGCTTCTATGAGCCGATCGGACGCGCATGTGGTGATCTTTGGCGCGGGCCACGCCGGGGGAAACGGTCGCCGCCCTGCTTCGTCAATATTGGTTTGAGGGAGCCGTAACGCTGGTCGGCGAGGAACTCATCGCGCCTTATCATCGCCCGCCGCTGTCCAAAGCGTGGCTCCGGAACGGTCCCGGCGCCGCATCGCTCCGCTTGAAGCCGGTGGAATTCTACGCCGGACACGGCATTGGCCTCCGACCTGGTGTTCGCGCGGAAAAGCTGACGCGTCAAACCAAGGCAGTTCATCTCTCGACGGGCGAAGTCCCGAACTGGGCAACCCGCCTTCGCCCTGAAGGAGATCGCGGAGATCGCAGCCTAACTAACAGCCGGAGATTGAAAGTTGATGACACGGACACTGCCTTGAACGCATACGAACGGCGAGTGAGGGCCTGCGGTCGGCCAACCCAATCGGCCCAAAGCCCACACTAAAGAGTGGTTCTGGATTGCACACGGGCGGCCTGCTGCTATAGTTCCGCCCCGATGACGCATGTAAAAACAGACACAGCATCTGCGAAAGTGAGAGGCATTCGAGCGGATGAGCCTGCGTCGACTCATCCGCTCGGATTTGAGATGCGGCCTCGGGAGACCGACTCTAGCCCGCGACAAAGGGCACAGCCTCCCACAGGCTCTATCAATGAGCGAGTGGCGTCGTTGGCCTCCGGATGCCTTTCGCGCCCTCGCCTCTTCGCTGCCGAAAAGCCGACGCGCTGCTATCTCCTTCGCGCGCCTCAAGGTTACGGAAAGACTGTCGCGATGGCACAGCATTGGGCCGATCGTCGACAAGTCTGTGCTGCGGCGGCATGGGTTTCCATCAAAGAATGCCGGGGCGATCTGCAACTCCTCGCGGACCGTATCTGCGCGCAGCTCGCCGCTACCCAAGAGGCCGGCGGCCACGACACGCCGCCCCCGCCGCGGCCGAGAGAATGTCCTCGCAGCCTCTATGACCTCGCCACTTGGCTATGGGAGACCAAGGATCGACTAGGATCGAAGGTTCTCATCTGTTTCGATGATCTCGAATTTGATCTGCATTCGATAGACGAGATCGAGGCCTTCATGCTGGCGACGCCAGCCGAAGTGGAATTCATCGCGGCAAGCTCGGCAGACATCGGCTTTGCGCGCATGAAAGCGCGACGAGAAACCCACGAGCTAAGACATGACGCGCTTGCCTTCAATTTCGACGAAGCAAAAGCAGTCGGGCTCACGGAGGAAAGGCGAGCAGTCTCAGAAGTTGAAACTTATTCGCTTTGGAAGCGCGCCCAAGGCTGGCCAGAGATATTCTGCCTTTTGATGCAAGCAGCATCGGAGAACCACTCAACCAATCGCCTTATAGTCAACAGCATCACAGGCGTAGATATTGACTTGGATAAATATTTCCGGAGCACAATACTACACTCACTTCCGAATGATATTCGAGAATTTTGTCTCTGCGCCTCCATTCTTGGATCGGTATCAGCAGAATATTTCAACCATGCGTTCCAACGAAATGATGCAGCTTATTTTATAGACAAACTTTCCACCGAGCAGATGCTTCTCCAGCCTCTGGACCGATCGCAGACAGCTTATGAGTTCCACCCTTTGCTTCGCGAATTTCTAGAGCACAGATTCTCGGTGGAGAACCCCGGCATGAAGCCGAACCTGCTCGCCCGCGCCGCCCAATGGCAAAGACAAAACAACAACATTCGCGACAGCATCAATCTCTCCTTACGCGCGGGTGAGAACGAATCGGCCGCTGATGTTGCGTCTGAAAATATGATGGATATTGCTCTGCGGGAAGGCGAGATAGATCAAATCCAGTTTTGGCAAGGCAGTTTTTCCGCTGCTGTCATTTCGGGTTCTCCAACAATCGCCCTTGGCCTGGCCTGGGCCCAGATTTTTAGTCACGACCACCGGCGGGCGAGTGGGCTGTTGGCCGATTTGCGGGCCACGGAACTTAGCGGTCTTGATCAACAAGTAAGCCGACAAATAGAGTGCTGGTGCGACCTCATCGAAGCCATCGGAGAAGCAACCGGCGACAATCTGTCGGAAAGTCGGCGTCAGTGCGAAGCCTGGATGAAAGTCTATAACGAGGCGGACCTCGTCAGCAAAGGTGCTGTGCTCACCTGTCTTTGCTTCCTTGCGGCCAGCGAGCACCGGTTTGGTGATTTAAGGACACTGTCCTTGGAGACGTCATCGGTAAACAACATCGCGGATCACCACTACGCACTGGGATGGCTTTACGGCGCCATGATTCTCGCCGAGCTTTCAAGAGGAGATATGCGCGCAGGTGCTGCCTTACTCAAAAAAGCGCGCGGTGACGAAAATGCTCAAATTAACACGACCCCTTTCTCAGTAAACCTTCTGAACACGCTGGAACTAGAAATTCAGTACGAGGCGAACCAACTTGACGGCATAGAAGCACACGTCGACGAGATTCTTGATTTTGTACGGCGGCATGGCATTGTCGATTTTACATTCTCGGCCTATCGCACCGCTGCAGCAATTGCCCGCTGCAAGGGCAATCCAAAACGTGCTGCCGAGCTTCTTAACGAGATGCGCGTGATAGCGGGAGAATCTGGTTTCGTCCGGCTTGAGGTCCTGGCGCGACTGACGCTCGCGGATATGTTCGTTGCAGAGAGCGCGGAGCAGGCGCTCTCCACCTTGCCGAACCACAATCACCCAATTTTTCTCTCGACACATGGACCGTATCTCCGCGCACGGCAATCGCTGACCGAAGCGCGCATTGCGGCGCGACAGGGGAAGTTTCACCTTTCCAACCGCTTTGCAAACGTCGCTTTAGACCACGCACGCCGATCAGAACTTGGCCGGCTGGAGGTTGCGGCGTTACTCTGCACCGCCGTTGCTTGTGCCGGGACAGGAAGATCGGCCGTGTCTGAACAGCGCGTAGCCGACGCGATCGCCATTGCTTCGCGACTTGGATGTTATCGCACATTCCTCGATGAACGGTGGCATCTGGAAGCGCTTGGACCCATCTCGACGCCACTGTTGAATCTCATTCCGAGCGAGGAGGAATTGGGGCGTCGAGAACCCGCGCCCGGCGACTATCGCGTCCGCTCGCCGAGAAGCACAACTTCGGTTGTGCTCACGAGAAAGGAACTGGCGATGCTTCAAAGGATAAGAGAAGGCCTCTCTAATCGTGACATCGCGTCCAAGCATCGCATAAGTGAAGACACCGTCAAATGGCACATTCGCAATCTATTTGCCAAACTGGCAGTCAAGAACAGAGTCCAAGCGCTGCTGGAATCGGAGAGGCTCGGAATTCTACAGTAAAACTACCCGCGACCATGAGCGCTACACGATTTCAGAGGTCGTTCCTTCGCCAAATCACCCTCCGGTTCCGCTTCGCTCCACCTGCAGCCAACACTGGCGAGGGAGACAACGATGCGCTAACACTTAAGCGGGACCGCCCGGTGGAGGCGATCGAAATGCGGGCTGTCGGGTCGGGCGCAGAAATGAGATCACCTATGAATGAACCAAGCCGAGCGATCTTCAGAACAACCGATGGCCTCGACCTCGCCGCAGATATGCATGGTCGGCCAACGCGCGGCTCAGTACTCGTGGCGCACGGCGGCGGCCAGACACGGCATGCCTGGGCCAAGACGGCGGCGGCGCTTGCGGATCGGGGCTGGGAAGTGGTCACGCTCGATCTTCGCGGCCATGGCGAGAGTGGCTGGTCACCGACGGGCGACTACGGGATTCGGCGGTTCTCGGAAGATCTCGCGGAGGTCGCGCGCGCGATGGGTGGCCGTCCGGCGTTGATCGGCGCGTCGCTCGGCGGTCTCGCCGGACTGTACGCGGAGGCCGAGATCGCGCCCGGGGGTTTCAGCTCGATCACCCTGGTCGACATCGTTCCGAACATGGACCCAGACGGCGCCGCCAAGGTCATGGAGTTCATGAACGCCCATGTCGCCCAGGGATTCGGCAACCTTGAAGAGGCTGCAGACGTCATTGCGGCCTATCTACCTCACCGACCGCGGCCAGCGGATCATTCTGGACTGGCCAAGAACCTGCAGCAGGGCGATGACGGGCGGTTCCGCTGGCATTGGGATCCCGGCGTTGTCTCTGGCATGCAAAGCTGTCGATCCTTGCGGGATGCCGACGCGTTCCAAGCCCGATTGACCGGCTTGACGCTTCCGGTGCATCTCATCAGGGGTCGGCTGAGCGAGTTGGTTTCTCGGGAGGCGGCGGAAACCTTCGTCGCGCAGCTTCCGAACGGAAAGTTCACCGATGTCGCCGGCGCGTCGCACATGGTGGCTGGTGATCGCAACGACGCCTTTCTCAGCGCCGCGGTCGGATTTCTCGAGCGGCTGGACCGGCAGACGCGAGCCTATGACGGCTGAAGCCTTACCGAACGTCTTCGCCCTGACTCCTCTCGACCCGAAATTCAGAGCCGATCCCCATGATGCGCTCAACGACCTGCGAACATGTTGCATCGTGAATTGCGATGAGGTTCGTCCTCCTCGTGTGAGGATCGGCTCGGCCCACCCGAGCAACCCTCGGATCACCAGTGTAGGGCGAACCACCTCTAACAACGTAACCGACCGGTTGAGGCCGCCTGCCTTGCGGTGATGTGAGCGCGTAAGGGACGTCCATAAGGACGTCGTTATGGACGTCCTGAGCCAAAGCGAGGGACGGCGGTGGAGATATTGGGCCGGGAACGGCGTCGTCGGTGGAGCAACGCGGAGAAGCTCGATATCGTCGCCGCTGTGGGAGTGAACGGAGAGACGTTGGCGCGCGTCGCGCGGCGCTACGATGTGTCGCGAAGCCAGATCTATCAATGGCGCCATCTGTTCAGGAAGCGGGGGTTGCTACCTGCGGCGGACGGACCGACCTTCTTGCCGGTCGATATCGGGGTGCCCATGCTAAGCGCGGAGCCCGTGCTCGATGACCGGGTGGTGGTCTCGCCCTTGATCGTCGAGCTGGAGACCCGCAAAAACCTGTAGCGTTTACGCGGTCATGGTGATTCACTGATCGGGAGCGATTATGGAGAGCCGTGGTGGATCCGAAGTCCCTGTTCAGTTTGAGCGACCATCTTGAA
>CAISGR010000177.1 GCA_903884945.1 uncultured bacterium
GGCATGTCCGCAGCGGCCGAGGCCCGAGGCGTCGGCGACCTTCTCTATGGCGTCAACATGACCCGCGCCTATACGCTCGCAGCGCAGGCGAAGGGCTATCAGGGCGTGCTAAGCGTTGGGCGCGTGCAAACCCCCATCCTTGGCCTTGTCGTGCGTCGCGACCGCGAGTTCGAGGCGCACACCAAAGGTTTTTATTACACCGTCACAGGCCAATTTCAGATCGGCCAGCACGCTTTCCCGGCCCGCTATCAGATCGTTGATGGCGATCCCGTCGATGACAAAGGCCGTCTGTCGGATCAAGCGCACGCGCGCGCCATCGCCGCAGCCGTAACCGGCAAGCCGGCGAGGATCATCAGCGCCGTGACGAACGCCAAAGAGGCGTCGCCACCGCTCCCCTACAATTTGTTGAAGCTGCAAACCGATGCGTCCCGCAAATTCGGTTTCAAGCCGGATCAGGTGAAGGAGATCACGCAGACCCTTCGCGAAAAGCACCGGCTGATTACCTACAATCGCAGCGACAGCGAATATCTCAGCGATGAGCAGCACGCGGACGCAGCCGGCGTGCTGGCGGCGATCGGCGAGACGGCCCCCGTATTGGCCGCGCCCGTCAAACGTGCGGACCCGGCCATAAAGAGCCGGGCGTTCAATACCGCCAAGGTTTCAGCCCACCACGCGATCATCCCGACCGAGGCCACGGCCGACCTGTCGAAGCTCAGCGACGGCGAGCAGAAAATCTACCTGTTGATCGCTCGCGCCTACGTCGCTCAGTTCTGGCCGACCCACCAATACGATCAGACCGATATCGTTTTGGAGGTAGAGGGCCGGCGCTTCACGACGCGCAGCAACATCACCACCCGACCGGGTTGGACGACGCTCTACAAGAACGACGCCGGCAACGAAGACCTAGCCGATGATGAGGAGGTGCTGGCGCTGGACCTTCACGCGCTCAGTGCCGGCCAGACCGGCACATGCGCCAGCGCCAGCGCCGACCAGCAGGAGACGAAGCCCAAGCCGCTCTACACCATGGCGACGTTGCTAACGGACCTTACCCGTGTCGCCAAATACGTCCGCGACGATCGGTTGCGAAAGCTCCTGATCGAGAAGGACAAGGATAAGGCCGGCGAGCATGGCGGCATCGGCACCCCGGCGACGCGGGACGGGATTATCGCCACGTTGTTCGATCGCGGATTCCTGATCGAAAAGGGCAAGAACATCGTCAGCAGCCCGCAGGCGCGCGAGTTCTACGACGCCTTGCCCGATCAGGCCAAGTTCCCCGACATGACCGCAATCTGGCACGAGCAGCAGCGTGCGATTGCAGACGGATCGAAGGACGCCCGATCGTTCGTTCAGACCCTTGCCGATTATGTCGCGCGCGAGGTCGCGGGCGTGAAAGAGCACGGGCTGACCATCAAGACCGACGCGCCGCCCTGTCCGACGTGCGACAGGCCGCTTCGCCGCGTGAAGGGGAAGAAAGGCCACTTTTGGGCCTGCACCGGCTATTCCGAGGGCTGCAAATACACGGCCGAGGACAAGGCCGGAAAGCCCGTGCTGATTAAGAAAGAACCGCCGTCAGTATCCGTCATGCACAAGTGCATGTCGTGCGGCATGGGTTTAGTCCGCCGTCCATCGGCCAAGAAGAAGAATAGCTTTTGGTGGAGTTGCAGCGGATATCCTGAC
>CAISGR010000178.1 GCA_903884945.1 uncultured bacterium
GCGCAGGGTATTGCGGTTGAGACCGAGCAGTTGCGACGCTTTGATCTGATTGCCGCGGGTTGCTGCCAGGGTCAGGTTGATCAAGGGCCGCTCGATCTCCCGCAGCACCCGGTCATATAGGCCGTTGGCCGGCAGCGCATCCTTGTGCGCGGCGAAATACTCGCGCAGGTGCCGTTCGACCGCCTGACCCATGCCTTCATTCGCCGGCACTTCCGAAGGCGGCAGGGCGACCGAGACGTCGGCCAGTTCCTGCTCGACCACCGAGACGTCGATGACCTCCTGGGAATACAGCGCGGCGATCCGGCGGATGACGTTTTCGAGCTCGCGGACATTGCCCGGCCAGCGATGCTCCTTCAGCCGATCGATACTCTCGGCGGTCAGGCTCTTCTGCGGCAGCCCTTCCGCGGCAGCGGCGTTCAGGAAGTGGCGGGCGAGCGCCGGGATGTCTTGGACGCGCTCGCGCAGCGGCGGCAGGCGGATCGGCACGACGTTGAGACGATAGAACAAATCCTCGCGGAATTGCCCCTGGCGGATCAATTGCCGCAGATCACGATGGGTCGCCGCGACGATCCGGACATTGGCCTTGATCGGCGTGCGACCACCCACCGAGGTATATTCGCCTTCCTGGAGCACACGCAGCAGTCGCGTCTGGGCTTCGAGCGGCATGTCGCCGATCTCGTCCAGGAACAGGGTGCCGCCTTGGGCCTGTTCGAAGCGGCCCTGCGAGCGGCTCACGGCGCCGGTGAACGCGCCCTTTTCATGGCCGAACAACTCGGACTCGATCAACTCGCGGGGAATTGCCGCCATGTTGACGGCGACGAAATTGGCATTGCGGCGCTTGCCGTAATTATGGAGCGCGCGGGCGACCAGTTCCTTGCCGGTGCCGCTCTCGCCGGCGATCATCACGGTGAGGTCGGTCCCCATCAGGCGCGCCAGGACGCGGTAGATTTCCTGCATCGCCGGGGAGCGGCCGATGAGCGGGAGCTGTTCTTCCTCTTCGCCCGCCTGTTCGCTGGTCAGCGGCGCCGCGGTCGAGACCGAGAGTGCGCGGTCGACGACATTGATCAACTCGCGCAGGTCGAACGGCTTGGGCAGGTATTCGAAAGCCCCGCGCTCGGTCGCCTTGACCGCGGTCAGCAGGGTGTTCTGCGCGCTCATCACGATGATGCGCAGGTCGGGGCGGATCTTCTTGATGCGCGGGATCAGATCGAGCCCGTTCTCATCGGGCATCACGACGTCGGTGATGACGAGGTCGCCCTCGCCGTCGGCGACCCAGCGCCAGAGCTGCGCCGCCGTGCCGGTCGTCCGGACGTCGTGACCGAAGCGGCCGAGCGCCTGATTCAATACCGTACGAATCGCCCGATCGTCATCGGCAACGAGAATGGTCGCTGCGCTCACTGTTCTTGATCTCCCTGCCCGTCGGCGAAGGCCGCGGGCTCCATCGGCAGTAATACTCGGAATATCGTGCGGCGCGGCAGGCTGTCGAACTCGATCACCCCGCCGTGGTCGCCGATGATCTTGGCGACGAGGGCGAGGCCGAGGCCGGTGCCGCTCGGCTTGGTGGTCACGAAAGGATCGAACAGATGCGGGCTCAGATCCTCGGGGATTCCCCCGCCATTGTCCTGGACCGAGACGACCAGCGGCAGGTGGACGCGGGTGTCGGTACCGGGCACGGCAAGGCGAACGCCATGCTGGAACGCCGTCGTCAGGGTGATCTCGCCACCCTCGGCCGGCGCCGCCTCGGCGGCGTTCTTGACCAGATTCAGGAACACCTGAACGAGCCGGTCGCGGTTGCCGTAGACCGGCGGCAACGACGGATCGTAGGAC
>CAISGR010000179.1 GCA_903884945.1 uncultured bacterium
GATCGAAGGGTACAGACGCAAGAACATCATCGCCAACCCGAATTGCTCGACCGCGCAGATGGTCGTCGCGCTCAAGCCGCTGCACGATTTCGCCAAGATCAAGCGCGTCGTCGTCTCGACCTACCAGTCGGTCTCGGGCGCGGGCAAGGCGGGGATGGACGAGCTGTTCGAGCAGAGCCGCAACATCTTCGTCGGCGACAGCGCCGAGCCGAAGAAGTTCACCAAGCAGATCGCGTTCAACGTGATCCCGCACATCGACAGCTTCCTGGACGACGGATCGACCAAGGAAGAATGGAAGATGGTGGTGGAGACCAAGAAGATCCTCGATTCGAAGATCAAGGTCCACGCGACCTGCGTGCGCGTGCCGGTGTTCGTGGGGCATAGCGAGGCGATCAATATCGAGTTCGAGAACGAGCTCTCCGCCGAGCAGGCGCAGAAGATCCTGCGCGAGGCGCCCGGTGTGATGCTGATCGACAAGCGCGAGGACGGCGGATACGTGACGCCGATCGAGTGCGTCGGCGAATATGCCACGTTCATCAGCCGCGTCCGCGAGGATCCGACGGTCGAAAACGGCCTGGCATTGTGGTGCGTCAGCGACAACCTGCGCAAGGGCGCGGCGCTCAACGCGGTGCAGATCGCCGAGTTGCTCGGGCGGCGACACCTGCAAAAGGCGGCGTAGCCGGCGCGGCCATACGCCCGCCCGCCTGTTTCGCCGGAATGCACCTGGCGGCCCGGCGGTGGCGATCGGCGGTGATGCCTTCGCCGCGCTCCTCGCCGAGAGGGACAGGAACGGGGGATAATCATGGCCGGCGAGGCGGGTATGGTCGAGGGAGGCTGTCGTTGCGGCTTGGTGCGGTACCGGATCGCCACCGAGGCGATGCCGCCCGTCTATTGCTGCCATTGCCTCGACTGCCAGACCTGGTCGGGCAGCGCCTTCACGGAGCAGGCGGTGGTACGCGCCGAGGCGCTGAGCGCGACCGGGCCGATCGTCGAATACAGCTTCGAGAACCGGAGCGGCTCGCGCTCGACTCAGTGGCTGTGCGCCACCTGCCATGCGCGGCTGTGGAACACCAACACCGCGCGCCCGGGCATCGCGCTGGTTCGCGCGGGAACGCTCGACGCGAGCGACCGGATCGAGCCACGTGCGCATATCTGGGTGAAGCGCAAGCAACCCTGGATCGCGCTGCCGGACAGTATTCCTGCCTATGAGGAGGGCGCACCGCCAGCGGCGTTCGCCGCGATCCTGGCGCAGTGACGGCTATTCGGCGATGATCGCCTCGACCTTGCCCTGCGGCTTCTTGAGCAGGAAGACGAGCGGCAACACCGCGATCGAGATCCAGGCCATCAGGTAGAAATCGTCGATATAGGCGATCATCGCCGCCTGCTTGTTGATCATCGCATCCGCCATCGAGAAGACGCTGTCCGACAGCGTCCCGAACCGGTCGAGCGCGCCGAGGTCGAGCGCGGGGACGGTTTGCGCGGTGACATGCTGGGCAAGGTCGGCATGGCTGATCTGGATGTTGCGGGCGAGCAGGACCGTCACCAGCGAGATGCCGGCGGACTGGCCGACATTGCGCATCAGGTTGAGCAGGCTCGCCCCGTCCGTACGGTAATTGTGGCTGAGCGTGGCAAAGGCGAGCGAGTTGAGCGGCATGAACACCAGGCCCATACCGAGGCCCTGGATGAAGCCGGCGATGATGACCGGCCAGAAATCCATCTCAAGCGACCAGTTCGCCATTTGCCGCAGCGAGAAGGAAAAAAGCGCCAGGCCGACGGTGATCAGGATGCGGGCGTCGATCTTGCCCATCATCTGCCCGGCGAACCACATGGTCGCGAGCACGCCGACGCCCCGTGGCGACATCATCAAGCCGGTATCGATCACCGGATAGCCGAACAGCTGCTGCAGCATCGGCGGCAACAACGCCATCGGCGCCATGGTGGAAATGCCGATCACGACCATGAACAGCATGCCCATCACGAGATTGCGGTTCTTGAAGATCGCCCGATCGAACAGCGGCTTCTTCGCGGTCGCCAGATGCACGAGCCCGACCCAGAAGGCTGCGAGCGCGATCAGCCCCTCGATCACGATTTCCCAACTGGAGAACCAGTCCGCATGCTGGCCGCGGTCGAGCATCAGCTGGAAGGACGCGACTGCGATCGAGATCATGGCAAACCCCATGAAATCGAACGACCGCGTGGTCTTGGGGCGCGACGGCAACAGGAACCACAGGATGGCGAAAGTAAGGAGACCAACCGGCAGGTTGACGTAGAAGACCCAGCGCCAGTTGTAATTCTCGGTCAGCCAGCCGCCGATGACAGGGCCCATGATCGGTCCCACCATCACGCCCATGCCCCATACCGACATCGCCTTGGCCTGTCGCTCGGGCGGATTGACGTCGAGCATCGCGGTCTGGGAGAGTGGGCCGATAAAGGCTGCGGCGACACCTTGCAGCACGCGGAATGCAACCATTTCCTCGAGACTCACCGCGGTGCCGCACAGCATCGAGGCGATGATGAAGCCCCCGACCGCGAAGAGGAACAGGTTGCGTGAGCCGAGCCGGTCCGACAGCCAGCCCGTTGCCGGGATCGCGATCGCCGATGCGACGATGTAGCTGGTCAGCACCCAGGTGACGGTTTCACCGGTTGCGCCGAGGCTGGTCTGCATGTGCGGCAACGCGACATTGGCGATCGTGGTATCGAGGATCTGCATGATCATCGCGCCCATGACGCCGACGGTCAGCAGTCCCCGGTTCCTGACCGGCAGCATCGCCTGCCCGGGGGCGGGATCAGGCACAGCGGTTCTTCGTATCGATCCTGATCCCGGCGCTGAGGCCAGCGATCATCGGCCGCTGCGTCTCGCCGTCGATCGCGACGCGGACCGGCACGCGCTGCGTGACCTTGACCCAGTTGCCGCTCGCATTCTGCGCGGGCAGCACCGAGAATTCGGAACCGGTCCCGGCGCCGATGCTGGCGACATGGCCTTTGACCTTCAGCCCGGGATAGGCATCGAGCTTGACTTCGGCACACTGGCCGACGGCCATGTGGTTGAGATCGGTTTCCTTGAAATTCGCCTCGACCCAGGCCGCCTTGCTGATGACGATGCTGAGCACGGGCACGCCGGTCGGCATGATGTTGCCCACCTGCAGCCGGCCCGTCTGGCTGACGATGCCATCGGCCGGGGCGCGGACGACGGTTCGCGCGAGCTCCAGCGCGGCCTTCGCGCGCGTCGCCATGGCGGCCTGGATCGCCGCCGGCGCGCCCGAAGCGGCGGTGCCGCTGCCGAGCTGGTTGCGAGCATGGGCGGCATCGGCCTGGTTCTTGGCAAGCCGCGCCCTGGCGGCAGACAGCTCATGCTGCGCAGCATCGAGGCTGGCGCGCGTGGTGAAGCCCCGCTGCATCAGGGCGGCCTGCCGGTCATAGGTCGCCTGGGCGAGCTGGATATCGGCATTGGTGCTTTCGATATCGGCTGCGGCACCGCCCATGTCGGTCGACATCGTGTCGATCTGGACACGCGCCGTCGCCAGCGCCGCGTCGGCCTGGTCGAGCGCGATCTGGAAGGGGGCGGGATCGATGCGGAAGAGAATGTCGCCAGCCTTGACCGGCTGGTTCTCCTTCACGTTGACGGAGATGATCCGGCCAGTAACCTCGGGGCTGACCGACGCCATGTCCTGCTGGACATAGGCATTGTCAGTCGAGACATAGCGCCCCGAGGTCAGCCAGAACCAGCCGCCAAGCGCGACGAGCAGCAGCGGCACGCTGAGCATCAGCGCGATCCGACCCCAGGAGTTCGTCTTCTGCGGCGGCGCGGCGACCTCTTCGATCGAGCTGATGGAAACCGGTTCCACCTGGGGCCGGCTCATCTTCGGGTCTGCATCAGCCATGATTGGCCTCGTCGCTTTCGAACTGGGTGTTGAGATTGGTGCGAATTGTATCGAGTGCTGCGACGAGTTTGGTGCGTTTCGCTTCGTCGAGCCCGTAAAGCGCATGTTCGATCATGCCGTCGGCCATGCCGCGCAGCTGCTCGAGAAGCGGCAGTGCCTTGGTCGTCAGGAAGATCTGCCAGGCACGGCGATCGGCCGGATCACGGCGGCGCTCGACCAGGCCCGCTTCCTCGAGACGATCGATCATGCGACACAAGGTGATCGGTTCGACCTCGAGCAGATCGGCCAGTCCGCCCTGGTTGATGCCCTCGTGCCGGCTCAGCGTGGTTAGCGTCCGCCACTGCGCGCGCGTCACGCCGATCAGGCGGGCGCGTTCGTCGAACCGGCGTCGCATCAGCCGGGAAACGTCGCTAATCAGGAAGCCGAGCGAGTCACTCATGTGCGGCCATATAATAAGCATGCTTATATAATCCAAGCGCGGCCGCCGATTTATTTTGCGGTGCAACATAATGGAGAAGAAGGATGCGCGAAGAGATCAGCGGCGGATGCCTGTGCGGCCGGATACGCTATCGCGCGACGATTGATGATCGCGATGCCTATCTTTGCCATCGCCGCATGTGCCAGCGGGCGACCGGCGGTGTTTCGATTGCGTTCAAGAACGTGCGCAAGGCCGACATCGTCTGGGAACGCGAGCCCGAACGCCATGCGTCTTCCCCGATCGCGATGCGGGGCTTCTACGCATCGTGCGGGACGCCGCTGACCTATGAGGCGCATGATGCCGAAGGGATGGACCTGACGCTTGGCAGCCTCGATGATCCCTATGGCTTCCGTCCGACGGAACATGCCGGTGCCGAGAGCTGGCATGAGGCGTGGCTTGACACGAGCGGCCTGCCCGCCGAACGGACCGACCAGAATACCCGCCTCGTCAAACGCTGGATGGACGCCATTGGCAAGTTCCCCGACTGAACCGCACTTCTTCCAAAGCTTCGACGGCGCGCGCCTCGCGTGGCGCGAGATCGGCGCGGGGCGGCCGGTCGTCCTGATCCACGGCCTCTTCTCGGATGGCTTCACCAACTGGATTCGCTATGGCCATGCCGAGGCGATCGCTGCCCGCGGCTTCCGTGTGATCATGCCGGACCTGCGCGCGCATGGTTTCAGTGCCAAGCCGCATGATGCGGCGAGCTATCCGGCGGACGTGCTCGAGCGAGACGGGCAGGCGCTGGTCGAGCATCTCGGGCTGACCGATTACGACCTTGGGGGGTATTCCCTGGGTGCGCGGACGACGGTCCGGATGCTGGCGAACGGTGCCGCGCCCCGCCGCGTGATCCTGTCGGGCATGGGGCTGGACGGGCTCATCGGTACGACGCGGCGCGCCGATCATTTCCGCCACATTCTCACCAACCTTGGCCAGCACGAGCGCGGCAGCCCGGAATGGCTCGCGGAGGCGTTCCTCAAGACCACCAAGGGCGACCCGGTGGCGCTGCTCCACATCCTCGACACCTTCGTCGACACGAACGAGGCGCAGATCGCCGCCATCCGGCAGCCCGTGCTGGTGCTGTGCGGCGTCGAGGACAATGACAATGGCTCGGCCGAGGCGCTGGCGGCGGTGTTGCCCGAGGCGACCTATCGCACCGTGCCCGGCGGCCATATGAGCGCCGTGCTCAAGCCGGAACTGGGCAGGGAGATCGCAGACTTTCTCGCGGCTTGACCGGGCGGTGCGGGCGGCACAGTTTGCCGCATCATCCGAATTTCCGAGGACGCCCCATGATCCGCACCAGTATTTCAACGCTCGCCCTTGTGCTGTCGCTTGCCGCAGCGCCGGCACTGGCGAAGGACAAGCCAGCCGCAACCCAGTCCGTCGCGCTGACGGCGGCCGACGCCGACGCCTTTGTGGCGAAAGCGGAAAAGGCGCTGGGCGACTTCTCGGTGGTGGCGAACCAGGCGGGGTGGATCAACGCGACCTACATCACCGACGATACCGATGCGATCAACGCACGCATCTCGGCCGAGCAGAACGAGATGCAGGTCCATTATGCGCTGGAAGCCGCGAAATATGCCAAGCTGACGGGGCTTTCGGCCGACACCGCGCGCAAGCTCGACCTGCTGCGCAATGGCCTGACGCTGCCGGCGCCGACCCGCGCCGGCGCGGCGGCCGAGCTTTCAACCATCGTGACGCGCATGTCGTCCGAATATGGTGCGGGCAAGGGGACGCTCGATGGCAAGCCGATCAACGGCAGCGATATCGAGGCGGCGATGGGCACGGTCCGCGACCCGGCCAAGCTGCAGGAGATGTGGACAAGTTGGCACGACAATGTCGGCGCGCCGATGCGCGGCGACTATGAGCGCTCGGTCGCGATCGCGAACGAAGGCGCGGCGACCCTCGGCTACAAGGATACCGGGGCGCTGTGGCGTTCGGGCTATGACATGGACCCAGCCGCGTTCGCCAAGATGACCGATACGCTGTGGAAGCAGGTCGAGCCGCTCTACAAGGCACTGCACACCTATGTCCGCTGGAAGCTCAACGAGAAATATGGCGATGCCGTCCAGTCCAAGACCGGACCGCTTCGCGCCGACCTGCTCGGCAATATGTGGGCGCAGGAATGGGGCAATATCTACGATCTGGTCGCCCCCAAGGGAGCCGGCGACCTCGGTTTCGACACGGGCGAATTGCTCAAGGAGAAGGGGTATGATCCGCTCAGGATGGTGAAGGCCGGGGAGGGGTTCTATTCCTCGCTGGGCTTCGCTCCGCTGCCCGACAGCTTCTGGACGCGATCGCAGATTACCAAGCCGGCCGATCGCGAGGTGATCTGCCACGCTTCGGCCTGGGACATCGACAACAAGGACGATGTGCGCATCAAGATGTGCACCAAGGTGAATGCCGACGATTTCGTGACGATCCATCACGAACTCGGGCACAATTATTATCAGCGCGCCTATAACGGCCAGCCCTTCCTCTATGAGAATGGCGCGAACGACGGATTCCATGAGGCGATCGGCGATTTCGTCGCGCTTTCGATCACGCCGGATTATCTCGTCCAGATCGGGCTGCTCGATCCGGCCAAGGTACCCAGCGCGGACAAGGATATCGGCTTGTTGCTGCGCCAGGCGATGGACAAGGTCGCCTTCTTGCCGTTCGGCCTACTGATCGACAAATGGCGCTGGGGCGTGTTCTCGGGCGGGATCAAGCCGAATGGCTATGAGGCGGCCTGGAACGCGCTGCGACTGCAATATCAGGGCGTCGTGCCGCCGGTCGAGCGGGACGAGACGAAGTTCGATCCCGGCGCCAAATATCATGTGCCGGCGAGCGTGCCGTATACGCGATACTTCCTGGCGCGCCTGTTGCAGTTCCAGTTCTACAAGGCCGCCTGCGACCAGGCGGGCTGGACTGGGCCCCTGCATCGCTGTTCCTTTTACGGCAACAAGGAAGTCGGCGCGAAGCTGAACGCGATGCTGACACTGGGCCAGTCCAAACCCTGGCCTGACGCGTTGGAGGCCTTCACCGGATCACGCGAGATGTCCGGCGAGGCAATGGTGGAATATTTCGCGCCGCTGAAGACATGGCTGGATGCGCAGAACAAGGGCAAGCCTAGCGGCTGGTGATCGCTTTCCCGCGGAAAATGCGCATGCGCCAAGGTGGGGGTGACATGGCGTTTGTCACCCTCACCTGACCGGCGGACCGGCAATGGTCGTTCGGAACGGGGATCAGTTCGGGATCGTGCCTTCGTCGGCGATTCCGGCTTCGAACGACGCCGATGAATCGGTTCCGTCGGCCTGATGTGCGCCTCCGCCGCGGTGGAGGAGCGAGTCGAAATCGATCGGCGACCTGCCGCGTAGTGCCAGCAGCGCCGCTGTGGCGGCTGCACCGACTGCGGCGACACCGCCGACGATCGCGGCCGTGCCCCAATGTCCGTTCGACTTCTTTGCTGCCTTGCGTGGCGTAGCCCTTTTCGTGGCTGGCTTGGGAGCCGGTGTCGCCTTGCGCGTGGCGGGGGTTTTGCTAGCCGAGGCCGGCTTGCGCGGCGTGGCTGGGGTCTTTGCGGCGGTTGCCATGAGATGCTCCTGAAACTGTTGAGCACCCGTAACGCGCGAGAAGCGTGGGGTTTCCGTGTTTACCGGAAAGGAGGCTCGTTAAAGGCGCGGAGCTTGCGGCTGTGCAGCTTCGCACCCTCGCGCCGCAATTCCTCACAGGCCTCGATGCCGATGCGCATATGCTCGCTGATCGCGCGCTCGTAGAAGCGGTTGGCTTGGCCAGGCAGCTTCAGTTCGCCGTGGAGCGGCTTGTCGGACACGCAGAGCAAGGTTCCATAGGGAACGCGGAAGCGATAGCCCTGCGCCGCAATCGTCGCCGATTCCATGTCGATCCCGACCGCGCGGCTCAGCGAAAAGCGCAGGGCGGAGCGAGCATACCGTAATTCCCAGTTGCGGTCGTCGGTCGTCACGATGGTACCAGTGCGAAGGCGGCGCTTGAGTTCCTCGCCGGACTGACCCGAGATCGTGGCTGCGGCCCGTGCCAGCGCCTGCTGCACTTCCGCGATGGCAGGGACCGGGATCTCAGGCGGGAGCACGTCGTCGAGCACATGATCGTCGCGCAGATAGGCATGCGCCAGAACATAGTCGCCGATACGCTGGCTCGGGCGCAGGCCGCCGCAATGGCCGATCATCATCCATGCCTCGGGCCGGACCACGGCGAGATGGTCGGTGATCGTCTTGGCGTTGGACGGGCCGACGCCGATATTGACCAGCGTGATCCCGGTGCGATCGTCCGCCATCAGGTGATAGGCGGGCATCTGGTGCCGACGCCAGGCGCTGCTGTCCGCGAGCATCGCCTCGACATCGTCGCCCGCGCGCATCATTACGCCACCCGCGCCGGAGACGCCGGTGAAGCGGCTTCCTTCGCCCAGCTGCGCACAGGCCCAGCGGACGAATTCATCGACATAGCGGTGATAGTTGGTGAACAGCACATAACGCTGGACATGCTCGGGCGGCGTGCCGGTGTAGTGGCGCAGCCGGGCAAGGGAAAAATCCGTCCGGAGCCCGTCAAAGAGCGCGAGCGGGCGCGTGCCGTCGACATCGGCATAGAGGCCATCGGCAATCTCGTCGCCGATATAGGCAAGTTCGGTCGCCGGGAAATGGCGGGCGAGTTCGAGCGCTGAAACCTCGTCGAGGCTCATCGCGTGACCGGCATCGAGGACGTAGGGGAAGGGGATCTCCTGGCGTCCGGGTACCGCTTCGACGAATACGTCGTAATCCTCGATCAGCAGCGTCAATTGCTCGGTCAGGTAATCCGCGAAGATCGCGGGCTTGGTGACGCTGATGCGATAATCGCCCGGCGTTACCAGGCGCCCAAAGGAGCGGAGCGGCGCAGGGCGATCACCGCCGCCACGATAGCGCAGCCGAATTTCCGGATAAGCGAAGCTGCCGTCGTGACGGGCGTCGCGGCTGGGGACCGAGCCGTCGGTCAAATAGGCGGTAAGGGCCGCCTGCAGCCGCTCGACCGACGCGCGGTAGAGATTGTCCAGCTGGGCGACGATATCGGAAGCAGTCGTCATCCTCCGTGGCTAAAGCAGGAGCATGACGCTGGCAAGACGAGGCGCCGCCGCAATCCAGCGACGACGCTCCCGGTTGGAATCAAGGCCGAGCCAGGCCGGCCTGATCCGAGCCTATTTTTCGTCCTCGTCGGTTTCGAGCAGCTTGCTGATACCGAACGCGGCACCGGCAACTGCGGCCGTGGCGCCGGCCGCGATGGCGGCAGCTGCGGCGGGATGTTCCTTCACTGCCTCGACGGTCGACTCGACCGCAGATTCGATCGCGTCCTGGGCGCGCTCGAAAAAGGATTTCTCTTCCGGCTTGGCGGCCGGGGTCGTTTCGTCGGTCATGGCTTTGCTCCTTGTTCGATCGCTGCCCCGGAACGCCGGGGCCAGGCGGTAGTTCCCCGACGGGAGGCGGGCCGTTGCGTGGCCGCGTCCCGCCGAGTTTCCCCTCAGAGTTCGCTCAGCATATGCTCGGCGGAGGACACGTTGAAGTCACCCGGAGCCTCTACGTTGAGCTGCTCCACGACGCCATCATTGACGACCATCGAGTAGCGCTGACCGCGCATACCCATACCGAACTTGGTGCCGTCCATCGTCAGGCCGACGGCTTCGGCGAAGCTGGCATTGCCGTCCGCGAGCATGGTGATGGCGGAAGCATTGTTTGCCTTGCTCCAGGCGCCCATGACGAACGCGTCGTTGACAGCCGTGCAGGCGATCTCGTCGACGCCCTTCGCCTTCAGTTCCTCGGCCTTTTCGACATAGCCCGGCAGGTGCTTGGCCGAGCAGGTCGGCGTGAAGGCGCCGGGCACCGAAAACAGGGCAACCTTGCGGCCCTTGAAATAATCGTCTGAACTGACCTGATCCCGGCCATCGGCGGTGACCTTGGTGAGAGTGACGCTGGGCAGTCGATCGCCGACGCTGATGGTCATGAGAATCCTCCTTTTTGGGGCCGCAGGGCGCGGCGAAGCCTAACTCGTGCAGCCGGGGCACGATTTCAAGCATGGCCAGCGCGCGAAGCTGCACTATGTTGTGCGCTGGATGGAAAGCGCGACCTATCTTACCGGCCAGTTCCTCCTCGCAATGCCGGGGATCGGTGACCCGCGCTTCGAACGCGCGGTGATCGCCATCTGCGCGCACGATGCCAATGGCGCGATCGGGATCGGTGTCGGTGCGACGATCGCCGGGCTGGGGCTGCACGAAGTGCTCGCCCAGGTGGGGATCGAGCCGGGCGTGGCACCGAACGCGCCGGTGCATTTCGGTGGTCCGGTCGAGACCCGGCGGGGCTTCGTCCTCCATACCAGCGACTGGGGCGGGCAGGACACGATCAGTGTCGCCGGGCGCTGGGCGCTTTCCGGCACGCTGGATGCCTTGCGAGCGATCGCGGAGGGGCGCGGCCCGAGCCGCTGGCTGGTCGCGCTCGGCTATGCCGGATGGGGCGAGGGGCAACTCGACGAGGAGATGACCCGGCACGGCTGGTTCAATGTACCGGGGGATCTCGCACTGCTTTACGACGCCGAGGCGGCCGAGCGGTGGCGCAAGGGGTTCGCCGAGGCCGGGATCGATCCCAGCCTGTTGGCGAGCACTACCGGGACGGCCTGAGCGGCCGCCGGCCGGCCGTTGTTCTTGGTGCCGCCTTGCTCCGCCGTTTCAGGGGCAAGCCGCACCGAGCCTGATAGCGGCGCCCGTGATACTATCGCGCTTATGCGGGGGGGCGGTCACTGCGGCGGCGGTCATCATCGATAAGCCGGGAGACCTCGACCCTTGCCGCAGGCGACAGCGTCCACGTTGCGCCCGATCTTCGTAATCATATAAAGACATCTTTATATTTGATCTGGACGCGTCGCCGGACTATGTGGCCGCCATCCTCTTTCCCAATCCGGAGATATTTTGTGGCCACTGCACCCGCCATCGAGCGCCAGGACTATGTCATCGCGGACATCGGCCTTGCCGATTTCGGCCGCAAGGAGATCAACATCGCGGAGACCGAGATGCCGGGGCTGATGGCGCTGCGCGAGGAGTTCGGCGCGTCGCAGCCGCTGAAGGGCGCGCGCATCACGGGGTCGCTGCACATGACGATCCAGACCGCGGTGCTGATCGAGACGCTGACGGCGCTCGGC
>CAISGR010000180.1 GCA_903884945.1 uncultured bacterium
CGCTGGGATGGCCGTGATCGGTCGAGGTTGCGCCTGCCTCGCGGAAGCGCGCACGGTGGAACCGATGGGCGCGCAGATAGCCTGCGAAGGTTGCGATACCCTCACCCGCGGTCTCGCCGAAGCGGGCGAGGTTGTCGGGAAATCCCGCAGCCTCCGGATCCATCACCGGATCGGGGCGATAGGCAGTGACCACCCGCCCGCTCCAGCCGCTCGCGCGGATCGCACGGTGGTGATCAAGCGGATCGAGCGGACTTTCGGTCGTGGCGATTACCTCGATGCCGAAGCGCTCGAACAGGGCGCGCGGGCGGAAGGCCGGTGTCTTCAGCGCAGCATCGATCAGGTCGTAATAATGATCCGCGGTCGACGGATCGAGCCGCACGTCGATGCCGAAGCCCTCTGCGAAAACCCAGTCCAGCCACATGCGCGAGGGCGTGCCGCGGAGGAGGTGATAGTGCCGGGCGAAGATGCGCCAGATGGCACGGCCATCGTGCGCAGTCGGCGTACCATCCTCAGTCGGCACACCCAGTTCCTCGAGCTTCACGCCCTGGCTGTAGAGCATGCGAAACACATAGTGATCGGGTACGATCAGCAACCACGCCGGATCGGCGAAAGGCGCGTCATAGGCGAACCAGGACGGATCGGTGTGACCATGCGGGCTGATGATCGGCAGGTCCTTCACGGTCGCGTACAGCGAACGCGCGATATCCCGGGTGCGGGACTCGGCGGGAAACAGGCGATCGGGGTGCAGCGTCAGCTTCTTCATTGGGTGCCTTCATCGAGCGCAAGGATAGCCGGCTCCCAGCGTGGCACGATCAGGTGCACGACCAGCAGCGCGAGCAGATAGGAGCAGGCCGCGAGAATGAAGATCGGCTGGAAGCTGCCCACCGTCTCCAGGATATAGCCGGCATATTTCGCCATCAAGGCACCGCCCAGCGCACCGGCCAGGCCGCCCAGGCCAATCACCGATCCAGCACGCCAGCGCGGGAAGAGGTCGCCCGGAATGGTGTAGACATTGGCGGAGAAGCCCTGGTGCCCGGCACAGGCCAGCCCGATCAGGCCAGCCGCGACCCACATATCGGGTGCGGCGGTGGCAAAAGCGATCGGCACCGCACACAGGGCCATCAGGAACATGGCGGTCTTGCGCGCGCGGTTGATGCTCCGCCCCGTCGAAATCAACCGCGACGAGATCCAGCCGCCCGCGACCGACCCGACATCCGCAATGACATAGATTGCGACAAGGGGCGGCCCGAACTCGAGCATCTTCACATGGTATTGCTTGTTGAAGAAGTCCGGCAGCCAGAACAGGAAGGTCCACCACACCGGGTCGATCAGGAACCGGCCCGCCACATAGGCCCAGGTCTGACGGTGGCGAAGCAACGCGCTATAGTCGCGACGGAGCGCTACCCAACCCGCCGGAAAGGAGCGCTGCACACGAGTCGGCTCGGGCTGGACCGGATCGGATTCGATGAAGGCGAGTTCGGCCAGCGACACCTTGTGATGCTCGGACGGGCGACGGTAGAAGCCAAGCCAGGCGACCAGCCACACACCCGTCAACAGGCCCGTCAGGATGAAGGCCCAGCGCCAGCCGAAGGCGAGCGTGATGACCGGCACGATCAGCGGGGTGACGATCGCACCGACATTGGAGCCGGCGTTGAAGATGCCGATCGCGAGCGCGCGTTCGCGCTTCGGGAACCATTCATTGGCCGCGGCGAGCGAGGACGGGAAAGTGCCCGCCTCCCCCATCGCGAGCATCAGCCGAGCGATCATCATGCCGGTCGTGGTGGTGAATAGCACGTGCGACACGTGCCCGATTGTCCAGAGCGATACCGCAACGGCATAGCCGATCCGCGCTCCGACCCGATCGACCAGCCGGCCGAAGATGACATAGGCGAAGCCGTAGACGAGCTGGAAAATGACCGCGAGATCAGCGTAACCGCCCTCGGTCCAGTGATACTGCGCCGCCAGATCCGGCTTGAGCACCGACAGGACGAGCCGGTCGATATAGCTCAACACGACCGCGGCGAAGAGCAGGCCGCAGACGATCCAGCGGATCTTTCCGGTCGGCTTGGGGAAGGGTACCGAAGCGGCGCCGGCAGCCATATTCATGCCGGGCTCACCAGTTGGTCATCGTGCCGTCTTCCAGACGGTTCACCGGCAGATAGGCACGCCGGTACTCAAATGTCGCTGCCAGATCCTCATCGATCTCGACCCCCAGGCCGGGTTCGTCGCCGGGATGCATCAAGCCATCGGCAAAGCGGTAGGCATGGGGAAAGACCGCATCAGTCTCGGCGGTGTGGCGCATATATTCCTGCACGCCGAAATTGGGCACGGACAGGTCGAAATGCAGCGCCGCAGCCAAGCAGACAGGCGACAGGTCAGTCGCGCCATGGCAGCCGGTGCGGACATTGTGCATGTCGGCGAAGCTCGCGATCCGGCGCAGATGGGTGATGCCGCCAGCATGAACCACCGTCGCGCGGATATAGTCGATCAGTTGCTCTTCGATCAGCTGCTTGCAGTCCCAGATCGAATTGAAGATCTCGCCGACCGCGAGCGGGCTTGTGGTGTGCTGGCGGATCAGGCGGAAATTCGCCTGGTTCTCGGCCGGGGTCGCGTCTTCCAGCCAGAAGGGGCGGTACTGCTCCAGATCCTTACCGAGGCGGCCAGCCTCGATCGGGGTCAGGCGGTGATGAATGTCGTGCAGCAGATGGACGTCCCAGCCCAGCGCCTCACGAGCCTTTTCGAACAGCGGCGGTACGGAGCGGAGATATTTCTCGCTAGACCAGAGATTCTCCGTCGGCAGGTCCGCATCGGCGGGCTCGTAGAAGTAGCGGTCCTTCGATACGCCATAGGTGGAAGCCAGGCCGGGCACTCCGGACTGCAGCCGGATCGCCTTGTAGCCCTGCTCCTGATAATGTAGCGCGTTGTCGATCGTCTCCTC
>CAISGR010000181.1 GCA_903884945.1 uncultured bacterium
AGGCGAGCGTCATGTCGGCCGAGCGCTGATACACACCGCGGTGCACCGTGGCGTAGGTCTCGGCATAGGCGCGCGTGATCGCGTCGATCACCGGCCCCGGCTTCTGCGCGGTCGCCGCGGTATCGAGATAGGCCCAGTCCTCGGGGATCGCCGGGAAATCGGCGAGGAGGTCGAGCGGGCGGGTAGCGGTGAGCATGGTCATAGCATCCGCTCCAGCGCAGCCTGGGCCGCGGCCTCTACCGCCTCGCGTTCGGCCGCATCCGCGACGCCGTCGAACACCGAGCCGATGAAGGCGCGGAGCAGCAGCGCCTTGGCTTCGGCCGGCGCGATGCCGCGGCTGGCGAGATAGAACAGCGCCATCGCGTCGAGCTCGCCCACCGTTGCGCCGTGCGCGCATTTCACGTCGTCGGCATAGATTTCCAGCTCGGGCTTGGCGTTGGCGGTGGCGGTGCGCGTCAGCAGCATTGCCTTGACCGACTGGCTCGCATCGGTCTTTTGCGCATCGCGCGCGACCGCGACCTTGCCGAGATAGCTGCCGGTCGCCTTGCCGCCCAGCACCGAGCGCACGACCTGGTTGCTGGTCGCGCCGGGCTCGATGTGGCGCATGGTCGTCACGATCTCGAGCGTCTGCCCGCCGCCCCCGAGGATGGCGCCGCCCAACTCGAAATGCGCGCCTGCGTGCAGCGTCACGTCGATCGCGATGCGGCCGAGCTTGCCCCCGGTGTTGAGGACATGGAAGGTCGCCCGCGCACCGGCTGCCAGGATCACGGTATAATCGCGGATCGCGACCTCATCGATCGCGGCGTCCTGCACGATGACGCGGGCGATCTCCTCGCCGGCCGCGACGATGATCGTCTCCGGTCCCGCAATCGGCCAGACAGTCGCGACGGCGTCGAGGTCGCTGTAGCGCCACATTTCGTCATGGCGGGTGGGGATAGCGAGCGCAGCCACACTCATTCCCCGTCACCCCGGACGTGTTCCGGAGTCCGCTCCGCCCCGCGCGCGACCGCGGGAACGGCGCTCGCCATATCAGCGCGCGGTTCTCGCTGCCCAACGGATTCCGGAACAAGTCCGGCATGAAGAGGAGAGAGCGAGATCACGCCGCCAGCGCTCCATAGCCTTCGCGCTCGAGTTCGAGCGCCAGGTCGGGACCACCGGAGCGCACGATCCGGCCATCGGCCAGGACATGCACGAAGTCCGGCTTCACATAATCGAGCAGTCGCTGATAGTGCGTGATCAGCAGCACTGCCTTGTCCGGCGCACGCATGATCCGGTTGATGCCGTCACCGACCACGCGCAGCGCGTCGATGTCGAGGCCGCTATCGGTCTCGTCGAGGATCGCGAGCTTCGGGGCGATGATCCCCATCTGCACCATCTCGTTGCGCTTCTTCTCGCCGCCCGAAAAGCCGACATTGACCGGACGCTTGAGCATCTCCTGATCCATCGACAACAGATCGGCCTGGGCGCGCGCCAGCTTGAGGAACTCGCCGCCCGACAAAGGCGCCTCGCCGCGAACCTTGCGCTGCGCATTGAGCGCCTCGCGCAGGAACTGGACGTTGGAGACGCCGGGGATCTCGACCGGGTACTGGAAGCCGAGGAACAGCCCCGCGGCGGCGCGCTCGTGCGGCGCCATCTCCAGCAGGTCCTGCCCGGCGAAGGTGACGGTGCCCGAGGTCACCTCATAGCCGGGCCGGCCGCCGAGCACATAACCGAGCGTCGACTTGCCGGCACCGTTCGGGCCCATGATCGCATGGACTTCGCCCGCGTTCACCGCGAGCGAGAGGCCCTTGAGGATTTCCTTGCCGTCGATTCGGGCTTGGAGATTTTCAATTTTGAGCATCGAAATCTTTCAATATTCCAATCACAAGCGTGGTCTGTCCGCTGCTCATGAGCTCTTCGCCCTGGCTCCGGCCATCATCTGGCGCATGACGTCAGCGAAATCGTCGATGCTCTTCAGCGTGTCCTGCACCATCTTTGTGCGATCGGCTTCGTCCTTGCCGGTCTTGACCAGCATCGCGTCGGCATCCGTTGCAGCCTTGGTGCGAAGCGCCGAGCAATCGCCGCCCTTTTCCACCAGAGAGTCGGCCAGCTTGCCGTCCGTGTGTTTGATCGTGGCGCCGAGCGACTGCAGTCGGCAATCGAGATAGGGCTGGACTGCGGGCGCAACCTCGTCGGGTATGTGGAGGCTGCGCGTCTCGGTCTTTTTTTCGACCTTCTTGAGCGCCGCCGCTTGCGTCACCGGCAGCGCCAAAACCCCGGCCAGGCCCAGTGCAATCAGCTTTCTCATCCGACGCTCCCCTCAAGCGAGATCCCCAGCAGCTTCTGTGCCTCGCCCTTCTTAAGCCCCTCCCCTTCAGGGGAGGGGTTGGGGTGGGGCCTTTCCCAGCGCGGCGACGTTGCGGTCAAAGCGTCGAGGATGACCTGTGCCACGCCTTCGATATTGGTCATCACATCCAGGTTGCTGACGCGAACGACACGAAATCCGTCACGTGCCAATGCGTCATCGCGCAACCTGTCTTTCACGTCATCATGGGTGTCGCCGTCGACCTCGACGATCAGCGCGCGTTGCGGGCAGAGGAAATCGGCGATGAAAGGGCCAACCACTGACTGGCGACGGAACTTGAAGCCGCCCAACTGGCTATTGCTCAAACACCACCACAACCGCTTTTCCGGCTCGGTCGGGTTGCGGCGCATGTGAGCGGCGCGTTCGTGTAACTGCGCTATCTTCTCGGCGGAGAGGCCCCACCCCCGTCCCCTCCCCTGAAGGGGAGGGGG
>CAISGR010000182.1 GCA_903884945.1 uncultured bacterium
GCGCCGTTGAGCGTCATCAGGCCGTTGATCATGCCGCCCCAGCTCGGCATCCACAGCATGATCGAGAAGACCATGCCCAGCGTCTGCGCCCAGTCGGGCAGCGCGGTGTAGTGGAGATGGTGCGGACCCGCCCAGATGTAGAGGAAGATCAGCGACCAGAAGTGGATGATCGACAGCCGGTAGCTGTAGACCGGCCGCTCGGCCTGCTTCGGCACGAAATAATACATCATGCCGAGGAAGCCGGCGGTCAGGAAGAAGCCGACCGCGTTATGGCCGTACCACCACTGGGTCAGCGCATCCTGCACGCCGGCGAAGGCGGAATAGGATTTGGAACCGAGCAGGCTGACCGGCATCGACAGGTTGTTGACCAGGTGCAGCATCGCCACGGTGATGATGAAGGCGAGATAGAACCAGTTGGCGACATAGATGTGCGGCTCGGAGCGGCGCACGATCGTGCCGACGAACACCGCCAGGTACGAGACCCAGACGATCGTCAGCCAGATGTCGACATACCATTCGGGCTCGGCATATTCGCGGCCCTCGGTGATGCCCATCAGATAGCCGGTCGCGGCCAGCACGATGAACAGCTGGTATCCCCAGAAGACGAAGCGGGCGAGCGCCGGAAAGGCGAGGCGCGCGCGGCAGGTGCGCTGCACGACATAGAAGCTCGTGCAGATCAGCGCGTTGCCGCCAAAGGCGAAGATCACCGCCGATGTGTGCAGCGGCCGCAACCGGCCGAAGGTGGTGAAGTCGTAATGGAGGTTGAGCAGCGGGAAGGCCAGCTGCGAGGCGATGACCAGCCCCACCAGGAAGCCCACGACGCCCCAGAAGACCGTTGCGATGACGCCCCAGCGGATGACCTCGTCATCATAGCGGCTCTTCGGATTCAGTACCGCGGCCGGAATGCCGCGCAGCGCGGCACCGGCGCCGCGCATCGTTGCCGCCGCGGCGATCAGGGCGGCAATCGCCACGATCACCATGTGAACGGCGAAGCCCTGATCGATCGCCATGCTGGCACCGACCAACGCAAAAATGAAGATCAGGAGCCATGCTCCCGCTCGCAATAATATGTCGTCCATACGACCCCACCCATTTCAGTCCGCCGGACGGATGCCGGCACGCACTGGGTCTGCCTTTGATCTCCATCAAAGGACGGGGGTATTCGTATTATTACTGGCAGCCGGCCCGGAGCTGTTCCGCGAGCCAGTCATTGGCGACGCAGTCGATGACCAGATGGACCCGGTCGGTGGTGCCGCGATTGGCCACGCTGTGCGGGTCCGACAGGCGCAGATACCAGACGCTCCCGGGCGCCATGGTGACGGGCGTGCGGTTCACCATGAACTCGACCCGGTCGTTGGTCGTGACCGGGATGTGGATGCGCGCAGCCCCCCATTCGGCCGCCAGGTCATGGTCGCGATGCTCCTTGATCACCGAGCCGGGTGTCAGGCGCATCAGCCGTACCGTCTGGATGTCGCACCTGAACCAGGCCAGCGCCGCGCGGAAGCCAGGCGCGCGATCGAGCAACGGGCTGTCCTCGAACTCCGTCGCCGTCGGGCTCGAATAGGCCTGCATGATCGGATGCGTCGCACCTGCGGTGAAGCGGAGCGGCAATACGGTCCAGTCGCCCTCGTAATTCTGCTTCACGAAATGGTCGACCCAGACGGCGCCGGCGATCCTCGCCATGTCGGCCTGCAGGCGCGCAGCATCGAAGCCGACCGGCAGGCGAACGCGGTCGGCGAACCGGAACGGCGATTGTTGCGCGGTTTCGGGCATGATAGCAGGACATCCATCGCCGGGCTCGATGCCCGATATCAGATCAGCCTATCGGCCGCGGGGGCGGTTGGAAAGATATCGTTCGGGCACCGCATGACAGAATCCCATCTCCCCGAGGCGGCCACTCCGGTCGATCGCTTCCGCGCCATCGTCACGGGCGATCCCGACCTGCAGCTGCGGCTGAGCGCGTTTCACGATCCGGAGGCCTTTGCCGGCGATGCGATCGTGCTGGCCGCCGAGCGCGGGATCGCGCTGACGCGGGACGACCTGCTGGGCGCCTTGCGGCATGATCCGCTCGGGTTGCGGCGGTTCAGCGGGGCGCCCTGTACCGGCGCGGCGGTGCCGGTCGGCGACTGGCTGCCGACCGCGGTCGTGCCGAGCGGGGCCGAACTGGCGGTGGACTGGGTGCATTTCGGCGGCGGACCGCTCGCCGAGCCCTTTTTCGAGGATTCGATGCGGATGGCGCGGGCGCGCCCGCTCAATCGGCTCGTTCAGCATCGCACGCCGCTGGCGACGATCGTCGCGTCGCTCGATGACGACAGCCCGGTCCCGGACGGCTTCGTCTTCCACCTGTCGCGGTGCGGATCGACGCTGGTGGCGCAGATGTTCGCGGCGGATCC
>CAISGR010000183.1 GCA_903884945.1 uncultured bacterium
CTGCAGATCTTGCCATCCATTTCCTGCGCCGGGCGGGAATCATCACCGGCGACAACGAGCCCTATTCGGGGCGGGTGCTGAACGCGACGCTCAACCGCCATGGCGAAGCCAATGGCATCGCCAGCGTCGCCATCGAAATCCGCAACGACCTGATCAGCGATGCGGCGGGCATCGCCCGCTGGAGTGACGTTCTGGCGCCGATCCTCGTCAAGATCCGCAATAGTCTTGCGCAAGAGGTGGCCACGGCGACATAGCCGTCGGCATGACCCATCAGTTCGACAAATCGAAGCTTCCGAGCCGCCACGTCTCTGTCGGCCCGGAGCGCGCGCCGCACCGCAGCTATTATTACGCGATGGGGATCGCCGAGGAGGATATCGCCAAGCCGTTCGTCGCGCTCGCCAGCGCCGGCAACGACAGCGCTCCCTGCAACACTACCCTCGACGCCCAGGCCGATGCTGCCCGGGCCGGCGTGATCCAGGGCGGCGGCATGCCGCGGCGCTTCAACACCATCACCGTTACCGACGGGATTGCGATGGGCCATCAGGGCATGAAGTCCTCGCTGGTGAGTCGCGAGGTGATCGCCGACTCGGTCGAGCTCAGCGTGCGCGGCCATTGCTATGACGCGCTGGTCGGCTTTGCCGGCTGCGACAAGTCGCTGCCCGGGATGATGATGGCGATGCTCCGCCTCAACGTGCCGAGCATCTTCGTCTATGGGGGATCGATCCTGCCCGGCCGCTATCATGGGCGCGACGTCACCGTGGTCGATGTGTTCGAGGCAGTCGGCCAGCACGCCGCCGGCAATTGCCCGCTCAAGGACCTGACCGAGCTGGAGAAGGTCGCCTGTCCCGGGCACGGCGCTTGCGGTGGGCAGTACACCGCCAATACGATGGCCTGTGTCGGCGAGGCGATCGGCCTGTCGCTGCCCAATTCCAACATGGTGCCGGCACCCTATACGACACGAGAGCAGATCGCGGTCGCGGCCGGCGCTCAGGTGATGGAACTGCTCGCTGCGAGGATCCGCCCGCGCGATATCTGCACCCGGGAGGCGTTCATCAACGCGGCCCGCGTCATCGCAGCGACCGGCGGCTCGACCAACGGCGCGCTCCACCTGCCGGCGATGGCGCATGAGGCAGGGATCGATTTCGATTTGTTCGATGTGGCAGAGGCTTTCAAATCAACACCTTACATCGCCGACCTGAAGCCAGGTGGCAAATATGTGGCCAAGGATATGTATGAAGCCGGCGGCGTCTACATGCTGATGAAGACGATGCTGGAGGGCGGCTTCCTCGACGGCAACTGCCTAACGGTCACGGGCAAGACGCTCGGCGAGAATATCGACAAGGTGACGTGGAATCCCGACCAGAAGGTCATCTATGACGTCAAGACGCCGCTGTCGCCGACCGGCGGCGTCGTCGGCCTGCGCGGCAGCCTCGCGCCCGACGGCGCGATCGTGAAGGTTGCGGGGATGCACCGGCTCCAGTTCACCGGTCCGGCGCGGGTGTTCGATTGCGAGGAGGACACCTTCGCCGCGGTCGAGGCGCGTTCGATCAGCGAGGGCGAGGTCATCGTGATCCGCTATGAGGGACCCAAGGGCGGGCCGGGCATGCGCGAGATGCTGTCGACCACCGCTGCGCTTTACGGGCTCGGCATGGGCGAGAAGGTCGCGCTCATTACCGACGGGCGCTTCTCCGGCGCGACGCGCGGCTTCTGCATCGGCCATGTCGGCCCGGAGGCGGCCGAGGGCGGCCCGATCGCGCTGGTACAGGATGGCGACATCATCAGGATCGACGCTGAAGCCGGTACGATCGACCTCGACGTTCCCGAGGAAGTCCTCGCCGCGCGCCGCGCAGCATGGCAACCGCGCCGGCATGACTATCAGTCGGGCGCACTGTGGCGCTATGCGGCTACTGTCGGCCCGGCCTATAAGGGCGCGGTCACGCACCCAGGAGCCAGCGCTGAAACCCATGTCTACGCGGATATCTAGCGCGGCGCTGCTTGCCCTCGGCCTCGTCGGCTGCGGCGAGCCAAAGACCGATCATCAAGCGCTCGCCAATGTCGAGGCGGCCCAGCGGGTGCGTGCCCAGGAATCCGGCAACATCGTCTGTGCGCATCGCGGATCCGGCGATTTCGCGCGCGTGTGCACGCTCGACCGCGAACAGGCGGCGCAGGGGTTGATCCTGACGATCCGCCACCCGGACGGCGCCTTCCACCGGCTGCTGGTGACGAAGGACGGCCGTGGCGTGATCGCGGCGGACGGCGCGGAAAGGGCCGTCGTGACGATCATGGGCAAGGACAGCATCGAGGTCGCGCTCGGCGGGGATCGCTATCGCCTGCCCGCGACGGTGCGCGGAAATGGCGGGCCGGCGTCATGACGCCCCTCGCGCGACAGCCGATCCTGACGGCCGCGGCAATGCGGGTGGCGGAGCAATCGGCAATGGACCGGGGCGCAACGGTGGACAGCCTGATGGCGCGGGCCGGCGCAGCCGTGGCCGAGGTCGTGCGGCGGCTGTCGTCCGCCGCGCCGGTGCTGGTGCTGTGCGGTCCCGGCAACAATGGCGGCGACGGCTATGTCGTCGCCGGCGAACTGGCCCGGGCCGGTCTGTCCGTGCGGATCGCCGCCAGCGGATTGCCGGCGACCGACGCGGCCCGCAATGCGCGGGCACGGTGGACCGGGCCGGTCGAGGACCTTGGCGACGCCGGGCCGGCCCCGGTCCTCGTCGATGCGCTGTTCGGCACCGGTCTTTCCCGGCCGCTCGACGCTGCGATCGCAGAGCCGTTCCTGGAGTTGGTTGCTGCCGCCCGCCTGTCGGTCGCGGTCGACCTGCCGAGCGGCGTCGCCACCGACGACGGCGCCGTTCTCGGGACGGTGCCCCGTTTCGACCTCACCCTGGCGCTCGGATCGGCCAAGCCCTCGCACCTGCTCCAGCCGGCAGCGCGTTTCTGCGGGGCGGTTCGGGTGCTCGATATCGGCATTCCGATCGAGAGCGAGACATTCGTGCTCGGGCGCCCGGTGCTTGCCGGGCCTGGTCCCGATGCGCACAAATATTCGCGCGGCATGGTCGTGGTGATCGCCGGCGCGATGCCCGGTGCGGCCGAGCTTGCCGCGCAGGCGGCATTGCGGGCTAGGGCGGGCTATGCCCTGCTCCTGGACGGCGCGGCGCACGGGACGCCCCATGCCGTGGTGCGCAAACCCTGGCGGGCCGAATTGCTGGATGACGCGCGCATCGGGGCCATCCTGATCGGCCCCGGCTTGGGGCGAGACCGTTCGGCCATGGCGAAGCTCGATTCTGCCCTGGCCAGCAGGCATCGCCTGGTGATCGACGGTGATGCCCTGCACCTGCTCGACCAGAGTCGCCTCGGCATGCTGCGGTCGCGGGACACTGTTGCGATCCTTACGCCGCATGCCGGCGAATTCGCGGCACTGTTCGGCAAGCCTGCGGGCAGCAAGATCGATGCGGCACGTGGCGCGGCAAGGCAATTCGGTGCCGTCGTCGTCTTCAAGGGCCCGGACACGGTCGTGGCCGCGCCCGACGGCACTGTCCTGGTTACCGAAACCTCCAGCGACTGGCTGTCGACCGCAGGGACCGGCGACGTTCTTGCAGGGACGATCGCTGCGATGCTGGCGGCGGACCCCGCGCCGATGAACGGGGCAGGGGCGGGCGTCTGGCTTCACGCTGAAGCCGCGCGGCGGCTCGGCCCCGCTTTCCTGGCGGACGATCTGGCGCAGGCGCTGACCGCGGCCCGGGCTTCGCTATGAGCGACGTCATCGTCCGCGTCGCCGCTCGTGGCGACGGCGTAACCGGAAATGGTCGCCATGCATCTCTGGCGGCGCCGGGCGACACGCTGACGGCCGACGGCCAGGTGCTTCCGGGGCCGCATCACCAGGTGCCGCCATGCCGTCACTTTCCGACCTGCGGGGGCTGCCAACTGCAGCATCTCGACGACGAGAGCTATGCCGGCTTCATCACTGACCGCATCGCGGGTGCGCTCGCGGCCCAGGGCCTCGGGGCAGACATCCGCGCGCCCGCACTGTCGCCCGCCCGGACGCGGCGTCGCGCCGCGCTGCAGGCCGAGGCGAAGGGCGGTCGAGTCCGGATCGGGTTCAGCGAGGGATCGAGCCACGCGCTGGTCGATCTTCAGGAGTGCTGGATCCTGACGCCGGGGCTGTTCGCCCTGATCGCGCCGCTGCGGGGGTTGCTCGCCCGCTTCCTCAAGGCCAACCGGCGCGCGCGCCTGCACCTGACCCAGGCGGATCAGGGCATCGACCTGCTCATCGAAGGGATCGAGGCGGAAGGCCTGGCTGCTGCCGAGGAAATCACGGCGTTCTGCCAGCGCCACGGCGTTGCGCGCCTTTCCATCGACAACGGGCTGGGCCCGGAAACCCGCTGGGAACCGGAGCCCGTTACGATCACCCTGTCGGGCGTGGCGGTGCCGTTGCCGCATAATTCCTTCCTGCAGGCAACCGGCGAGGGCGAGGCCGCGCTCGTCGCGGCGGTGCGCGCGGCGGTAGGGCAGGCGGGCGTGACCGCTGACCTGTTCTCCGGGCTCGGGACCTTTGCCCTCGCCCTGCCCGGCCGGGTCTATGCCGCCGAGGCGGCGCGCGATGCGATCCTGTCGCTCAAGGGAGCCGGCGCGCGCGCCGGGCGGCAGCTCTTCGCCGATCATCGCGACCTGTTCCGTCGCCCGCTGACGCCGGCCGAATGCGATCGCTTTGCCGCCATCGTCCTCGATCCGCCGCGGGCCGGCGCGCGCGAACAGGCACTGCAACTGGCCGAGGCAAAGACGCCATCGATCGCCTATGTCTCGTGCAATCCCAGTAGCTTCGCGCGCGATGCCGAGATCCTATGCAAGGGCGGCTATACGCTGGACTGGATCCAGCCGGTCGGGCAGTTCCGGTGGTCGACGCATGTCGAACTGGCGGCGCGCTTCAGCCGCTGACCAGGTGCCGGATCAGGGATAGTCGGCGCGCAGGAAGAACAGGCCATCGGGAGGCGCATTGAGGCCCAGCTGTGACCGGTCACGCGCCTCGAGCGCTGCCTGCAGGTCATCGGCCGACCATTTTCCCTGGCCGACAAGGGCGAGGCACCCGACCATCGACCGCACCTGATGATGCAGGAACGAGCGGGCCGAGGCGAACACGCTGATCCGTTCCCCCTGTTGCCTGACGTCAAGCCGGTCGAGCGTGCGCAACGGGCTGTCCGCCTGACAATGCGCGGACCGGAAGGTCGTGAAGTCATGCCGCCCGACCAGTCGCGCCGCGGCATCTGCCATTGCCGACGCGTCGAGCGGGGTAGGCACGCGCCAGGCCAGCCCGTTCTCGAAGGTCAGCGGCGCGCGGCGGCTGATGATCCGATACTCGTAATGGCGCGCCAGGCACGAGAAGCGGGCGTGCCAGTCGTCCGCGACAAGCTGGCAATCCAGGATCGCGACGGGCGCCGGGCGCAGTTTGGCGTTGAGCGCCTCCATCAGCCGGAACGGCGTGATGATTCGTTCGAGATCGAGATGGGCGCGCATGCCGCGCGCGTGCACGCCGGCATCGGTCCTTCCGGCGGCATGGACGGCGACAGTTTCGCCGGTGATCGCGAGCGCCGCGCGCTCGATCGCCTCCTGCACGCTGGGCCCGTGCGCCTGGCGCTGCCAGCCCATGAACGGCCGGCCATCATATTCGACGGTCAGCGCGAAGCGGCTCACGTCAGCTGCGTTCCGGCCGGGATGGGGAAGCCGCGCAGCAGCTCCGACGACGTCATGGCGGCGCGTCCGGCGCGTTGGACCTTCCCCGGCAACAACACGGCATCGGCGCAGGCAATCGCCAGCTTGTCGTCGGTCACCAGCCCGGGCGGCACCGGGGACGAAAGGGGCGCGATCGCCGCGCTCAGGATACGGATCCGCTCCCCGGCATATTCGAAATAGGCACCCGGCGCGGGATTGAACGCCCGGATTTGCCGCTCGATCTGGCTGGCGGGGCGGCTCCAGTCGATCCGCGCCTCGGCCTTGTCGACCTTGGGAGCATAGGTCAGGCCCGCCTCGGACTGCGCCACTGCAGGATAGCCGTCCGGATCGGCCAGCACCTGTACCATCAGCCGGGCGCCCATCGCACTCAATTCGTCGGTCAGCGCACCCGCTGTCTTCCCGTCGACCGGCGTCCGCTCCTCCAGCCGCACCGGCCCGGTGTCGAGACCCGCCTCCATCTGCATGATGCCGACCCCGGTTTCGGCATCGCCGGCGAGGATGGCGCGCTGGATCGGTGCCGCGCCACGCCAGCGCGGCAGCAGCGACGCATGGACGTTGAGGCAACCAAGGCGTGGGGCCTCCAGTACCGCGGGCGGCAGAATCAGGCCATAGGCCGCCACGACCGCCGCATCGGCATCGCAAGCGGAAAATTCTGCTTGAGCCGCAAGCGCGCGTAGCGTCGCGGGCGTTCGCACCGCAAGGCCCAGTGCCTCGGCCCGTGCCTGGACCGGGGAGGGGGTCAGCGCCTTGCCACGCCCGGCGCGGCGTGGCGGCTGGCTGTAGACCGCCACGACCTCGTGGCCGGCATCGACAAGCGCCTGAAGCACCGGCACCGAAAATTCGGGGGTTCCCATGAAGACGATCCGCATGGTTACGCTCTGGCCGCTTGGCAGAGGCCCACGCAACCCCCTATCTGTTCCACCATGGCGTCTCCAGAGATCGAAGCCCTCACCCAGGCACTTTCCCGGCTTCCGGGGCTGGGCCCCCGATCGGCACGGCGCGCGGTACTGCATCTGCTCAAGAAGCGCGAGGCAGCGCTGGGGCCCTTGCTGTCGGCGCTGACGGCGGTGGAGGAAAGACTCTCAAGCTGCTCTGTTTGCGGCAATATCGATACGACCAACCCGTGCGGTGTCTGTGCCGATCCCCGCCGGGATGCCCGTTCGCTCTGCGTTGTCGAGGAAGTGGCGGATCTCTGGGCGCTCGACCGCTCGCGGCTCTTTCCCGGCCGCTTTCACGTCCTTGGGGGCAGGTTGTCCGCCCTGGAAGGCGTCCGGCCGGAGGATCTGAGCATCGATTCGCTCGTCCGCCGGATCGAGGCGGGGGGTATCGATGAAGTCGTGCTTGCCATGAACGCGACGCTGGAGGGCCAAACGACGGCGCACTATATCGCCGAGCGCATCGAGCGCTTCCCCGTCCGGGTCACCCAGCTCGCCCATGGCCTGCCGGTGGGCGGTGAGCTCGACTATCTCGACGAGGGAACCCTGGCCCAGGCACTGCGGGCGCGGCGCCCGGTTTCCTAGGCATGCTTGACGGCGGGCGCTGGCTTTCCTAGCTCGCGCTCATGTCCGTTCTCGAAATCCTAGAAGTCCCGCATCCGGGCCTCCGTGCCGTTGCCGCACCCGTCGCCGCCGTGGACGATTCCATCCGCGCGATCGTCGCCGACATGTTCGACACCATGTACGACGCCCGGGGTATCGGCCTCGCCGCCACCCAGGTCGCGATCGAGCAGCGCATCGTCGTGATCGACCTGCAGGAGCCCGAGAGCGACGCGGAGGATGCCAAGCCCGTCCGTAAGCCGCTGGTGTTCATCAATCCCGAGCTGGTCTCGGTCAGCGAAGAGACCTCGACCTATAACGAGGGCTGCCTGTCGATCCCGGAGCAATATGCCGAGGTCGAGCGTCCGGCGCGCTGCCGGGTGACGTGGCTCGACGGAGACGGCACCGCGCATGAGGAGGACTTTGACGGCCTGCTCGCGACCTGCATCCAGCATGAGATCGATCATTTGAACGGGGTGCTGTTCATTGACCATATCTCGCGCCTCAAGCGCGACATGGTGCTCAAGAAGCTGGCCAAGGCGCGCAAGGCGGCCTGAGGACCGGGGAACTGGGCCGGATCAGAACAGGCCCTCGACCTCGCCGTTCGCTCCGAACCGGATCGACTCCGCCGCCGGGACGCGGGGCAGGCCGGGCATCGTCATGATTTCCCCGCATATCGCCACCACGAAGCCGGCTCCCGCCGAGAGTCGCACCTCGCGGACCGGAACGACATGCCCGGTGGGCGCCCCGAGCCTCGCCGGGTCGGTCGAGAAACTATACTGGGTCTTCGCCATGCAGACCGGCAAGTGGCCGAACCCGGCTTCCTCCCAGCGCGCCAGTTGCCGGAGGATATGCGGGTCAGCGATCGCTTCCTCGGCGCGGTAGATCCGCGTCGCCACCGCATTGATCTTGTCGAACAGGGGCAGGGCGTCGTCATAGAGCGGCGCGAACTGCGCAGCGCCCTGATCGCACAGCGCGGCGACCTTCACAGCCAGCGCCTCGGCGCCGGCACCGCCCTCGGCCCAATGGGTGCAGAGCACGGCTTCGGCACCCTGGCCAGCTGCGATCTTGTGGATAACCTCGATTTCAGCCGCTGTGTCGCCGCCGAACCGGTTGATCGCGACGACCACCGGGACGCCGAACTGGCGCACATTTTCGATATGTCGCGCAAGATTGACCCCGCCGCGCCGCACCGCCGCGGCGTCGGCGGTACCGAAGTCGGCCTTCGCGACGCCGCCGTTCATCTTGAGTGCGCGCACCGTGGCGACGATCACCGCGGCGGCGGGCTTCAGCCCCGCCTGCCGGCATTTGATGTCGAAGAACTTCTCGGCGCCCAGATCGGCCCCGAAGCCGGCCTCGGTTACCACATAGTCGCCGAGCGCCAGTGCCGCCCGCGTCGCGATCACGGAGTTGCACCCATGAGCGATGTTCGCGAACGGCCCGCCATGCACGAAGGCCGGGTTGCCCTCGAGCGTCTGCACCAGGTTCGGCTTGATCGCCTGGGCGAGCAGCACCGCCATCGCGCCGTCGGCCTTGAGGTCGCGTGCCGTTACCGGGCGTCTGTCGCGGCTATAGCCGATGACGATCGCGCCCAGCCGCCGCTCGAGATCCTCCAGCCCGGTCGCGAGGCACAGGATCGCCATCACCTCGGACGCGACGGTAATGTCGAAGCCGGATTCGCGCGGAAAGCCGTTCGCCGGTCCGCCGAGCGACTGGGCGATGTCGCGCAGGGCCCGATCGTTCATGTCCAGCACACGGCGCCACATGATCCGGCGCACGTCGATGTCGAGCGCGTTGCCCCAATGGATGTGATTGTCGATCATGGCGGCAAGGAGGTTATGGGCGCTCGTGATCGCGTGAAAATCGCCGGTGAAATGAAGGTTGATGTCCTCCATGGGCGCCACCTGCGCATAGCCGCCGCCCGCCGCGCCGCCCTTGGTGCCGAAACAGGGCCCCAGCGATGGCTCGCGCAGGCACAGCACCGTGCGCCGGCCGATGCGGTTGAGCGCGTCGGCCAGGCCGACCGACGTCGTCGACTTGCCCTCTCCGGCCGGCGTGGGATTGATTGCGGTGACGAGGATCAGCTTGCCCGTGCTTTCGCTGGCCGGCACCTGCGCCAGATCGATCTTGGCCTTGAAATGTCCATAGGGCTCAACGGCTGCGGGCGGGATCGCGAGCTTGGCAGCGATGTCGCCAATGGGCTTCAGCGTGGCGGCGCGCGAGATCGCGATGTCGGTCAACATGGTGCCAGTCGTAGCGAAGGGCGACGCCGCTGCAAGCCAGGCAATGCGCGAGACATGGCCGAAATCGCGGCCGGCCGGAGCCACGCCCTGGCGTCATACCGCGGGAATGACCCGGCGTGATTTGCGACGAGCGCCTGAGGACGCACGCGCCCGGTTGATCGCGCCACCCCTTGTTAACCCCCCGGCATCGGGATAGGTTCGCGCTTCGTTCCATGGGAGTATCTGTCTTGGATTCCGTCGCCCTTCTCGTTGTCGTCGCCGCCGTGCTCGGGGCACTTGCCCTTGGCTGGTTTCTTGGCGGCCGGGGCGTCGCGCAGGCGCGGGCGGAGCGCGACGCGCGCACGGAAGAGTTCAAGCGCGCGATCATCGACCTTGCCAGCGCTGAAGAGCGTGCCCGAAACGCGGCGCAGCTGCGCGACGAACTCGATGCCATTCGCGAAGAGCGCGACGGTTTCCGAACCGAGAATGCCACGCTCCGCGCTCACGCCGAGGCGTTCGAAGCCAGGCTCGAGGAATTCAAGAATTCCCGCGAACTGATGACGGGCCATTTCAACGAGACGGCGAGCAAGCTGCTCAACGATGCGCAGAAGCAGTTCCTCGAACGTGCCGAGGCGCGCTTCAAGCAATCCGAGGAAACTGCCGGGCAGAACCTCAAGTCGATGCTCCAGCCGGTCAGCGACCGTCTTCTGAAATATGAGGAGACCGTCACCAAGGTCGAGAGCGAGCGGCAGGGTGCCTTCGATCAGCTCAAGGGCCAGCTGGAAGGCTTGCGCATCGGGCAGGAGAAGGTCAGCAGCGAAGCGGCGAAACTGGTGAATTCGCTGCGCAACGCGCCGAAATCGCGCGGCCGCTGGGGCGAGCAGCAGTTGAAGAACGTCCTCGAAACCTGCGGCTTGTCCGAACATACCGATTTCCAGACCGAGGTGAGCGTCGCGGGCGGCGACGAGGGTGGGCGCCTGCGCCCCGACGCGATCGTGCGGGTGCCGGGTGGCCGGTCGCTCGTCATCGACGCCAAGGTCTCGCTCAATGCCTATCAGGATGCGTTCGGGGCGGTCGACGAAGCCGAGCGCCACATCGGGCTGGCAGCTCATGCCGCCTCGATGCGCGCTCATGTCAACGGGCTGGGAAACAAGGCCTATTGGAGCCAGTTCGCCGACGCGCCCGACTATGTCATCATGTTCGTGCCGGGCGAACATTTCCTGTCAGCGGCGCTCGAGCATGACCCGACCCTGTGGGATTTCGCCTTCGAGAAGCGCGTGCTGCTTGCCACGCCCACCAACCTGATTGCGATTGCGCGCACCGTCTCGGCGGTATGGCGGCAGGAGCGGCTGGCCAAGGAAGCGCGGCAGATCGGCGAACTCGGCAAGGAACTCTACGATCGCCTGGCCAAGGCGGCCGGAGACCTGCGAAAGGTCGGCGGCGGGCTGACATCGGCGGTCAACAACTACAACGCCTTTGTCAGCAGCTTCGAAAGCCGCACGCTGGTGACGGCACGCAAGCTCCGCGACCTCAATATCGAGCCCGGCGCGCGCGACATCGAGGATGTGCCGCCAGTCGAAGCGCTCGCCCGCTATGGCGACACGCCGATCCTGATTGAAGGGCTGGGCGAAGCCGCAGAATAGGCCCGTCGCGGAAACCAGATGAAGGCGCTATCGGCGTTCGCGGCCGGTTCGCGCGAGTACCAGGGTCCTGGTCCCGCCGGCGCTGAGCACCAGTTTGCCCGCGTGGTTGGAGCTCACGCTCAGCGGCTGACCCAGCAGGCGGAGGATCGCCTGCTCCTGAAGCATGACCGGGCCCAGGCACGCCATCTTGGTCGCGATGAGCGGACCCGCCGTCAGCAATCCACGCTCAAATCGGAACGAGCCGCCGAACCCGTTGCATCCGGTATTACCGCTGATGCGATTGTCGTCGAAGCGGATCGTCGCCGGTCTTCCATCGCGCACCGGAATGCCGTCGATCGCCTCGACCTGCCAGCTGCCTTCAATCGCCGGTGCGCGCGCCGGCGCCACGATCGGTTCACCGCCGCATCCCCGCACGGTGCGGCGACCGACCGTCACCATCACGCTGTCGGGATAGTCGCGATCGCTCATCCCGTCGTTGCATCGGGCATGGGTGATGTCGATGGTGATCCGCGGTGTCACGTAACGCAGGCCGTTGAAGCTTGGCCGTGGAACGGGTGCGCTGGTCGTCACCTTCGTTCGCCCGTAATCCCCGACATAGCGGATCAGGCCGTTCTGGATCGTCAAGGCCCAGCCGGGTTCCGTGCCGATGGCGCGATACGGGGCCTCGCGCGGCTCGGCGACGGCGGTGCCGGCGATCAGCAGCGCCGAGCAAAAGGGAAGTACGAACTTCATCTCGAATCTCCTCCGCCGTCGGTTAGCCAAGCCTGGCTGAACCGATCGTTACAGGGTGATTCAGCCGCTCCGCTTTCGACAAGCGCATTGCAGCAATCAGCGGCGCGCGAGCACCTCATAGGCCATTACGGCCGTGGCGACCGCCGCATTGAGGCTGTCCGCCTTGCCGAGCATCGGAATCTTCACCAACAGGTCGCACTCGGCCGCATAGTCGCCGGGCATGCCCTGCGCTTCGTTGCCCGTCAGCAGAAATGTCGGTGAAACATAGGTTGCCGACCGATAATCCTGATCCGTATCGAGACTCAATCCGACCAGTTGCCCGGGGCCGGCCCGAAGCCAGGGCACGAAAGCGTCCCATTCGGTTTGAACGATCGGCACGGTGAACAGCGCCCCCATGCTCGCACGCACCGCCTCGACGGAAAAGGGATCGACGCATTCGCCGATCAGGATCAGCCCGCCCGCGCCGACCGCATCGCCGGTCCGCAGGATCGTCCCGAGATTGCCCGGATCCCGCAGCCGTTCCGCGACCAGCCAGATGGATGCGCGGGTCCGGTCCAGCGCGGCGAGCGGTGTGGCGAATTCGGCGAATACGCCGACGACCGCCTGCGGGTTATCCTTGCCCGACAGCTTGGAAAGGATGTCGGGCACCGTTTCGATTGCCTCGCCGCCGGCTGCCTCGACATCGGCGACAAGCGCCCGGACGAGCGGATGGTTCGCGCTGTCGCGGGCGAAGAACAGATATTCCGGCAGCCGGCCGCTTTCGCGCGCCTCGGTCAGGATGCGCAGGCCCTCGGCGAGGAACAGGCCCTCCTCGCGCCGGTGCCGTTTCTCGCGCAGCGAGCGAACGCGCTTGATCAGCGGATTGGAATAAGCGGTGATTTCCCGAGGCATGGGAAGTTCAATCCTCCCCGAACTTCGCCTCGACCAACTCGCACAGCGCGCCAACGGCTTGTTCGGCGCCATCGCCTTCAGCGCTGATGATGATCGAATCGCCCATCGCGGCGCCCAGCATCATCAACCCCATGATCGAGGTTCCGGTCACGCTGCCGGCGCCGTCCTTCTCCACGGCGACCTCGACCGGCTGGCTCGAGGCGAGCGTGACGAACTTAGCGCTGGCGCGAGCATGCAGGCCGCGCTTGTTCGTGATCAGGACGGTGCGGCTGACGGCCATCAGGCTGCGGCCTCCCCGAGGACTTCCGACGCGACCGAGATATATTTCCGGCCGGCCTCGCGCGCGGCGGCGACCGCATCGACGACCTTCATCGATTTGCGCGCCGATTCGAGCCGGATCAGCATCGGCAGGTTGATGCCCGCGATCACCTCGATCCGCCCGCGCTCCATCAGCGAGATGGCAAGATTGGAGGGGGTCCCGCCGAACAGGTCGGTCAGCACGATCACGCCGCGCCCGGCATCGACCGCGGCGATTGCCTTGGCAATGTCAGCGCGGCGCGCCTCCATATCGTCCTCGGGGCCGATCGCGATGGTCGCGATCCGCTCCTGCTTGCCCACGACATGCTCCATCGCAGTCACGAACTCCTCGGCGAGGCGTCCATGCGTCACCAGAACCAGGCCGATCATTGCCCCGACTCTTTCGCTTTCCCGGCTTCCAACACTTAAGAAACATCCCCTTGGGCGGTTTCGGCAACACCCTCCAGCGAGTCCTGGGGGGCGGCAGCGAGATCGCGGTGCGCAACCGTGGGCGAAAATCCTTCGTCGCGCAACCGTGCCGCGACACGCTCCGCGACATGGACGGAGCGGTGCCGACCGCCGGTGCACCCGAACGCGACGGTGACGTAGGATTTCCCTTCCGCGCGGTAGCGCGGCAGCAGAAACAGCAGCAGTGATTCGATCTGGGCCACGGCTTGTTCATAGGCCGGATCGTCGGCGATATACGCGCTGACGTCCTTGTCGAGGCCCGTTCCGGGGCGAAGCTTCTCCACCCAGTGCGGGTTGCGCAGGAAGCGCATGTCGAACACCAGGTCAGCCGTGCGCGGCAGGCCGCGCGCGAAGCCGAAGGAGGTGACGGCGAGCGTTGGCTCGCCGAGGCCCTCGCCGGAGAAGGTCGAGCGCACCTGTTGCGCGAGTTCGTTCGCGCTGAGGTTCGTCGTATCGATCAACCTGTTCGCCCAGCGTCGCAGCGGCGCGAGCAACTCGCGCTCGCGGGCAATCCCGTCCGTCGCCGGACGGTCGATCGCGAGCGGATGGCGGCGGCGCGTCTCGGAATAGCGCCGCTCCAGCTCGCTGCCCGAGCAATCCAGGAACAGGGTGCCGATATCATGGCCATGTTCCTCGCGAAGCTTCTTGATTCGCTTCACGATCCGGTCGGGGTCGAAATCGCGGGTGCGTGCGCCGATCCCGATCGCCAGCGGCTGCGACGAGCGCTCCGCACCTTCGGGGAGCGGCGCGCCGAGGAGGCGGTCCAGCAGGAGGAGGGGAAGATTGTCGACCACTTCCCAGCCCAGGTCCTCTAGGGTCCTCAGCACCGTCGACTTGCCGGCGCCCGACATGCCGGTAACGAGCAGGATGTCCTTGGGTTCGCGCTTCATGATGGGCCGTCTAGCAGGTGCTTGAGGGCGAGTTCCACCTTGATCGGCGCCGAGGCTTCGCGAGAGTCGAGCCTTATTGCGGGAATCGCAACTCCTTCGAAGCAGCGCGACTCGGCTTCCGGCAGGCGTGGAACCTGCCCCGAGAGCGACACCAGTATCGCGACCGGGGCACGCTCAATATGGGTAATCGGGAGAATGCCGATGCCGCGAATCTCGATGCGACCGGCAATGGCCGCAGGCGCGCTGGCGACCAGAATGTCCCCCTCAGCCGTCAATATGGTATAATCATCGCTTACCAGCACGGCGCCGCGATCGATCAGCCGTAGCGCCAGATCGGACTTGCCGGCACCCGACGGGCCTTCGATCAGCACGGCGCGGCCGGCGATCGCGACAGTCGAGGCGTGGATCGTCTCGCTCATCGCCGATCCGCAAGCGGAAGACGAACCACGAAGCGCGCCCCACTCAGGCGATCCTCGCGCGACTCGACGGCGATCGCCCCCTGATGGCCCTCCACGATCGTGCGGGCGATCGCGAGGCCGAGCCCGCTATGCTTGCCGAACTCCTCGCTGTCGGGCCTGAGCGACTGGAAACGCCTAAAGACCTGTTCGCGCGCCTCTTCGGGCACGCCCGGGCCTTCGTCCTCGACACGGACGATCAGATCACTGCCCTCCCGCGCGGCGGACACAACGATCAATCCGGAGTCGGGTGAAAAGGAGACGGCATTCTCGATCAGATTCTCGAAGACGCGCTCCAGCCGCCCGCCTTCCCCCATCACGATCAGGTTGTCGCCGGCCCGGTGATCGAAGCGAATCCGGATGTCGCGCTCGATGCCGCGCTCCGCGCGCTGATCGAGCAGCGCGCCGATCATCGCGCCCACATCGACCTCCTCGAACTTGGCGCGGCTCAGCTGTGCATCGAGGCGCGACGCCTCGGAGATGTCCGTGATGAGGCGGTCGAGCCGGTGCACATCGTCCCGGACGATCGCAAGGAGCCGCTCCTGCAAGGCTGGATCCCGGACGGTCGCCAGCCCTTCCACGGCGGAGCGGAGCGAGGCGAGGGGATTCTTCATCTCATGGGTGACGTCCGCGGCAAAGGCCTCGGTCGCATCGATCCGCGCACGCAGGGCGAGGCTCATGTCCGATAGCGCCCGGGCGAGCATGCCGACCTCGTCGCGGCGCGAGGGAAGGCGGGGCACCACCACTTCGCGCGCCCGCCCCAGCCGTACGCGAACCGCGGCCCGGGCGAGACGCCGCAGCGGCCGGACGATGGTCCGGGCGAGAAAGAGCGACAGCAGGATCGACACGATCGACACGATGGCCAGCACCACGCTCAGCCGGAAGCGCTCGACGCGAACGATCTGCGTGATGTCGCGTGCGTTGACCGTGGTCATCACGACTCCGCCCGCCGGAAGGGCTGCCGCGGCGGTGATCACCGGCGTACGGTCCGGCGCGCGCCACACGGTGGCGGGAGCGCTCTCGGCCGTTCGGGCGGTATGGACGTCGGGCCATTCCAGGCCGGCGGCGCGTTCGCGATACAGGGGCGCCCGCGGCGCGCCGACGACCGTGTCGATCACTGCGTCAAGGAAGCGGGCCGTGCTCTGGCGCCAGTCCTGCTTGTCCGGATCCTGCAGCACGAAATTGCGCAGGCCGAGCGACCGCGTGTCGGTCACTTCCTTGCCCGCTGCATCGTACAACCTGATCCGCGCGCCCGTATCGCGGGCAAGGCGCAGCGCGAGCGCGTCGCGGCGATCGGGCGCGACTACCCCCATTGCCTCCGCGATCAGGCGCACCTCGCGGCTTGCCTGCGCGGCACGGCCATCGAGGAGCCTGCTGCGATAGCTGTCGAGGTAGAAGAAGCCCCCGGCGAGCATCGCCAGCGCGATGATGTTGACCGCCAGGATCCGCGGCGTGAGCGAAACCTGCCCGGACCAGCGAAGCGTCAGCTCGCGGTCGTCATTCCTCGGAGAATCGGTAACCCGCGCCATATAGAGTCTCTATGGCATCGAATTCGGGGTCGATCTGCCTGAACTTGCGGCGCACGCGTTTGATGTGGCTGTCGATCGTGCGATCGTCGACATAGATGTCGTCGTGATAGGCAGCGTCCATCAACTGGTTGCGCGTCTTCACGATGCCCGGTCGCTGGGCCAGTGTTTCCAGGATCAGGAATTCGGTCACGGTCAGCGTCACGCCCGCGCCGTTCCAGGTGACCCGGTGTCGCGCCGTGTCCATGGCGAGCCTGCCGCGGACCAGTTCGCCCCCCGCATTTTCCTCCTCGCCGGTCGCGCCGCTCTGCGCGAGCTCGGTGCGGCGCAGGATGGCGCGGATCCGCGCGATAAGCAGGCGCTGCGAGAAGGGCTTTGCGATATAATCGTCGGCGCCCATCGCGAGCCCGAGCGCCTCGTCCAGCTCGTCGTCCTTGGATGTCAGGAAGATCACCGGGATGGTGCTCTTCTCGCGAAGCCGCCGCAGCAGCTCGAGCCCGTCCATGCGCGGCATCTTGATATCGAAGATGGCGAGATCCGGCGGGTTCTCGATCAGTGCCTTCAGCGCAGTCTCGCCATCCGAATAGACGCGGGTGACGAATCCCTCGGTCTGCAGGGCGATGGAAACGGAAGTCAGGATATTGCGATCGTCATCGACGAGCGCGATCGAAGCCGTCATCGGCGGTGCAACCCTTGCGTTGTTGAACATCGGGTTAGTCCAATCCGGCCGTTGGCTCAACTGATCGTGGTATGACAAATTGTCTCGTCTGGACATTTGGGCTTCCGGGGCGATATGCGCGACTCGCATTCACGCATTCGTATGCGGGACCAACCGCATGCTCATATTTCAGGAGAGCAAACCGTGAGCGATCGTACACCCGACGCGGGCCTTGAGGCACAGGGCATTGAGACGCGCGCCACGCTGCACTGGAATCTGGTCACGGCCCGGCTGATCGAGGCTGCGGTGGCGCGTGGCGAGGGCAAGCTTTCAGCGGACGGGCCGCTCGTGGTCGAAACCGGCCAGCACACCGGCCGGTCTGCGCAGGACAAGTTCATCGTCCGCGACGGCGAGACCGAAGACACGGTCTGGTGGGGCAAGAGCAACAAGTCGATGACCCCGGAGCATTTCGCCGCGCTGAAGGCGGATTTCTTCGCCGCGCTCAAGGACAAGGAGGACTTGTTCGTCCAGGACCTGTTCGGCGGTTCGCAGCCTGAGCACCGCGTTCGCGTGCGGATCGTGACTGAGCTGGCCTGGCACAACAGCTTCATTCGCACCATGCTGGTACGCCCCGAGGAGAGCGAACTGCGCGGATTCGAGGCGGAATACACCATCATCGACCTGCCCAGCTTCCGCGCCGACCCGGCACGCCATGGCTGTCGCAGCGGGACGGTGATCGCAGTCAACTTCACCGACAAGCTGATCCTGATCGGCGGCACGAGCTATGCCGGCGAGATGAAGAAATCAGTGTTCAGCCTGCTCAACTATCTTCTCCCGCCGACCGGGGTAATGCCGATGCATTGCTCGGCCAATATCGGGCCGAACGGCGACACGGCGGTGTTCTTCGGCCTGTCGGGCACGGGCAAGACGACGCTTTCGGCCGATGCCAGCCGCACGCTGATCGGCGATGACGAGCATGGCTGGTCGGACACTGCGGTCTTCAATTTCGAGGGTGGCTGCTACGCCAAGATGATCCGTCTCTCGGCCGATGCCGAGCCCGAGATCTTCGCCACCACCAAGCGCTTCGGAACGATCCTCGAGAATGTCGTGATGGACAATGTCACGCGTCAGCTGGATCTCCACGATGCCAGCCTCGCGGAGAACAGCCGCGGCGCCTATCCAATCGACTTCATCCCCAATGCCTCGGAAGAGAATATGGGGCCGGTACCGCGCAACATCGTCATGCTGACAGCGGACGCCTATGGCATCCTGCCGCCGATCTCCAAGCTTACGCCCGAGCAGGCGATGTATCACTTCCTCTCGGGCTATACCGCGCGAGTGGCCGGCACCGAGATCGGTGTGACCGAGCCCGACGCGACCTTCTCGACCTGCTTCGGCGCGCCGTTCATGGCCCGGCATCCGTCGGTCTATGGCAATCTGCTGAAGAGCCGGATCGCCAAGGGCGGGGTGGATTGCTGGCTGGTCAACACCGGTTGGACCGGGGGAAAATACGGCATCGGCCGTCGCATGCCGATCAAGGCGACGCGCGCGCTGCTCAACGCAGCGCTCGACGGCAGCCTCAACAATGCCGAGTTCCGCACCGATCCCAATTTCGGGTTCAAGGTGCCGGTCAGCGTACCCGGAGTCGACACCGCGATTCTCGATCCGCGCGAGACCTGGTCGAACAAGGCGGAATATGACGCGACAGCCGCGAAGCTGGTCGATCTGTTCGTCGAGAATTTCGCCCAGTTCGCGGATCAAGTCGACGAAGGGGTGCGCCAAGCTGCACCCCGGACCGCCGAAAACGCCTGAACCGCCCGGTCATCGATCGGGCCGCAAAGAAAGCCCGATCGATGACTGACCTGCCGTTCCGCCCCTTCAAGGATGACGCCGAGATTCGCCGGATCGGCGAAGGGTTGCTCGCCTGTGGCCTTCCGCGCGCCGACTGGACGCATGAGGCGCATCTCGCCGCGACGCTCTGGCTGATCCGCGATCGGTCCGATATCGACGTCGACCGGGAGATCGCCGGGATCATCTCGCGTTTCAACGAGAGCGTCGGCGGCGTGAACGACTCGACCCAAGGCTATCACGAGACGATCACGCGCGCCTTCATCGCCGGCATCCGGCTGTATCTGGCAGGAAGACGGCCCGCGGAGCCGCTGCTGACGGCGGTCAATGCCTTGCTGGCGAGCCCGATGGGGAAGCGAGACTGGCCACTGCGCTTCTACAGCCGGGAACTGCTGTTCTCGGTGCCCGCGCGATGTAAATTCGTTGCACCTGATCTCGCTCCGCTTCCGGTCGCGTGTTAGGAGCCTACGATCTTCTGCGGCATAGGGACGATATCATGGGGTTGCTCGACGGACTGCTCGGCCAGGTCGCTGAAAATGTCGATGTCAAGAATCTCGCGGCGAAGGTCGGGCTTACGCCGGAGCAGATCGAGTCCGCCGTGACCGCGCTCGGTCATGCTCATATCGCGCCTGGCGATACGGTCAGCACAGCCGCCGCCGCGACGGGCCTGTCGGCCGAGACGCTGCAGCAGATCATCGGACATATCGGCGGCGAGGGTGCCCTTGCGCGGTTCGCAAGCCTGCTCGGCGAACAGGGCGGCGATGGCCTGCTCGGTCAGCTTGGCAGCCTCGCCGGCGGCCTTTTCGGGAAAGGCTGAGCGCTTGGCCTGAGCAGCGATTGACGCGAATTGCTTCATATGGCCTGTCATTGTGGTTGTAGATGGTTGCGCTTCTCGCGGCCGGAGCTCGTCGATATAGGTTTAGGCCTCCGTGCTTTAGCGCCGATCTTGGTGAGACCTGAATGACTGAAACCGAAGACTATCACCGGCAAGGCTATGTCGCCCTCCAAGGCCTGTTTTCGCCGCTACTGCTCAACGGTTTCTATGAGCGCATGCGATCGGATCTTCAGTTTGCCCAACGGTCGATGCATCCATTCACCGCACGGGGACCGCTCCTGTCGAAGGAAGCGATCGAAATCTACGCGATGCAATATCCCCCGATGCTCACATTTCTCTGGGGGTTGACGCCACGCATCGCGTTGGCGACCGGGTGCGAGTTACTGCCGACCTATGCATATTTTCGCCTTTATCAACACGGCGATATCTGCCGGATTCATAGCGACCGGCTGGCGTGCGAGCACAGCCTTTCGTTGACGATCGCTTATGGCGACGACGAACCATGGGCTCTGTCCGTCGCGACCGAAGCAACCGCCGAACCGAAAGAGTGGATTGCGGAGGATTTCGGCGGTAGTCCATATGGCTCGGTCGCCATGCGGCCGGGCGACGCGGTGCTTTATCAGGGCGTACATCACAGACATGGCCGGCTCCAGCCGAATCCGAACAGTTGGTCCGCGCATCTGTTCCTGCACTGGGTGGATCCGAATGGGCGTTATGCCGATCAGGCCTTCGATCGCCCCGCAATCGAAAATGCCCGGAGAGGCGGCGCCTGACGGTCAGGCTCGCTCGACCAGCAGGACGCTACCTTCCGCACCGACAATGCGGGCCGAGTTGCCCTTGGCCATGTCGGGACCCCGCGCTTTCCAGGCGCCGTCACCGACCCTGACGCGGCCTTCGCCGGATATGATCGGATCGCACACTTCCGCCACAGTGCCGATCAGCCGGGATGTCCGGTCATTCAGCAACGGATCCTCAGTCTCGACCTCACTGCGCTGATACCAGCGCCGGCCGATCCCGACTGCCGCACCAGTGAACAGCGCGAACAGCACTGCCTGGATGAGCACGGACAGTCCCGGCACCAGGAGGATGCCGAACCCGGTCAGCGCGGCGCCCGCGGCGAGGAAGATCATGAAGAATCCGGGCGCGATCAGTTCCGCGATCGCCAGCGCGAGCGCGGCCGCCAGCCACAGGGCGCCATCGCTCCACCACAAACCGAGCAGCGTCATTGCGCTCCCCCCTCGAACGGACCACGCGGCCGAACAGGCGGGCGGTCGGGCGCAGGCGGCGAAGAGGGGCCACTCAGCGCATCCCGCGCCAACTCGCCGATGCCGCCAAGCGTCCCCATCAACTGGGTCGCCTCGACCGGGAACAGGATCGTCTTGGCGTTGGGCGAGGTTGCGAACATGCCGATCGCCTCGACATATTTCTGCGCGATGAAATAGTTGATCGCTTGGGTGCTGCCACCCTCGATTGCGTCGGACACCATCTTGGTTGCCGCGGCCTCGGCCTGGGCGGAGCGCTCGCGCGCCTCGGCATCGCGGAACGCCGCCTCCTTGCGGCCCTCGGCTTCCAGTATCTGCGCCTGCTTCAGGCCCTCGGCGCGGTTGATCTCATTCTGGCGCGCTGCTTCGGATTCGAGGATCGTCGCGCGCTTCTCGCGCTCCGCCTTCATCTGGCGCGTCATTGCGTTGACGATATCGGCGGGCGGTCGGATGTCCTTCAACACGACGCGGGTGATCTTGACGCCCCAGGCCTCGGTCGCCTGGTCGACTACCTGCAGCAGCCGGGTGTTGATCTCGTCGCGCTTGGACAAGGTCTCGTCCAGGTCCATCGATCCCATCACGGTGCGCAGGTTGGTCGTCGAAAGCTGCATGATCGCGAGATAGAGGTCGCTCACCTCATAGGCGGCCTTCGCTGCGTCGAGCACCTGGAAGAAGACCACGCCATCGACCGCGACCATCGCATTGTCCTTGGTGATGATCTCCTGGCCCGGGATATCGAGCACCTGCTCCATCATGTTCACGCGCCGTCCGACGCGGTAGAAAAAGGCCGGGTAGAAGTTGAGGCCCGGCCGCGCGACCGTGGTGAAGCGCCCGAAATGCTCGATCGTGTACTGATAGCCCTGGCGGACCACCTTGATGCTCGTCATGAAATAGAAGATCACGACGACGAGCACGAGGCCGGCGAGTGTGAGAGTCATGGCTGCGAGCCCCCGACAATTTGGCCGCGAAAGGCAGCCGGTGCGCGCAGATTAGCAGATTGGCCGGGCCGTTATAGCGAAATGCGACACCGGCGCTGGCGCGAGGATGCCGCCCCTAGCGCCGCGAGGGACCTTTGTTTACATGGACCGCCACGACTCGCTCCCCGCAGGATACTGGCACCCCATGGACATTCGCCTCGGCCTCACTTTTGATGATGTTCTGCTGTACCCGGCGGAATCGGACATCGTTCCGAGCCAGACCAACACGGCGACGCGCCTGAGCCGCGGCATCGCGCTCAACATTCCGGTGCTTTCCGCCGCGATGGATACCGTCACCGAAGCCGATATGGCGATCGTCATGGCCCAGCTTGGCGGCATCGGCGTGCTTCATCGCAACATGACGGTCGAGGAGCAGGTCGCCGCGGTGCGGGCCGTGAAGCGATATGAATCGGGCATGGTGGTCAATCCCATCACGATCACGCCCGATGCGACGCTGGCCGACGCGCAGGCGCTGATGGCCTATCACAAGATCAGCGGGATTCCGGTGACCGAGAAGAGCGGCAAGCTCGTCGGCATCCTCACCAACCGCGACGTGCGTTTTGCCGGCAACCCGCATCAGCCGGTCGCCGAGCTGATGACGCACGAGAATCTGGCTACGGTGTCGCCGGGCGTCGACCAGGAAGAGGCGCGCCGCCTGCTGCACCAGCGCCGGATCGAAAAGCTGCTGGTGGTCGACGAGGCTTATCGCTGCATCGGCCTGATCACGGTCAAGGATATCGAGAAAGCAGTGATGTATCCGAATGCGACCAAGGACGAGACGGGCCGGCTGCGCGTCGCCGCCGCCAGCACGGTCGGCGACAAGGGTTTCGAGCGCACCGAGGCGCTGATCGATGCCGAACTCGACCTCATCGTGATCGATACCGCGCACGGCCATAATCGCGACGTCGCCCGTGCGGTCGAGCGCGCCAAGCGCATTTCCAACTCGGTTCAAGTGATCGCGGGGAACGTCGCCACGGCGGAGGCGACGCGCGCGCTGATCGATGCGGGTGCCGACGGGATCAAGGTCGGGATCGGGCCGGGGTCGATCTGCACGACCCGCGTCGTGGCGGGCGTCGGCGTGCCGCAGCTTACCGCGGTAATGGATTGCGCCGAGGAGGCGGCCAAGTCCGGCGTGCCGGTGATCGCCGACGGCGGCATCCGCACCTCGGGCGACATGGCCAAGGCGATCGCCGCCGGCGCGTCGACGGTGATGATCGGGTCGCTTCTGGCGGGCACCGAGGAAGCGCCGGGCGAGACCTTCCTGTATCAGGGGCGCGCCTACAAGTCCTATCGCGGCATGGGCTCGGTCGGGGCAATGGCCCGGGGATCGGCCGATCGCTATTTCCAGCAGGACATCAAGGATCAGCTCAAGCTCGTCCCGGAGGGGATCGAGGGACAGGTGGCCTATAAGGGGGCGGCGCGCGACGTGATCCATCAGCTCGTCGGCGGCGTCCGCGCGGCGATGGGCTATACCGGCTCGGCGACCATCCCGGACCTTCAGAAGCGCGCGCGTTTCGTCCAGATCACCGGCGCCGGCCTGCGCGAAAGCCATGTGCACGACGTGACGATCACGCGCGAAGCGCCCAATTATCCGACCCAGTAATGAAATCGCCCTCTCCCCGGAGGGAGCGGGAGACAAAGAATGACACCTTCAGCCCAAGTCCAGGCAGCGATCGAGCTTCTCGACGCGATCATCGCCGCCGCGCGCGATTCCGGCGCGGCGGCTGACACCCTGGTCGCGCGTTATTTTGCGGAGCGCCGCTACGCGGGCAGCAAGGATCGACGCGCGGTGCGCGAGCTCGTCTACGCCGCGATCCGCCAGCTCGGCGAGCGTCCGGCCAGCGGCCGCGCTGCGATGCTGGCGCTTGCGCAGACCGATCCGGAGATTGCGGCGCTGTTCGACGGGGTCGGCCACGGGCCCGCCCCGATCGGCTCGAACGAGGTGCCCGCCGCGACCGGCATCGCCCCGGAATGGATCATGGCGAAGCTGCGCGAGTCGGGCCTGTCCGATGAGGAACTCGCTGCTTTGATCGAGCGCGCGCCGCTCGATATCCGGGTCAACTGGCTTCAGCCCGCGCCCGCGCCGATCGACGGCGCGGTGCCCATTCCCGGGTTGCCGGACGCCCTGCGCCTTCCGTCCGGGACCAATATCGAAGCGCTGGACGCCTATCAGGACGGGGCGATCGAAGTGCAGGACGCCGGCAGCCAGATCGTTACGCTCGCGGCGCGCGCGGCGCCGGGCATGCGTATCGTCGATCTCTGCGCCGGGGCGGGAGGCAAGACGCTCGCCCTGGCTGCGCTGATGGGCAACGAGGGCGCGCTGCTTGCGACGGATACCGATCGCGCGCGCCTGTCACGGCTGGCGCCGCGGGCGGCACGGGCCGGGGCGACCATCGTCGAGACGCGCCTGCTCAACCCCGGGCGGGAAACGGAGATGCTGGCCGATTGGTCGGGTGCCGCCGATTGCGTTCTGATCGACGCGCCCTGCTCGGGTACGGGGACATGGCGGCGCAATCCGGAGGCGCGCTGGCGGCTGTCGCCGGGCCGGATCGAGCGCCTGGTCGAGACCCAGCGTCGCGTGCTCGACATCGGGGCGGGCCTGGTCAAGCCCGGCGGAACGCTGGTCTATATCGTCTGCTCGCTGCTCGACGAGGAGGGGGCGGGGCAAGTCGCCGGCTTCCTCGCCGATCATCCCGGCTGGCGCGCCGACACCCTGGTTCTTCCGGCGGGCCGACCCCACGGTGCCGGCGTCCGGCTGACACCGGCGCACGATGCCACCGACGGGTTTTTTGTCGCAAGACTGACATACGCATGCTAGCCAAGGCCATTGTGCCGAAGCTGGAGTTGATCATGCGTTATTCGTCCGTCGCCGCTGCTGCAGCGCTGACGCTCCTCGCGATTTCCACATCGCTCCACGGCCAGCGACCCGACGACCAGATCGACCCGCGCTCGATGGCGCTTCTCGCCAAGGGACGCGCGGCGCAGGCGGCGGGCAATCTCGATGCCGCCACCGACACGCTCGAGACGGCGGTCGCGGTCGATCCGCGCAACCGGGCTGCCTTCGTGGCCCTCGGCCAGGTCGCCGATGCACGCGGCCTCCCGGGCAAGGCCATCAGGCTGTACCGCGAGGCGCTGCTCCTCGAGCCGAACGACGTCGCCGCGCTGAAGGGGCAGGGCGAGGCGCTGGTCGCCAAGGGCGCGGTGCAACGGGCGAAGGACAATCTGGCGAAGATTCGCGCGATCTGCGCGAAGACCGGGTGCACCGACGCGACGTCGCTCGCTGCGGTGATCGCCAAGGGGCCGCCGATCGCCACGGCGTCCGTCGAGCCCCCTGCGGCCAAGCCGACCGCGAAGGAATGAACGGACTGTTTCTCTCCCGGTGGGAGGGGAATTTCAGCTCAGCGCCCGTGCCAGCTCCACGAATTCCGCCACGCTGACTGTTTCCGCGCGGCGCGTCGGCTCGATTCCCACCCGATCGAGTGCCTCCAGCGCGCCCGGCACGGATTTCAGGCTCTGGCGCAGCATCTTGCGCCGCTGGCCGAACGCGGCTGCGGTCAATCGCTCCAGTACCGCGAAGGTCACTCCGGCCGGCGCCTCGTCCGGCGTTATATGGACCACCGCCGACATCACCTTGGGGGCGGGCGTGAAGGCCGAGCGATGGACCGGCATCGCCAGTTTCGCCGTGCTGCGCCACTGGGCGAGCACAGCAAGGCGGCCATAGGCATCATCATCGGTCTTTGCGACGATGCGGTCTGCCACTTCCTTCTGGAACATCAGCGTCAGGCTGCGCCACCAGGGTGACCACTCGGCCGACAGCCATCGCACCAGCAAGGCGGTGCCGATATTATAGGGCAGGTTGGAGGCGATATGCGGCTTGCCCTCGAACAGCGGCGCGGCGTCGATCTCCAGCGCATCACCCTCGATCACGCGTAACCGGCCTGGATAGAAGTCGCCCAGTTCAGCCAATGCCGGGATGCAGCGCCGGTCGCGCTCGATCGCCGTCACGTGCGCGCCGGCCGCAAGCAAGGCCCGCGTCAGGCCACCCGGGCCAGGCCCGATCTCAAGTACTTCGGCATCCGTCAGGTCGCCCGGAATTCGCGCGATTCGAGCGAGCAGCTGGGCGTCGAGCAGGAAATTCTGCCCGAGCGCCTTGCTTGCAGCGAGTCCATGACGCGCGATCACCTCGCGCAGGGGCGGGAGGTTCACGCGGCGGGCGCGGCGCGCCGGTCGGCCGCGCTCGCGGCAAGCCGGATCGCCGCGATCGTCGCACCGGGCTCGGCCCGATCCTGGCCTGCGATGCCGAATGCCGTGCCGTGATCGGGCGAGGTGCGCACGATCGGCAGGCCGAGCGTGATATTCACCCCTTCATCGAAATGAAGCGTCTTGAGCGGCACCAGCGCTTGATCATGGTAGCAGCAGAGCGCCGCGTCATAAGTGGCACGAGCGCGCCCATGGAACATCGTGTCGGCGGCGAAAGGTCCGCTCGCGTCGATGCCCTCGCTGCGCAGAAGTTCTACCGCGGGGATGATAAAATCGATCTCCTCCCGCCCGATCGCACCGCCTTCGCCGGCATGCGGATTGAATCCGGCAAAGGCCAGCCGCGGGACAAGAATGCCGAAATTGCGGATCAGCCCGCGCGCCGTTGCCCGCGCCTTCGCGACGATCAACTCGACCGACAACAGGCTTGAGACCGCGGCCAGGGGGACATGCGTGGTGATCGGCACGACGCGCAGCGTTGGGCCGGCGAGCATCATCACGGCATTCTCGCCGGCGATGCCGCAGCGCTCGGCCACAAATTCGGTCTGGCCGGGGTGCGTGAAACCGATCTGGTAGAGTTGGGCTTTGGATACCGGTCCGGTCACCAGCGCCCGGGCGGTGCCCGAACGGGCGAGCCCGGCGGCGATTTCAAGCGCATGCAGCGCGCAGCGGGCACCGTCCACGTCCGGCGATCCGGGCGTGATTTCGCCGCCATCCTCCACGTTGAGCACCGGGAGGGCAGTGGCGAAGCAGGCATTCGCTTCAGCCGGATCGGTAATCCGCGCCACCGGCCCGGCCCAGACCGCGCTGATCGCGCGTGCGTCGCCGACCGCAAAGAAGGGCGCAAGCTTCTCCCGCTCGCGCATGGCCCAAGCCTTCGCGATTACTTCTGGGCCGACCCCGGCGGGATCGCCCATGGAGACCGCAAGCGGGGCGATCATCTCGGGGCGTCCTTCGTCAGCGATATTCGATCACCGCATCGCGGCGCAGATCGCGTAGCACGCCCTGGGCGCGCAGATTCACGCGCTGCTGCTCAATGCGGGTCTGGACCTGTTCCGCCTGCGGCAAGCCGCCGGCGGGAGGATCGTCGCGGCCGCACAGCACGAGCGAGCGAACACCTTCGGTCGGCGATCCGAACCACGGCGTCGCTTCGCCGACCTGCATCTTCAGCACCATATCCTGGAGCTTCGGGGGCAGGACACGCACCTGCACCGACGCATTGTCCACGACCTCGGCATTCAGATCGGCGGCAACCTTCGCCACCGCACCGCACCCGCGCATCGCGCGCGTGGCGGTCTCGAGCTCTGCCACCTTGGAGGTCGCTGCCGCCTGGGTCATTCCGGGCGGGAAGCGGACGGTCAGCTGCTTGAGCGTCAACGTCGCGTCGCGCGGATCAGCCATCAGCACCTGGCGCTTGTCGACCAGATAGAGGATCGAGAAGCCGCCCGGAACCTCGATCGGGCCGGCGATCTCGCCGACTTCCATTTTCTTGGCGGCCTCGGCAAGGCTGTCCGGCAGGTAGCTGAGCTGCGCCGTGCCGACCCAGTCGAGATCGCCGCCGGTGGAGCGTGTCGTCGCCTCGGAGAATTGCGCGTAATATTCGAAGGGCTTGGCTCCCTTCTGGATGTCCTGGATCATCTGGCGCATATTGTCGAAGACCTGCTGCGCGCGATCCGGCCCCGCGGACAGATAGATTTCTTTCAGATGATATTCGTTGGTGCCCTGCGCCGCCTTGAGCCGGTCGATGATGCCCTTCACCTCCTCGTCGCTCACATTGACGAACGGCTCCACCTTGCGGCGGAGATAGCGGTTCCAGGCAAGGTCAGCTTCGATCTGCCGGCGCAGCGAACGCTCGGATGACCCGACGCTGCGCAGATAGGCGCGCATTTCCGCCTCGGTCTTGTTGAACTGCTGCGATACCCGCGAGAAGCTCTGGTTGATTTCGTCCGAGGCGACGGTCACCTCCGCGGTCTTGGCCTGCTGGATCTGCAGTGTCTCATCGATCAGGCTGCGCAGCACCTGGAGGCGAAGCCGGTCATGCTCTTCCGGGTTCAGCTTGAGCTGGTTGGCCGCGATGATCAGGTTGACCCGCTGATCGACGTCGGTGCCGGTGATCACCGTTTCGTTGACGATCGCGGTCGGCTTGCGAACGTTCGGATCAAGTTTGCCGAAAATCTGCAGATTCTTCGGAATGTCCAGCCCAACCGTCGGAACGCTGTCGTCGCCGACCGTCTGCGCAGGCACGCCGCTCGTCGCAAGGACGATCGCCAGCAGTCCGGAACTTGCCAGAACGATTCGGCGCCCGATGCCGCGTTCGTTTTTCTTCGAAATCATCACGTTCTTTAAAATCCCATCCCGCGCCACTGGCGACTTGGCATATCTTCTACTTAAGCTGAACAAGCGCTTAGCGTCCCAGATTCTTGAAGGCCAGCGACAAGAGGAAGCTGTTGCCGCTGCGCGCGTCACCCGTATCCTGGTAGGTGCGCCGCCACGTCAGCCCCAGCTTCAGGCAATCGTCCTCATAGGACAGACCGATGCGATGCCGCACCGGGGAAAAGCCGTCGGCCACCGACAGCGGATCCTCGTTGCGATCGGTCAGATCGATCACCGTCGATCCCCATAGCGACCAGAAGCGGGCGAACTGCACGCGACCCGCCACGCGGGCTTCCTCGCGATCCTGCAGATCCTCCAGCGTCGGGTCGATGTTGCGGTTGAGGCGCAGATAACCCAGCAGCACATAAGTGCTGCGCGAGCCGATCGTCGCATCGACCTCGTTGCGCCGTATCGCCAGGTTGTCCTTGTCGAGCCGATAGCGGTGCGTGATCGACACGAAATCCCTGAACCGGACCTCGGTGCGGCCGACGATATCGGAGGTGCGGTCGCTCAGGCCGGTGCCGCTGGGAAACAGGGCAGGGCGGCTGTTGAGCCGATAGCTCTGCCCGACTGTCGCGTTGAGGGTGAATCCGGGCAGGTCGACCGCCCAGTCCACGCCATAGGTGAACCGGGTGGAATCCTCGAAGCGATCGTATCCGGCGAAGCGGTTGAGAGCGAACAGGTTCGAATCCTCGAGATCCACCGACCGCGCGTCCTCGTTCGGCACGCCCAGATTCTCCGTCGGCGGCGACGCGACGATCTGGAAGCGCGGGGTCAGCCGCTGCGTGCCGCTCAGGAAGGAACCGATAAAGGGCCATTTGACGTCGATTGCCAGGGCGCCGATCGCCCGCGCATGGATTCCCTCGTCGCCGCGATAGCTCGCGATCGTGGTCGCGACGGTATCATTGGCGTTGTACACGTCGCCACGCGCATAGGCCGTGAAGGTGACTTCCTGACCGAACGGCGTGAGCTTGCGCAGGTCCCAGCGCGCACTGGCAAAGGCACGCTGCGTGTCCTGGCCACCGGTGCGGGTAATCGCCAGGGTGTTGACCTCGAACTCGAACTTGCCGCCGATCAGGCCATCATTCATGCGCCGGCGATAATCGATTTCCGGCAATGCGATCGGTTGCAGGCCCTGGCGATCATTGACCCGCAGCGTCTGGACCGCCCAGCCGTTGATCGAAAAATAGCTGTCCGCGTCGATATGCTCGAGATTGACGTTCGTGCGCAGCCGGTCGTCGTTGGAAATGTCATAGCGACGGAGGAAGGTGCGGTCCGTGGTGAGGCGCAGTGAACCGCTCAGCGTCCAGTCCGAGCCAAGCTGGTACCGCCCGGCAGCGTCGATATAGCCGCGGAATGCCTGCTCGGTGCTCGTCGGGGTCGACGTCAGCAAATCGTCGCTGCGCCGGCTGACCGTCGCATACCCCCCGACCCGGAACGCCCCCTTGCTGTCGAGCGAGGCATAGTCCGCCTGCAGCATCGGCAGGACGCTGCTGAAAATATGCGGCGTGACGGTCAGCGCGCGGTTGGGGGCGAGCGAGAAGAAATAGGGCTGGGCGAATTCGAAGCCATTCACCCCATTGTACCGGAAGCTGGGGCTCAGCAGGCCGCTGTCGCTCTCGCCACCGGCCGGATGCGAGAAGGCGGGGAGCGGAACGGTCGGCAAGCCGAACAGGTTGATGCGCGCGCCGGTATAGTAGATCCGGTTCCTGTCGGGGCGATACACCACTTTCACGGCGGTGATCTTCCACGAGGGCTCTTTTGGACATCCCTTGGAATTGGTGACGCCGCACGGGGTATAGGCGGCGTCATCGAGCGTGACGGTTTCGTCCAGGGCCCGCGTTCCGCGCCGTGCCGCCAGGCGTCCACCGCGCTCGAGCACGACCAGCATGTTGTCGACCACGCCGTCCTTCAGCGAATCGGTCAGCTCGATCGAATCGCCATAGGCGGTGTCCCCGCCCGGATTGACCACCACGATGCTGCCCGTCGCGACGACCTTGCCGGTCTTGCGATTCCACACGACCTTGTCGGCGCGCAGCCGATCGCCGGCGCGCGACATATGGACGTCGCCGCTCGCGACCACGGTGTCGTCATCGATGTCATACTCCAGCGATCCGGCGCTGAACTGCACCTGCTCGTCGCTCGCAGCCGTGGTTTCGACCGGGGGCGGCAGCGGGGTGGCAGGGACCTGGAGATCCTGCGCATGCGCCGCGGTGCCCAGGCACAGCAGGATGGGGAGGGCGCAGGATGAAAGGAAATCGGAACGCTTCACGTTGGAAAAAACACTCCCAAGCACGCCGGATGCGGTCGCGATGAAGCCGCCCTATCGCACCGGGCGGGCCGCGCTGCAATCGCGCGCGTACTTTGCCAGCGCGGTACGGCTGGCCTAGAGGTCTCCGACTCAAGCGAGACAAGACGAACCGAGGATATCCATGAAGATCAGTTTTTCCACTGCCGCCCCCGCCACCACGCTGGCGCTTCCCGTGGAGAAGGATGGTCTCGACCGGGTCGCGACCGTCGAAATCGAATCGGACGCGCTGCGTGTCGTGATCGCCGCTGCCCGGGCAAACCGGTTCGAAGGAGAAGCGGGCGCTATTGCTGAAGCGTTCGTCCCGGAGGGGGACGGCGTCCGCCGTGTCCTGCTGGTCGGCGCCGGCAGCGGCAGCGAGCCTGATTACGAGCGGGCCGGCGGCGCGCTGACCGCGCGGCTGCTTACCTCGGGGGTCGAATCGGTCGCGGTCGATTTCGGCTCGGCCGGCGCCACGCCGAAGGCGGTTGCGCGCTTCGCCGCCGCCGCCGCGCAACGCAGCTGGCGCCACGACGTCTATCGCACCAAATTGCCCGAGAAATCGAAGCCCACCCTGACCTCGATCATCCTGCTCAACGCGCCGGACGGCAGCGAAGCTGCCTGGGCGCCGCAAAAGGCGCTGACCGAGGGGCTGGAGCTCACCCGCACGCTGGTCGCCGAGCCGCCCAACGTGATCTACCCCGAAACCTTCGTTGCCAGGGTTCTCGCCGAAATCGACGGTCTCGGCCTCGAAGTCACCGTGCTCGGCGAGACCGAGATGCGCGAACTCGGCATGGGCGCCCTCCTCGGCGTCAGCCAGGGCTCGGCACGCGATGCCCGGCTGCTCGCGCTCAAATGGAGCGGCGCGGGGGCGGGCCATCCCTCGCTGGCGCTGGTCGGCAAGGGCGTGACGTTCGATACCGGCGGCATCTCGCTGAAGCCCGGCGCCGGCATGGAGGACATGAAGTGGGATATGGGCGGTGCCGGCGCCGTCGTCGGCACGATGAAGGCGCTGGCCGCGCGCAAGGCGAAGGCCAATGTCATTGGCGTGTGCGGGCTGGTCGAGAACATGCCGGACGGCAATGCCATTCGCCCCGGTGACGTGCTGACCTCGATGTCGGGTCAGACGATCGAGGTGCTGAACACCGACGCGGAGGGCCGGCTGGTGCTGTGCGACGCGCTCACCTGGGTGCAGCGGATGCATCACCCGAGGACGATCATCGACCTCGCGACTCTCACCGGCGCCATGATCATCAGCCTCGGCAACGAGCATGGTGGTTGCTTCGCCAATGACGATTCGCTCGCGGAGCAGCTGCTTGCGGCAGGCAAGGCCTCGGGCGACCTGCTGTGGCGCTTCCCGCTGTCGGACGCCTATAACAAGCTGATCGACTCCCCGATCGCCGACATGAAGAATGTCGGCCCGCGCGGAGCCGGTTCGATCACCGCGGCGCAGTTCCTGCAGCGCTATATCGACCCCGGCGTGCGCTGGGCGCACCTCGACATTGCCGGCATGGTATGGGCGGACAAGCCCGGGACGACGTGGGACAAGGGCGCGACCGGGTACGGCGTGCGCCTGCTCGACCGGTTCGTGGCGGACAATTTCGAGGGCTGAGCGGCACGATCGCTGGAGAGTTTTTGCGCAAGGTGGCCGCGAAGCTCTCCACCGTTCCACAGGCCAGGACGAGCTTATACCGAATGCAGGTCGACTTTTATCATCTGACGGCACAACCGCTCGACCGCGTCCTGCCGCGGATCGCCGAGCGCGTGGTCGAGACGGGCGGGCGCCTGTTGATCGTCGCGGAGAGCGAGGGGCAACGGGCCGATCTCGACAAATTGCTGTGGACCTACGCACCCGAGAGCTTTCTCGCCCATGCCAGGGCTGGCGGCGACCATGACGAAGCCCAGCCCATCCTGATCGACGAATCGGTCCGCGCAACCAACGGAGCCCGCCATATCGCGATCGCTGACGGCATGTGGCGGGAGGATGCCCTTTCGTTCGACCGGGCCTTTCACTTCTTCGACGAAGAGCGAATCGTCGAGGCACGGGCCGCCTGGAAGGCGCTGGCCGATCGCGACGGCGTGGAACGCCGCTACTGGAAACAGGGCGAAGCCGGACGCTGGGAGCAGGCTGCCTGAAGACCCGCCGGACTTGCATCTCGGCCCGCGCCCGCCTAGGGGACCCGCGACTTTTCAGCCCTTTCAAATACAGGAGCCCGTGACCGTCATGGCCGCGAACCGTACCTTTTCGATCATCAAGCCCGATGCCACGCGCCGCAACCTGACGGGCGCCGTCACCAAGATGCTGGAGGAAGCTGGCCTGCGCGTCGTCGCCTCCAAGCGCATCCAGATGACCAAGGAGCAGGCAGAAGGCTTTTACGGCGTTCATCGCGAGCGCCCCTTCTTCAACGACCTCGTCGCCTTCATGATCTCCGGCCCGGTCGTCGTGCAGGTGCTCGAGGGCGAGAACGCCGTGCAGCGCAACCGTGACATCATGGGCGCGACCAACCCCGCCAATGCGGATGCCGGCACGATCCGCAAGGAACTGGCCGAATCGATCGAGGCGAACTCGGTCCATGGTTCGGATTCGGACGAGAATGCAGCGATCGAGATCGCCTATTTCTTCAAGCCGGAAGAGATTGTCGGCTGA
>CAISGR010000184.1 GCA_903884945.1 uncultured bacterium
CCCAACTTTCCAATGATGCGGGGCTGAGCAGGACATTGAGCAACAATGCCACCGATACCGCCGACACGATCGCCAGGCTGGTGCTGAGTTGCTGAAGCGCGCCGAACAGCCCGCGCCGATGCGGCGGCGCATATTCGACGAGAAAGGTCGTCGCCCCACCCCATTCGCCGCCGGCGGCGAAACCCTGCAGGAGACGGCACAGGACCAGGATCGCCGGCGCCGCGATCCCGATGACGCTGTAGGGGGGAATAAGGCCGGTGGCACAGGTCGAAAAGGCCATCAGGAACATGGTGAAAACCAGGGCAGCCTTGCGACCGCGCCGGTCGCCAAGGCTGCCGAGCACCATCGACCCGATCGGGCGCATGACGAAGCCCACGCCGTAGGTCGCAAAGCTGGAAAGGATGATGGTCACCGGATCGGCGGCGGGAAACATCGCCTTGCCGATCTGCGCGGCGAAATAGCCATAGATGATGAAGTCGAACAGTTCGAACCAGTTGCCGATCATTGCCGAGCCCAGGGCCCGGGCAACGTCTTTGCCGCGCGGCGCCGGCCGTACGGCTTTGTCAGGCGCCGCTTCGATCGTCCGAACGGGACCTTCGTGCGTGGTGCTGGCTCGAGCGCTCATTGCACGTCCGCCGGCGGTGACGGCTTGATCAACGGCGCGGCCACATGGCGCGGCGTTACGACCTGCCCATTCCGGACCATGGCGATGCCGTCCTTGATCACCATGTCGATACGAGCGAGATCGTCGAGGTTGCGATCCGGTTGCCCGTCTACGACGATGATGTCGGCGAGCTTGCCGGGCTCGATGCTGCCCAGCTTGTCGTCCATGTCGAGCAGGGTCGCGTTGGTCAGCGTCGCCGCCTGCAGCGCCTGCGGGATCGAATACCCTCCCTTCACGAACCATTTCAGTTCCGTGATGAAGACATTCGGCACCATCTTGTTGGCGTCGCCGATCGTATCGGTACCTACGCCCATCACGATGCCGGCAGCTTTCATCTTCCTGAAGACGTCGAAATCGGCCTGAGCGGTCATGGTGAAGCGGCGCGACGTCGACCCATAGAAGCCGCCGCTGCGATCGAGCACATTCTGGTAGACCTGGAGCGTCGGCACCGAGGCGACCCTGCGACGTGCCATATCGGCGATCGTGGCGTCGGTGCGGGGCAAGGGATGCTCGATCATGTCGATGCCCGCATCCACCGCCATCTTGATATAGATGGTCTCGCAGTCGCAAGTGACCTTCAGACCCAGGCGGTGCGCCTCATCCACAGCTGCGGCCACCTCGTCGGGGGAGAAATGGCTGGCCAGCTTGATCACGCTGGCACCCTGCTTGAAGGTCTGCCGCACGGCGGCACGCCACGCGTCCGCACCATCGCGTTCCCACGCATAGTCGGGACCATGGCTGGGGCTGACGGGACGCTCGGTGGCATGGCCGCCGGTTCCGGTGATGATGTGGCCCGCGGTGAAGACGCGCGGCGCCGGAATGCCGTTCTCCGCGCTCCACTCGGCGAGGAGATAGGGCGCGTTGGATACACCGTTCAGGTCTCGGACCGAGGTAAATCCCGATTCGAGCATCCAGCGCAGGTTGCGCACGCCGCGCAACACGCCCGCCCCCTCGCTCGCCTGCTCGTCGATCGGCGTGTCGCCGTCGGGATAGGTGAGGTGGACATGCATGTCGATCAGCCCGGGCATCACCGTCTTGCCGTCGAGTTCGATGACCTCGGCATCGGCGGGCCAATCGCGCGCCTCGGGCGGCAGGACCGCCAGAACCCGGTCGCCTCGCAACACGATGGTCGCAGGGCGGACGCGGGCCGAGGCCGCGTCGAAGAAGCGGCCACCGCGCAGGACCATGTCATGGCCCGCAGTATGCTCCGGCTTCAGGGGAATGCGCCGCGGATCATCCGTCGTGCGCGCACCAGGCGCAATCCATTGCCGGCGATCGTTCGACTGCGCCCCTGCCGAGCCGATCAGGGTCGACACCAGTACCGTCGACGCGAGGATCATGCCGGAGACGCGCCCGAGCGGGCGTCTGGCCGCGAGGGCCTTTTCTTGCTTCATGCCCATTCCATCCTGATTTGAGCGGAGTACGATGTAGATCCGATCGTGGTACGGACCGGCCAAGACGGGAGAGCGGGACGGATCGGCATCATTGCGCCTCCCGGTCTTCCGCGATCCCGCTCCCGACATGGGCGGCGAGCTCGGCATGGGTCGCAAACCACACGTCATGCGCGGCAGCGTGGCGAATCAATTCTTCCAATATCCAGATACGTGACCGCGCGCCGATGACATGCGGATGCAGGGTCAGCTGGAAAACGCCGCCATCGGCATAGGCGCCATCGAATTCGCGGCGGAAGATGTCGAAGACATCGGCGGGCGGCGTGTACGGGCGAACGCCGCCGAACCGGTTCATCAGCAGATAGGCGGCATCATCCCTGATCCATTCGACCGGGATTTCGACGATCCCGGTCGGCGCCCCATCCAGCAGCAACTCATAGCAATCCTCGTCCGCCATCAGCGAACTGTCGTAACGAAGCCCCAGCTCGACCGCGATGCGCAGGGTATGAGGGCTGAAATCCCAAGACGGTGTCCGCATGCCGACCGGGCGGGTGCCGGTGATCCGCTCCAGCGTGTCCGCCGCGCGAAAGAGCAGGTCCCGCTCCGCCTCATAGGGCAGAACGGCATTCAACTCGTGGATCCAGCCGTGCAGTGCGATTTCATGCCCCGCAGCGACCAGGTCGCACTGCTCCTTCTCGTGCAGCAGAGCGGCCACTGCGGGTACGAAGAAGCTTGCCCGCACATCGTGGCGCGCCAGGATGGCGGCGATCCGGGGGATGCCCACGCGCGCGCCATATTCACCCCAGCTCAGGCGGCTGATCGAACGGCCACCGTCCCGCAGCTCGTTGGTTTCATGGTCGCTGTCAAACGAGAGGGCGACCGCGCAGCGTGCGCCATTGGGCCATTTTCGTGGACGCAGCGGCCGCCCCGCCCTCACCTGCGCCGTCAGCCGGCGCCACTGTTCTTCCGGCCATTGCCAGGGCGCCGGTGCCTCATCCCCGTCCCGCGTGACGTTCATCGCCCGCCATCCACCGCGATGATTTCGCCGTTGACGAAACCGGCGCTGTCCGAGGCGAGGAAGAGCACGACGCCGGCGATGTCCTCGGGGCGACCGAGTCGACGCAGCGCGATACCGTCGATGACCGCCTGCTGGCCGGCTTCGCCATAGGATGCCCATTGCCGCGCGGTGGCATCCCCGGTGACGACGAAGCCGGGAGCGACCGCGTTCACGCGGATGCCGCGCGGCCCAAGTTCATGCGCCAGTTGGCGCGTAAGCCCAAGCAACGCGTGCTTCGCCGCGCAATAGGCCTGCACCCCGGTCATCGACGCCCGCAGCGAAGCGCCCGAACCAATGTTGACGATCGCACCGCAACCAGTGCGGACCATGCCCGGCATGCAGGCCTGGCTGAGCGCAAAGGCTGCGCCGAGATTGATCGCGAGGACGGCATCCCAATCAGCATCGCTGACCGCGTCGAACGCCTGCGGCACCTGGCCCGCCACTCCGCCGGCATTGTTGACCAGGACATCGATCGAGCCGCCCGCTTCATCCTCCACGCGTGCGATCCAGTCCCGCCCGGCAGCGCGGTCGGCAAGATCGATATGCCGGGCGGCTATTCCGGACGCCCGCAGCGCAGCCAGTTCCGGCTCCCGCACATCGCAGGCAAAGACACGGCCTCCCGCGTCGCGAAAAGCCGCGGCGATCGCGCGGCCGAAGCCAGTGGCTCCACCGCTCACCGCAATCGTTCGGCCCGCGAACTCAGGCATGGGCCTCCTCCAACAGCGCGAGCAGGTTGGCGTCGTCCTGGGGTCGGCGGCCGGCCTCGATGTCGTGGATCAGCGCGACCAAGCGGCGAAGTGTCGGACACGCGATACCGTGACGAGCGCCTGCCGCGATCACCGGCCCGAACTGCGCGTCGATTTCCGTCACGCGCCGATGAATCGCCAGATCGCGCCACACGCCGGAATGAGTCTTCGCACTGGGCCGGTTGAACAGCGCGATCGCATTCACGCCGGCTGCCGCTGCGGCGGCCCCTGCCCTGGGCGCGAAGGCAGCCGGATCGAAACCATTGAAGCCCTGCGGGGAAACACCTTCCGACGACGCGACCGCGATCACCTCCCCGGCGAGCGCGCGCCACAGCGGCAACAACTCGGGCCGCTCCAGGCAATCGACGATACCCGCCGTGCCGGCAGCCTGCGCGAACAACAGGGAGGCGTAGGCGAGCTTCCCCCAAAGATAGGACCAGATATACCCGGTGGCGAAAGCATCGGGCTCGAACAACCGGATCGCCCGGGTCAGCGCATCGAGGCGTTGCGTCATCGCGCCGTCGAGTTCGCCCAGCGCGACGGTGCCACGATTGCCGAAGGCGATCCGGCCCGGACCGATGACGTCCGCGCCGAAATTGACGAAGCCGCCGATGGTCCGTTTGGGGCCAACGATCTCGGCTACCGTCTTCTCCGTCAGGCCGTTCTGCAGGGACACGACATAGCCGTCCGGCGCGAGATGGGGGGCCAGCGCGCGACAGGCTTCCGCGGTATGGTGCGCCTTCACGCACAGCAGGACACTAGACCAGGAGCCGTTCAACTCCGCCGGCAGCCGCGCGGTAACAGCTCTGCCGAACGCGCGATCGTCGCCACGCACCTGCAACCCGCGCGCGGGATCGCGCATCGCCTCGACATGGTCAGCCGCGGTATCGATGAAGGTAACGTCGACCCCGTCGCTGACGAGCGACGCCCCGATACTGGCGCCGATCGCACCCGAGCCCCACACCAGGAACCGTTCCGTCACGTCGTGGATGCCTGCATTGCCGCGCCGATTTCCGCAGCGCCCCGACGCAGCGCCCCGACGATCTCCTCCTGCCGCTCATGGAAGCGCGCCGTGATGCAACCGACATTGAGGGCCGCCCTCGGGTTGCCGACGCTGCCCGGAATGAGGGTGGCGACTCCGGTACCGCCCAGCGCGAATTCTTCCGCTACGACCGCCACGCCGGTGGCACGCACCGCCTCGATGCGCTCCCAAAGCGCAGCCTTGGTCGTGACCGTATGTGGCGTCGGCCCCTTGCGCGGCGCCGACGCGAGAATCTCGCGCGCTTCGTCGTCGCCCAGTTGGGCGATTAGGACGCGGCCGATCGCTGTGCAATAAGCAGGCAACTGGCGGGACAGCTCGATGTCGAAGCGAATATCCTGGCCAGCGACTTCCTTGGCAAGCAACCGAACGATGCCGGTGCCGGCCAGCGCGCCGATGATGACGGTTTCGCCGATCTCGTCGGCCAGCCTCCGCATGATCGCAGGCGCGACACCCAGCAAGCGCCCATGGCGCGCGAAGCCCTCGGCGCGGAAAGCGTTGCAGAGCCGGTACCGATCGTCCGGCTCGCGCGCCACATAGCCGCGACCGACCAGCGTGCGCAGCAAGCCCAGCGTGCTGCTCTTTGGCAGCCCAAGCCTTTCCGCGATCGACGTCAGCGATCGAGTCTGCTGCTCGAGCGCGAGCAACTCGAGCAGGTCAAGCACACGCGACGCTGACTTGACGTCATTGTTCATGTATGAGAATTTTAATGTTCATCATGCTGAACACGTAACGCCGCTGTGGGGCGTTGGTCAACCCGGCACCGCAATTGAAGGATAGCCCTTGGCGAAAGACAGCCAGACCGTCGAAGCGCTGACGCGCTGGGCCTTGTGCGAGAGCCCGAGCCATGACGCGGCGGCGGTAAACGCGATGCAGGACCTGATCGTCGAGGGACTGCCCCAGACCGGGCTGATGCTCGAACGGATTCCGGGCCGTGATGGTCTGGGCGACATCGTTCTGTTGCACACCGGGCCAGCGACCGCCCAGCAACGGCTGTTCGTCATCGGGCATGTCGATACCGTGCATCCGATCGGCACCGCGACTGGTCCGCTGCCGGTGCGGCATGACGGCGACCGGCTTTATGGCCCCGGTCTCTACGACATGAAGGGCGGCGTCTACGCCGCGATCTGCGCGATCGCGGATGTCGCCCGGCGCGGCGAGGCGCGGCGGCCGATCACGATGCTGTTGTCGCCGGACGAGGAGATTGGCAGTCCCACTACGCGGGATCTCATCGAGACCATCGCCCGGACCTCAGCCTACGCGCTGGTGGTCGAACCGGCCCGCGCCGGGGGCGCGGTGGTCACTGCCCGCAAGGGCGTGGGCTGGTTCAATCTGGATATCCAGGGCCGCCCCTCGCATGCCGGGACCCACCATGCCGACGGCCGAAGCGCGATCCGCGAGGCTGCCCACCAGATACTTCGCCTGGAGGGAATGACCGACTATGCCGCCGGAACGACGGTAAGTGTGGGGCAGATCTCGGGCGGCACCTCGGCCAATGTCGTACCTGCGCATTGTCGTCTCGTTGCCGATATCCGCGTGACCACACCGCAAGAGGGCTACCGCCTGACCACGGCGATCGAAGGCCTGTGCGCTGTGGATCCGGACGCGCTGCTCAACATTTCGGGCGGACTCAACCGGCCACCCTATGCGAGGAGCGCCGGTACCGCCGCACTGTACCAGCGCGCGCAGCAAATCGCGATGCGACTGGGGCAGACGCTCTCCGAGGTGCCCATGGTCGGAGGCGGATCGGACGGTAACTTCACCGCCGCGCTGGGCCTGCCGACGCTCGACGGACTTGGGATCGAGGGCGGCGGCGCACACACGCTGGAGGAATATTGCCTGGTCAGCTCGGTAGCGCCGCGACGCGCGTTGCTGGCTGCGATGATCGAGGCGCTTTGAGTCTTTTTCGGGAGCGCTTTCGCGACGCACCAATAAGCCTTGGACTGCCTGATTTGTTGTTCAGGCGACCCCCGCCCATGTCTCGCGTCGCCAATCGGCAACCGCGAGCGGAACATCACCGACATAGCCCGCGCCCACCACGGCGCCAAAGCGCATTTCTCCGTCCGGAAGAGGCGTGACCCGATGGCCGAGCGCAGCAAGCCTTTCCCGCGCCGGATGGCTTTCCTCGATCAGCAGCAATCCCTCTTCGCTGCGCCACCGCGGCCGGGCGATCGCGGCCGCGAGATCGAGTTCCTCGCGCACTACGGCGATCAGGACCTGAAGCAACGTCTGCACCTGCCCGTCGGCACCGGGGGTGGCGAGCGCCAGCACGCCGTGCGGCGTCGACAGCATCGCCGGGGCGAGGGTATGCACCGGCCGCTTGCCGGGCGCCGCCGCGTTGGCGCCATGAGTGAAGCCACCCGCGCGATTGTTGAGGGTGATGCCGAGCTCGGGCACGAATACCGCCGAGCCGAAATCGTCGAAGACACTGACCAGCGACGAGATGACCATTCCGCCCGCGTCGGCGACTGCAACGCCGGCCGTGTGAAGATAGGCACGCGGCCCGCCGCGCAACGAGGCACGGGCGAGATCCACGGGGAGAGTGATCTCCAGCAATTCGCGCCCCCTGCTGGCATCGGCGCGATACCCGAATGCTGCCTCAGTCAGCTCGATTGCGGCATGGTCGTACAAGTCTCGGGACAGAGTATCGAGCCGGGCAAACCCGGCCGCTGCCATGCTCAACAGCACACCTTGCGTCATCGGGGGCTGGGTGGCGAGCGTGCATGCACCCCAGCCGGTCTCGATCGGCGAGGCGACTTCGGTCCGGTGCGCCGCCATATCCGCTTCGTTAAGGGCACCGCCTCGAGCATGGATAGCAGCGGTGATCGCCCGGGCACCGTCGCCACGATAAAAGGCGAGAGCGCCATCGACGGCGATGCGATGGAGGAGCGCGGCGAGCTCGGGCTGCACTATCAGGTCGCCTTGTCCCCGCCCGAATAGCGCCCAGGTAGCGGCACCGCCTTTGCCGAGTCTTGCACGCTGCGCGGAGAGCGCGCGCGCCAGCGCCGGAGATACGCGCATGCCATCGCGGGCCAATCCGATTGCGGGCGCCAGCGACGTCCCGAGCGGCAGGCGACCGTGGCGGCGATGGAGCGTACACCAGGCATCGACAATGCCTGGAACGGTGATGCTGTCCGGGCCATCGTTGGATACGCGTGTCATCCCCATCGGCGCGGCGCCGGTGCCGTTGATCGCCTCGATCGGGGCATCGGGGCCACGCACCAGGGCGAGCATGTCGCCGCCCAAACCACAGGCATCGGGCATGATGACGCAGAGGACCGCTTGCGCTGCGATCAGTGCATCCGCTGCTGTCCCGCCTGCGGCCAGCATCTGCTGCCCTGCGGCGACAGCCAGGGGATGCGCGGCCGCAATCGCCCCTGCCCGGCCAAGCAGAACGGGGCGAACCTGCGACGAAAAGGCATCGGCGATCAGCGGCACCCGACGTTCAACGGTGCTTGGGGGTGAGCTTGAGCGGCATACTGGCCAGGCCGCGCAAGCCGGGAACGAGCCGCAGCGACGGCGTATCGGTCAGTTCGATGGCTTCGGTGCGGTCGGCCAGGGCGCGGAAGAATATCTCCCCTTCCAGGCGCGCCATCATTTGCGCAACGCAGCCATGGATGCCCGTACCATAACCGATCTGGCCCGTCGGCCGACGGGTGATATCGAATCGGTCGGGATCAACCCATTTCGCACCGTCGCGCCCCGCCGAACCGATGAGCACCAGCACCTTTTCGTGCCTGCCGAGCGCCACACCCGCGAAATCGAACGCCTCCAAGGTGGTGCGAAACAAGGACTGGCTGGAGGAATCGTAGCGGGTCGCCTCTTCGAAAGCCGCGCGGGCCAGCGTCGGATCGTCGCGCAGCATTGCCCATTGATCGGGGTGCTCAGCCAGGCATTTCAGGCAAAGACCGATAGAGTCGATCGTCGTGTCGACCCCGGCCGAAAGCAGCGAACGGACAAGCAGGGTCGCTTCCCCATGCTCGATATCGCCCGCATCGGCCTGGGCATAGATCGCCGCGCCGATCCCGTCAGGCGCCAGTGCGTCGCGCTGGCACCGCGCCATGATCCAGGCGGACACCTCTTCGGCTTGAGTCATCAACTCCTCGTACCAGGGCGTGGCCGGCCCGAAGGCGCCGAATACCATCGATCCATAGGTGAGCATCGGCATCCGATCCTCCCGCTTCATGCCCACCGCGTCGGGGAAGACAGTGAGCGGGAAGCGACGCACGAGATCGGGGATCGCGTCGACCGTGCCCAAGGCCAGCGCTTCCTCGACAATTCGGGCAGCCTCAGCCTCGAAGGTGGGGCGCAGGTTCTTGAGGGTCGTCGCCGAAAGCGCCCGCATCAACACCTTGCGCGTCCGATCATGGTCAGGCGGATCGACTTCGAGGATCAGGCTGGGCTGGCGCCAGGGCTTTTCCTCGAAATAGTTCTTCAGCCCGCCGCCGCCGGCATTGCTGAACCGGCGCCAGTCGGTCAGCACCTGATGCACCTGCTCGTACCGCGCCACGACCCAGATACGATAGCGTTCGAGCCAGACAACCGGCCCCAGCGCACGCAGTTGCGCGTAGCAGGAAAAGGGGTCGGCGCGAAACTCGGGTGAGAAGGGGTCGAGGTCGCTGGTCACGCGCGGCTGGGTCACGATCGCGGTCATGGCTGGAACTCCGACGACTTGGGAAGACGGGCCGCACGCAACGCACGGGTGGCGGCAACATCCACGACATGATCCGGCGCGTCGCCGAGCACCACGCCATAGGCGGTGCGGGCCCGGACGGCGCCGACCTTGCCGTCGATCACATCCTCCCGCACGCGATCCGGGTCGCGCGCCAGCGGATTCCCATAGCCGCCGCCCCCGGCCATGACGTGGCGGAAAACATCGCCCCTATTCAGCGTCAACCGATCGACCGGCATCGGCGGCAGCGTCCGATCACCGGCCGCGGTGCTGACGAGATTGAGCGCCGGACCACCGCTCGTGCCGCCGAACAGGCCGTGCGGCGGGTGGATGCTCTTGTCCGACCGCACGCCGAAATAGATGTCGTCCGCGAGCATCCGATACTCGCGGACCATGCTGAGCCCGCCGCGGAATTCGCCGGCGCCGCCGCTGTCCTGCAGGATGCCGTAGCGCTCGATACGGATCGGATATGCTGCCTCGATCATCTCGACCGAAACATTGGCCTGGTTCGAGGCCATATGCGGCACGCCTTCCTGCCCGTCGTGACGGGAGGTCGCGCCCCATGTCCCCATGATGCATTCGGAGAAGACGAACTGGCGCCCGTCCTCGCTCCAGCCGCCGAAGCTGGGCAGGGTCGAGCCGCCCGCACCGTCTGCGGCCACGCGATCGGGCACTGCCTGTGCCAGCGCGCCGAACATGCAATCGACGATGCGATAGCCGGTGATGCCGCGCGCGCCGCACGGCGCGGGATAGCGGGCATTAACGACCGATGCCTCCGGCGCCGTCACCGTGATCGGGCGCGTGTAACCGTGGCAGTTCGGGACATCGGCGGGCATGATCGAGCGCAGCGCCGCGTACACGTTCGACTTGCAGAAGGAGATCGGCGCGTTGATCCCCCCCCTCACCTGTGGCGACGTGCCGGACCAGTCGACCTGGATCTCGTCCCCGCCGACGGTGATGCGCACTTTGAACGGGATCGCGACGGGGTTTTCACCAAGCCCATCGATCTCGTCCTCGAAACCATAGATGCCGTCGGGAATGCCCCGGATGGCGGCGCGCGCCAGACGCTCGGCATAATCCTGCAACGCGTCCCCATAAGCGATCACGACGTCCGCCCCATAGCGATTGACGAGATCGACCAGGCCCCGTTCGCCGGCCCTCGCCGCGGCCATCTGGGCGCGAATATCGCCCAGCACGAGATCGGGCACACGAACATTCGCGGCAATGATCTCCATCAGCATTGCATTGACCACGCCAGCCTCGGCCAGCTTGAGGAACGGGAGGCGCAGCCCCTCCTGATGGATTTCAGTCGCGCCGAGCGAATTGCTGCCCGGGACCAGCCCGCCCACATCGACATGATGGGCGATGGTGGCCGCCCAGCCGCACAGCCGGTTCGCATGGAAGATCGGCTGGACGACATAGATGTCCGGAAGATGCTGTCCGCTCGCGAGATAGGGATCGTTGGCGATGAAGACGTCGCCGGGTGCGATCCGACCCTGATATTGCCCGATCAGGTGGCGCATCGCGTCGTGGAAGCTGCCGAGATGCATCGGCGTGGTCAGCCCCTGGGCGAGATTATCGCCGTGCGCATCGCAAAGCGCGGTCGAAAAATCCATCGCATCGCGCACGATCGGCGAATGCGCGGTGCGCATCAGGATCAACGCCATTTCGTCGGCGATCGCCTCGAACCCGTTCTTAAACACCTCGAGCAGGATCGGGTCCGGATCATTGCGCATCGACTGCGTCCCTACCCAGTGTGATCACGATGTTGTCATGCGCGTCGCGTGTCGCGAACCCATGCGGCGGTACGATCGTCGTACCTTCATATTCCTCGACGATCAGCGGCCCGGCCCGCGGCACCGCGTCGAGATCGAGCCGACTGATCACCGGCGTTTCGTGGAGTCCGCCCGACCGGCCGAAATAGGCGCGGCGCGTGATCGGGGAAGCGATGCCGCCGGGGGCAGCGCGCGCGAGCGTGCGGGCGCCGGGCGGCGGCAGCGTCGCGAGCGCGCGCAGGGTCACCACCTCGATGCGGTGCCCGGGCAATCGGTGACCATAGCTGCGCTCGTGTTCGCCCTCGAACCGGTCCCGGACCGCCTCGAGTGCGGCAAGGGTCAGGCGTCCGCGCGGAATGTCGATCGGCAGTTCGAAGCCCTGGCCGGCATAGCGCAGCTCGGCGCGCCAGATCAGGCCTACCCCGATATCGCGCCCGATCTCCTCCAGCGCCTGGCGCTCCAGCTCGATCAGCGTCGCCTCCAGCTGGTCGAGCGCCTCCGCCTCGAGCGGGCGCGACCAGGAGAGTGAGCGCGCGACTTCAAAATCGGCGAACAACAGGCCGACGGCGCTGAACACGCCGGCAGCGGGCGGGACCACGACGCGGGTCATCTGCAACTCCTCCGCCAGGGCGGCGGCATGGATGCCCCCATTGCCGCCAAATGCGAACAGCGTGAAATCCCGCGGGTCCCGGCCGCGATAGGTCGAGACAGCCTTCACCGCGCGCATCATCGTCGCGTTGGAGACGCGGTGCACGCCGTACGCCACATCCAGCACATCCATCCCCAGCGGAGTCGCGACCCGCTGCAGCGCGTCGCGCGCGCGCGTTCCGTTGATGGGCACCGCGCCGCCAGCCAGGGCGTCGGGATTGAGATAGCCAAGCACGACATTAGCGTCGGTAACGGTCGCATCCTCGCCTCCGGCATCATAGCAGGCCGGGCCGGGCGAGGCGCCGGCGCTTTCCGGCCCGACCTTGATGCCGCCACCGGCATCGATGCGGACGATGCTGCCGCCGCCTGCGCCAACCTCCGACACGTCGATCACCGGGAGCTTCAGCGCATAGCCGCCGCCCTTGGCAAGCTGGCTGCTGAGCGAGATTCCCCCGCCGACCTCATATTCGTCGGTGCTGACCACCTTGCCACCCTCGATCAGCGAGGCCTTGGCCGTCGTGCCGCCCATGTCGAAGGTAATGATGTCGGCATAGCCCGCGCGACCGCCAAGCCTAGCCGCGCCGATCACGCCTGCGGCGGGGCCGCTTTCGACCACGGTCGCGGGGCGAACGATCACACGTTCGACGTCCATCGTGCCGCCGCTCGACTGCATCATCAGCAGACGCCCGCTAATGCCGCTTTCCCGGAGACGATCCTGCAGCGAGCGCAGATAGCCCGACACGACCGGACCGATATAGGCGTTCACCACCGTGGTACTGGTACGCTCGTATTCGCGGATTTCGGGCAGGACCTCCGACGAGACGGAGATGAAGCAGGTCGGCAGCGCAGCGCGCATGATTGCCGCGACCTGCTGCTCGTGCATCGGATTCACGTGCGAATGGAGAAAGCAGATCGCCACCGCCTCCACGTCGCTCTCCGCAAGCCGCGCGGCGAGCGCCCGCGCCTGCGCCAGGTCGAGTGGGGTGACGACACGCCCGAGTGAATCGAGGCGCTCGGTAATCTCGTGCCGGTCGCGACGCCGCGCCAGCGGCACGGGCTTCTCGTAGAGCGGCTCATACAGCCTAGGCACGCGGATGCGGCGCAATTCCAGGAGGTCACGGAAGCCCTCGGTAGTGATCAGGGCGGTGCGGGCACCCTTGCGCTCCAGGATCGCGTTGGTCGCGACCGTGGAAGCATGCAGCAACTCGGTCAGGTCGTTGCCGTCGATGCCGAGTTGCCGGACAAGCGCGCTGACGCCGGCGACGATCGCCCGCGCATAATCATCCGGTGTCGACGGAATTTTGCAGGTCGCGAGCACGCCCTCGGGCGACAGGCATGCAATGTCGGTGAAGGTGCCGCCGACATCGGCCGAAATGCGATATCCGTCGACCATCAGCCGCACCGATATTGATCGAGCCGCGACTCATCGACATCGATCCCGAGCCCGGGGCGGTCGAGCGGCAGTACCGCACCATCGCGAACCTCGAAGGCATCCGCGATTACATCATCCTCATAATAGCGTCCGGCGATATGGCAGGGATGCCGGCCCGCGCCTGCGCTGATCGGAATCACCGATGCCAGCGACACCGCGGGATTGGCCAGGACGAAGTGCATGTTCGCCGCGTTGCCGATCGCGGATTCGATCGACCCGTTGATATCGCAGGGCATGGCCTGGGCCTCGGCGATCGCGGCAACCTTGCGCGCACCGACAAAGCCTCCAGCCTTGGCGAGATAGATGGAGATGCAATCAGCAGCGCGGCGGCGCGTGACCTCCAGCGCGTCGGCGATATCCCAGCAACTTTCATCCGCAACTATGGGGACGGCCGAAGCTCGCGTTACTTCCGCCATGAAATCCAGCCCGATGGTCGGCTGCTCGACCAGATCGACGCCGGCGTCTACGAGCCTGGCCACGATACGTGCGGCCGGCTTGGCGTGGCCATAGCCCTGATTGGCATCAAGGCGGAGGACGACGCCAGCGCCCAATTCGCGCCGCAGCGCGCCGATCAGCCGGATATCGCGCTCCGCATCGACGCCACCCTTGATCTGGAGCGTGGTGACGCCGTCAGCGATCGCGCCGACCGCTTCGTCGATCGCATCGCCTTCCGGCATGAGGCCGACCATGTGGGCGATCGGGACGCTGGCGCGCACCGCACCGCCGAGCAGTCGATAGACCGGCTGGCCAACCGCCTTGCCCCAGACATCGTGCAGCGCGATGTCGACGGCGCATTTCGCATAGCTGTTACCCACCACCAACGCATCCATCTTCGCCCGCGCGGCCGTAACGGCGCAGGGATCGGCGCCGACCAGCGCCGGTGCGAAGATATCGTTGATCATGCCGGTGACGGTGGCCAGCGTCTCGCCCGATCGCCGTCCGAAATCGCCCCCCCAGTCAGGCAGGGGCGTCGCCTCACCATAACCGATGATGCCGTCTTCTGTCGTCACCCTGACGGCGACGAAGCCGCCGAGATCGACCTGGAGACCCGCCCATTTGAAATCGCGCCGCGGCGGCAGACGGAACGGAAAAGCTTCGATCGAGCGAATCGTCATCGGCACCAGCCTGGCAGGAGAAAGCGTGACTGGGATGCTAGCGCCGCGCGCGAATATTTCTACAAAATTTTTCTTATTTGAAAATTATTCGGCTTGCGACGCGGGCCGGGCCGACGGATGCATGAATCCGGCAATCTGCTCGGGTTGCTCGGTGTCGTGGGAAACGGACAGAACATGCGCGTCCTCATCGCTAACCGAAAGGTAGAGATGCCGCATGCCGCTGTCGAAATAGGCGCTCTCCCCCCGGTCGATCCGAAAAGGGGCGTAGTGCTCGGTATGAACCTCGATCGCCCCACTCAGCACATAGACGAATTCTTCGCCGCGATGGCGGCTCCAATGGTCGAATTCGTCGACCGACCGTGCGCGCACCGTAATCTCCAGCGGGACCATTGCCTTGCGCGAAATCTCCGAGGCGTGGGCGCGATAGGCATATTGATCGGTGCCGAAGAAGTCGCCCTCCCCGCCCCGCGTTACGGTCTTGCGACCCGAGACGACATGCTTTTCGCCGGAGCGAACCAGATCCTCGATTCCAATGCCCAGCCCGTCGCAGATGCGCTTCATGACGTCGAATGACGGCGATATCTGGTTGTTCTCGATCTTCGAGAGATTGGAGATCGATACGCCGGTCATGCGGCTGATCTGTGCCAGCGTATGATCGAGATCGCGGCGAATCTCGCGCAATCGCGTCCCCACCGGATTGTCCGTCATCGTTGCCCGCGCTGCCACCGCCATGATCGCCCTCGTCATCTTGAACTTTTTCATATAGGAAAAGTGATGATGGTGGACAGCCCAAAGTGCGAGAGTGCCGACGGACCTGGCGCGGGACGGCCGGAACGAACGAGCATTCGCCGGTTGTTCGTCCTGCTGTGCGGCTTCGAGATCCTGCCGAAGACCGTGTCCACGCGGGGTCTGGGCGAGCGGTTCATCCTGAGCGAGCCGGTCTGCGCCTATCTGCTCGATACGCAATCGGGCTGGGTGTTGCTCGACGCCGGGCTGCACCCGGCAAACGCGCGCGATGGTGAACGGATGCACGACAAATTTCTCCGACACGGCATGGCGCCACCGGTGATCCGCGACACGCATCTGATGGAAACACAACTGGCCGCCATCGGCATCGGCTTTGTCGATATCAGCCACGTGATTCTGTCGCATCTGCATTACGACCATGCCGGATATCTGCACCGGCTGACGCACGCCCGCATCTCGGTCCAGCGGCGGGAGCATCGCCATGCGTTCTCCGCCGATCCCGGCATGGCCTATTTCCGTGACGAATATGACCTGCCGGGGCTGCAGTGGGACCTGCGCGACGGCGACTGGGACGTGCAGCCGGGCCTGTCCCTGATCGACACACGCGGGCACACCCAAGGCCACCAGTCGGCCGTGGTAACATTGCCCATCAGCGGCTCGATGATCCTGCCTTTCGACGCCGGCGACCTGCAGGAGAATTTCGACACCGAGATATTGCCGGGCGAAAGCTGCGACGACGCGGCTGCGCTCGCCGCGATCAAGCGGATCAAGGCGCTGTGCGCCGACCAAGCCGGGCAGATCCTTCTGTTTCACGATCCGGTCGCGATTCAGACGATGCGGCTATGCCCGGATTTCTACGACTGAGGAGAGAATAGGTTGGGCGTCGTACTGATCGTGGGTGGAGCCCCGGGCCTGGGCCAATTGGCAGTGGAGCGCTTTCGCGCCGCCGGCGACGACGTGCTGCTGGTTGACGAAAATGCCCCCGCACGCGGGCTGGACGAGGCGGACGCCCGGGGCGGTTTCGCCTTCGTGCAGGGCGACCTGCTCGATCCCTCGTTGGCGCCGCTCGCCGCCACCCGCGCGGTGGAAAATTTCGGCTCGATCGATACCTTGCTGGTCACCGCCTCGCTCGGCACCGGGGCGCCGCTGGCGGACTGGACACCCGATCTCTGGGATCGGTCGGTCGGGATCAATCTGAAGATGCCTTTCTTCTTCGCCCAGGCGGCCGCGCCACATCTGGCGGTCTCGGCCAACCCCTGCATCCTCTTCCTTTCCTCCACCGCTTCCCTGCGGGGACAAGCTGGAGCCCATGGGTTCCAGGCGGCAAAAGCCGGGCTCTCCGGGCTGGTGCGCAGTCTTGCCGCCGAACTTGGGCCGCAGGGCGTACGGGTGAACGCACTCCTGCCTGGCTGGATCGACACGCCGTTCAACAACAGTTTCTGGGAGGCCCAACCCCAGCCAGTTGCAGCGCGGGCGGCGATGGACGGACGCATCCCGTTACGCCGCCACGGCGCGCCGAACGAAGTCGTGGAGACGATCCTGTTCCTCGCGTCACCGGCCGGGGCCTATATCTCCGGCACCGCGCTGGTCGTGGATGGCGGATTCACCGCCGTCTGACCACGCCTGCTCGGGGGCATCGCCACGATGCAGACAGCCAGCCCGGCCAGCGCGAACCCGACATAGCTGGTCCAGCCGCTCAGTCCGAAATAGAGCGACGGCGTCGCGAACGAGAGCAGCGAGATGAACTGGTTGACCAGGCCAGATGCCGCCGCACCCCGCGTCGGGTCCTTCACGAGCGTCGGCAACACCGCCATGGCCGTGCCCGAGAGCCCACCAAAGGCGAAGAGCCACACCACAAGGGCGCCGATCGCGACGATCATGTTACTCGCCGGCAGGTAGATCAGCACCTGTGCCATTGCGCCGACAATCGCGACACACCGAAACAGCATCCGGCCGGATACCTCACGAGCAAGCAATTGCCCCATCACCACACCGCCGACTGTCATCGCGAAGATCTTGGCGAAGGCCACCGAACTGGACGACGCCGCCAGCGAGACATGATGGGCTTCCGCAAGATAGGAGGGCGTGACCAGGCTGGTTCCATAGGAAATGCAATTGGGGACCGACACTGCGACCGCGAGGCGCAGCAGCGGCAGATCGCGGACGACCGCCAGCAGATTGCCGACAGGACGTCGCGACCGGTCGGCGGGCGACACCGCCGCGCGCTCGACCCGGGGCAGGATGGCCAGCGACACGAGGAGGAGCAGCAGGCCCATGGCAGCGTGGGCGAGCTGCGCCGCGCGCCAATATGGGCCGGTAGCGAAAGGTACTGCTATCAGCAGGCCCACCGCAAAGCCGGCGGGCGCATAGGTCGACCAGAAGGACATCGCCCGGATCCGGGTCCCCCCCTCCATCACCGCGATCAGCACGGCGGGTCCACCGACCGCGATGACGCCGTAGCCAAACCCCGACACCAGCATCCCGCCGTACAGGACGAAGAGGGAGGATGCGGACCAGACGATCAGGTCCCCGACGATCATCGTAATCAGCGCCACGATCAGCGAGGGGCGCAGGCCCATACGATCAATGAAGACACCGCCCACCGTCGCGAAGACAGCGGTCGGTGCGGAGAAGAGCGCGATGGCGAGCGCGATGGCGCTCTTGCTGACGCCGAGCGCCCCGGCGAAATTGCCGATAAAGGGCACCACCACCCCAACGGTGGCCATGGCGAGGACCGACAGCAGATAGATGGTGGCGGTGATCGCGACGGGACGGGCCTGGCTTTTCACTACATTCCTCCGGGCCGGCGACCGGCCGATGATCAGATCAACTGGTGCTGCAGGGTACCGGACTGCTCCTGCAGCACCGGAAGATAGCGCTCGCGCATTTCATCGACCGGGCTGCGGAGTGCAGACATGCCGATGTTGAGCGCAAAGGCGACGCGTCCGCCGAGCCGCCGAACCGGAACCGCCATCGAACGGAAGCCGAGTTCGACCTCCTCCTCGACAAGGGCGAAGCCCCGCGCGCGGGTCTCTTCGACGTGACGCGCGATTGCATCATGGTCCGTCTCGGTATGCGGCGTGATTGACTCGGGCTTCACACGTGCCAGCAGCGCGGTTGCTTCCTGCGGAGGCAATCCGGCAAGCAACACCCGTCCGACGGCGCTGCAATAGGCCGGCAACCTCAGGCCGATGCCGACACTATCGGCATAGAAGCGGCGCGGCCGGGCATAAGCCACCATCACCGCATCCACGCCCTCGAGTACGGCGACGGAAAATGTCTGTTCATGCCGCGCCGCCAGCATCTCGCAGACGGGCTGCAGAATCGCGGTAGCGGGGCTTGCCCCAAGATAGGCGGAAGCGAGCTCCATCACGCGAGGGGTTAGACGGAAGTGTCTGCCTTCCTCGGCCGCATAACCCAGGTCCACCAGGGTCAGCAGCGCTCGGCGTGCGGTCGCGCGCGGCAGGCCAAGTCGGGCGGCGATATCCGCCAGCGACATGGTGCGATTCTCGGCACCAAACAGCGTCAGGATGCGAATCCCGCGCGCCAGAGCCTCGGAATATTCGCGGCCATGAATGGGCGCATCGGTGTTCTGATCGGTCACGACATCGCCTTTCCAGGTCCTGCGCAGTGCCGCCCGTCGGCATAATAAAGGACGATCGCCCGCTGCATCCGTTCGATCCGCGGCTGGTCTGGTGGCGCCGCGCGCATTGCGTCACGCGCGGCGGCCGTGAAGGCCTGTTCGAGTGCCGGAACATCGATCCCGGTACAGCGCCCCTCAGCAACGATCATACGTCCATCGACGATGACCTGCCGCACGTGGCGGCGCGTGGCGCGACCGACCAGCAGCGGCACCGGATCGGGATCTCGATCGACGCAATCACGCGCGATATCGCTGAAGTCGAGCGTCATCATGTCAGCCGGCGCGCCCGCCGCGAGCCGCCCACCGCCATCGTCTCCGGTGATACCAAGGCGCCCGGCGCACAGGCCCGCCTCAAGGATGGCGGCAGCGTCGAGGCCGGGAGCAGCGCCATCAGTCGCCGCATTCATATGCCAGCAGAGGCGCATCTCGCGCAGCATATCCTCATCATCGTCGAGGCTCATCCCGTCCATGCCGATGCCGCACCTGAGGCCCGCCGCCCGCATCGCCGCCATCGGGGCGTGCCCGGAACGCAGCCGCAGATTCGAGGACGGATTGACCGAGACGTTCACGCCACGCGCCGCGAGCAGGGCCAGCTCGTCACTCCTTAGCCAGACCGCATGGGCAATCGTCAGGCGCGGCCCGAGCATGGCGATCGAATCGAGGAAGTTCAGCAACCCGCCGGGATAGGCAGCGTCCGCCCAGTCGCGCTGCCGGCTGGTCTCCAGCAAGTGCATATGAACACGGCGCCCTGTCTCAGCCGAGTCACGGGCGATCGCCACCATTGTCTCGTCGGTCACCCATTGCGGGCCGACCGGGCAATATTGCAGCTGGAACAGCGGGTGCTCGAAGGCAGCCGCAGCCGCCATCAACGCGCGGTTTTCCGCAAGCGAACGCAGCGGCGGTGTCGCGGGCACCTCCTCTTCCGGAAGCCATTCGCCGAGTGCCGCCGCGTCGCCATAGACGACCGGGTTGCGGTCGAAGAAAGGCAGGGCGAAGGCGACGCGGATGCCGGTATCGCGCGCGGCCCGCGAAACAGCTTCGGCCTCTTCCAATAGCGCGCGGCCATCCTGCGTATTATGGCAATGATTGGCGGCACAGACTCCGCTTTCCGCCATGCGCGCAAAGGCGATCGCGGCATTCGCATACGGATCAAGCTTGGGCTGGCGACCGAGCGCCGAGAGCCAGGTCTCCAGGCTCGAGTCGCTGGCACCATAGGCAAGCGTGCGAAGGCCCCGACCGTGATCATGGGCATTGGCCAGCGCAGGCATCAGCAGGAGGCGCGCTTCCTCATCCGTGAGCGCACTGGCCGGAAGCGGCCGGATCCCGGTGATACGGCCATCGTCGTAGGTGACCTCCCCTGGGCCGATCGCGGGGGCGTGGCCGGGCGCGGCGAGAATCGTCCCGGCCCGGACCACGCCATGGCGGATCACCGTGCAGGGCCACCCTTGATGATCGCCGCCGTCGTATGCTCCACGTTTCGTGGTGTTGCCGGAGGCATTTGCTGGATGCGGCGGACCGAAAGCCCCGTTCCCTTCGCCGCCGTGACCAGGGCGCGATCCTTCATCACGAAACGCCCACGAACCAGCGTGTGGATCGGGACGCCTTTGACTACCACCTTGTCGAATGGGGTGCTCGATCCCTTGGACTGGAGCACGCCGGCATCAACGCTTTCCTCGCGCTCGAGATCGACGACGACGATGTCCGCATCCGATCCGGGCAGCAACGCCCCCTTGCGCGGATAGAGGCCGAAGGCGCGGGCAGGCGCGGTCGAAGTCATGCGGACATAGTCGTTGAGGGTCAGCCGGCCGGCCAGCACCTGCGTCAGCATCAGCGGCATCTGCGTCTCGACACCGGTGAAGCCGCAATCGGCGCGCCAGATATCGTCGCGATGCTTTTCTTCGTGGGAATGCGGTGCATGATCGGTCGCGATCATATCGATCGTCCCGTCGCGCACGCCAGCCCATAACTGGTCCTGGTGGCTCTTTTCCCGCACCGGCGGATTGACGCGGATCAGCGATCCCTTGTCGGTATAGGCCTGCTCGTCCAGCAACAGGTAGTGCGGGCAGGTCTCCGCCGTGATGTCGACGCCCCGTGCCTTCGCCTCGCGCAGCGGCCGCAGTTCATCGCCCGACGAGACATGCAGGATATGAATACGCGCGCCGGTCCATTCGGCCAGGATCGCCGCGCGCGACACCGCCTCCACAGCGACCACCGGCGGACGCGCCGCGAGATGCGCAAGCGGATCGCAGCGGCCGGCTTCCTGCAGCTTGATCTGGCGTCGGGCCATGATCGAGGCATCCTCGGCGTGGAGCGCGATGCGCAGGCCGTGCCTGGCCACGATCTCGAACCCTTCAAGCATCGCCCCGGTCGGGGGAGCGGGCAGATTGGCGAAGGTGTTGCCCATGAAGCACTTGAAGGCAGCGACACCGCCCTCGATCAGTGCTTCCAACTGGTCGAGATTCTCTTCGCCGAGCAGGCCGTAGATGCCGAAATCGACATAGGCTTGCCGATTGGCGGCCTCCAGCTTCACGTTTAGGGCTGCGACGGTCCCCGTCGGAGGGTTGGTGTTCGGCATTTCGAACACGGTGGTAACGCCGCCCATCGCCGCGCTGGCGGTCCCGGTCTCCCAGGTTTCCTTGTGGGTATAGCCTGGCTCACGGAAATGGACGTGTGCATCGATCGCACCAGGCAGGACGTGCTTGCCCGAAACGTCCACGACCTGGCTTGCCTGCGGCATCGCCGCCGCGTCGCCGATGCACAGGATGACGCCATCCTTTATGGCGATGCTGCCGACGAATTCGGCGGTGTCGGTGACGATGGTGCCACCCTGCAATACGAGATCGGCGATCATGCGATTCAGGTTCTTTCGATTGAAGTCAAAGCA
>CAISGR010000185.1 GCA_903884945.1 uncultured bacterium
CACCGGGGCTGCGGCGGCCGGCGCCGGGGGCTCGGCGGGGAGCGGGGCGGAGCGGCCGATGGCCGCCGCGCTTCCCAGGCGCTTGATCAGACCGTGAATGGCTGCGGCTCCCGCTGGCTGAGGACCTGGCTCGCCGCATCCACCGCCGCCTGGTCGGCATCGGTCATGCGGACATGGATATAGGGCACCCAGACATCGCCGAACTCGGCCTTCTGGTACCACACGTCGATCACGTCATAGGAGGCCCAGAAGCCGTCGGGCTGGCGCAGCCGCAGGCCCTCCCCGATCCGGGGGACCGCGGTGAAACGCAGCGCGACCTGGGTCTGGTGCGTCTCGTTCTGGACTTCGATCTCGATCAAGGACGGGAGCCTCCGGTGCGCCGGGCCAGGATAGCCGGTAATTCTTGCCGAAAAGCGAACGCCGCCTCGGTGCCGCGCAGCGGATCCGGATGGCCCCGGGGCGGCGGTACCGATCGCGCCGCGAAGCCCGAAGGTCGCCCCCTTCCCCGGCCCGCGTAACTTGCCCCTGATACAGCCTCTAACCCGGTCGGAAGCACCCGGATGGACCGCATCCCCCCTCGCCGCCGGTGCGGGGCCGATGATCGTAACGCTGGACAGGCTACTGGCAGTGCCGCCGCCACGCTCGGCGTCCGCATGCTCGCGCCGAGAAAGCGCGATTTCCCGATTTTGGTCGGGCAACGGGTGCGATACAGGCCATGCATGCCAGCCGAGCCCCGCGAACACCCCGCCGAGCCGATCGACCTCCCCGCCACCCTCGCCCCGCTGGTGCAGGGCCGTCGCTGGTCGCGCAGCACCGTCGGCGAGTCGGGCGATGCCGTCTATCGCCTCCAGGCCGCCGGGGACGCGCCGGATCTGTACCTCAAGCATGCGCGCGGCCCCACCGTCGCGGACGTGACGGACGAGATGGCCCGCCTGCGCTGGCTCGCCGCCCATATCGCCGTCCCCGCCATCCGCTGCTTCATCACCACGCCGGACGACGCGTGGCTGCTCATGACGGCGCTGCCGGGCCGGACCGCTGGCGAACTGCTCGACTCCCGCCCCGACGACGCGATCGCCATCGTCGATGCGCTCGCCCATTTCCTGCGCCGGCTCCACGCCATCCCCGCGGAAACCTGCCCCTTCAACGCTGACCACCGCCTGCGGCTCGGCGAGGCGCGCTGGCGGCTCGATCGGGGGCTCGTCGATGCCGACGACTTCGATCCGGAGCGCGCCGGCTGGACCGGCGAGCAGGTCTGGGATGCGATGGCCGCCCTGCTGCCCTTCGCGCCCGATCCGGTGGTGACGCACGGCGATCTCTCGCTCGACAACCTGCTGGTCACTGCGGACGGACGGGTCGGCTGCATCGATACGGGCCGCGCCGGTATTGCCGATCGCTATCAGGATCTCGCGATCGTCTGGCGCGGCCTCGGCGATTTCGGCCCGGCGCTGCAGGAGCGGTTCTTCGCGACCTATGGCGTCGCCCGGCCCGACGCGCGCAAGATCCGCTTTCACCTGATGCTGGACGAGCTCTTCTGAGGGCGCCCGCGCGCCTCACGGCGTCTCCCACGCGAAATCGTAGAACACCCGGAAGACATTGCCGTCGAGATCCTCGGCAAGGAACTCGTACAGCTTGTAGGGCCTGGCTGCCGGCGCCGCCCTGATCCTCGCGCCTGCCGCCGCCCATTCGGCGTGCAGCGCATCGATCGCGCCGCGATCCTCGAGATTGAGCCACAGCACCACCGGCGGCCGGTTGCCCAGCGTGGCGCGATAGTCGCCGCTGCTCAGGAACAGCCGCGCGCCGCCCCGCGACAGGCCCGCCAGCCCGAGCCCCGGATCGCCCCAGTCGATGGTGAAGCCGAGCCGGTCGCGATACCAGGCCATTGCCTCGGCAAGATCGCTGACGGGAACCTCCGGGCACACCGGCGGAAACTGCATCTCGCCCCCCTTTCTGACAGCCAGACCCCAAGGCGTAACGCGATTCGGCTCATGCCTCAAGCTTGCGCCACCAACCACGGCCTTCCATGTAATCCATTGCTTTTAAACAATAAATAGCGAAGCCCGCCCTCGCAGAAAATGTCAGCGAACCCCCTGACATTTTGCGCTCCCGTTGGCCGGCCCGCCTCGATTCAAACGCCATCCCGCCGCCGCTAACCCGGCGCCATGATCTACAAAGCCGAATTCGCCGATCAGGCCCGCGCCATGTGCCGTCTCGGCGCCACCGACGAGGAACTCGCCGAGCATTTCGAGGTCTGCGTCCGCACCATCTATCGCTGGCGCAACAGCCACGAGGCATTCGCCGAGGCCGTCGTCGCCGGCAAGGAGCATGCCGATGCCCGCGTCGAGCGCGCCCTCTATTCCCGCGCCGTCGGCTGCACCGTCGAGCGCGTGAAGGTCTTCAAGCATGCCGGCGATCCAAATCCCGTCTACGCCACCTATAAGGTCCATCTGCCGCCCGATCCGGTCGCCGCGCTGCACTGGATGCGCGCGCGCCAGCGCGAGAAATGGGGCAATCACCCCGAGGAGAAGCGCGATCCCGGCCCGGTCGAGATGATCGAGAAGGCGCTCGCCCGCGTCGCCGACTACCAGCCCTCCTATCCCATGCCCTCGCGCCAGCCGCCGCCCGTCGCGCCGACGCCGGAGCCTGCGCCGGAACCGACCCCGGAATCACCCTCAGAACCTATCCCGGAACGAGCGGCACCCCCGGAGCCGTCACCATCTCCACCGCCGCCAGCGGCACCACCCCCGCCACCACCGCCTGCCCCGCCCCCGGCACCGCCATCCATGCCGCCCGCACCGCCACCATCACCCATCGCGCAGAAACCGGGCCCGGTCCCCGTCCCGCTCACGCGCGTCCGCCAGGGCTATTCCAGTGGATAGGGGCGCTGGCGCCACTGCCGGGGTAATCCGCAGGCAGTCGCGCGCATCGCGTCGCGGGTCAGCGCAGCGGCCTCACCACAAAGGCCGAATGCCGTCCTCGGTAGTAACAGGAGCGATTGCCGCGTCAGTATGCGGGCTGAAGCAGGCCCGTGCCGGACCTGGGCCCGCTTGTTCGCCGCATCCTGGTCCTGGCGTGCATGCCGGCAGCAAGGCCATGCCGGCGCCGACAAGGGCGGCGAATGCCACACGACGATACCGCACATTCCCTCTCCCCATTGGAAAGTCGGAACATGATCCATGCAGAACAAATTGGCAACATGGATTCTGCGAAGAGAGCGTTCAGCACGCCGCAGCCCGAGCCCATCGCGCAGGCTTCGGCACGCTGCCCTGTTCCGCAGCGGCGCTCAGCCGCCCGCGTTCGCCTTCGCCGCGAGGTTGACGGCGGCCCGCCCCATCGTGTCCTCGGCGCTGCGCGCCATGGTTTCCCAGGTATGGGCCGAGCGCAGATGCATCTCGCGCCGGCTCGGCAGGTTGGTCTTCTCGGCGGCGATGCGCTGCGCTTCCGCATTGGCGCGGTAGGTTTCGATCGGTGTCATGCATTGCCCTATGGCCCAGCCGGCCCATGCGTCCAACCCGTAATTCACCCATGGCCTGCCCGACCGCGACGAACAGCGGCGTCGCGGCATGGCGATCGGGGCGTTTACCCATTCCCCCGATCATTACCTCGCGGAAATCGGAAGTCCGCTCGCGTCGCAGCCTATAATAGCATCAGCCTCTGCCGCGTCGGCCGTCGCACCGCGAACTGGATGTTGCGATGAACCTGATGAAATCCCTTGCCGCCATTCGCTCGCTGCAGCGGAAGATCGCGCTGATCGCGGGGCTGTGCCTCGCGATCACGGTGGTGCTGCTCGTCTCGTTCAGTTCGGTCTCGGCGATCACCTCGCATCGCTATGTCAACGACGAAGTGGGCGGGATCGTCACCAGCCAGGCCAAGGACACCCTGCAAAACCGCGCGGCGGTGGAAGCCCGGTCCATCAAGGGGGCGCTTGACGTGGCGTTCGACGCTGCGCGCACCACGGCGCAATCCTTTTCCGTACTCGCCGATGGCGGGCCGGGCAGTACCGGAGCCGGCCAGCGCCGTGTCCAGTTCAACGCGATCATGCGCCGTGTCCTCGAGCAGAATCCGGGCTTCAACGGCACATATTCCGCCTGGGAACCGAACGCCCTGGACGGTGCGGACGCAGCCTTTGTGAACAATCGTGCCATGGGATCGGACGGAACCGGCCGCTATCTCCCCTATTGGACCCGTTCGGCCAACGGCAGCGTGGCGATCCAGCCACTGGTCGAATATGACAGTGCCGAACGACACCCCAACGGCCTGCTCAAGGGCGGGTGGTATATTGGCCCCAGGACCAACGGGCAGGAAAGCATTCTCGGCCCATTGCCCTACACGGTTCAGGGCAGGCGTGTGTTCCTCGCGACCATGTCGGTCCCGATCGTCGTGAACGGAAAGTTCGCTGGCGTCGCCGGCGCGGATTATGATCTCGATTTCCTGCAGAAGATGGCGACCAAGGTGAATGGCTCGCTCTTCTCCGGCAAGGGCGTGGTGCTCGTCGTCAGCGACACCGGCCTGATCGCCGCCAACAGCGCCAATCCGGAATCGATCGGCAAGCCGGCATCGTCCGCGGATTCGCGCTGGTCGCAACTGGCCGAAATCGTGAAGTCCGGTCAGGCCAAGGTACTGGATGACCCCAAGCAGACGAACATCGACGTCTATTCACCGATCAATCTCGGCCGCAGCAAGACCCCCTGGTCGGTCGTTATCTCGGTACCCCGCGACCTCGTCCTGGCGCAGGCGGACACGCTCAGCAATTCGCTCGGTTCGCGGGCCGTTTCGAGCATGATCTGGCAACTCGTCATCGGCCTCGGCGTGGCCGTCGCCGCGATCCTCGCAATCTCCTACGCCGCTGCCGGCATTGCCCGCCCGATCCGCGACTGCGCCGATTTCGCGAACGGCATTGCCCGGGAGCAGCTCGATCAGGTCCTGGAAATCAATCAGGCCGATGAGGTAGGAACATTGGCCGAAGCGTTGCGCAAGATGCAGGGCGATATCAAGAACAATATCGCGCGCCGCGCTGAGGAACAGGCGAAGACCGAGTTCGTGGTCGAGAATGTGTCGACCAATCTGAGCGGCCTCTCGCACGGCGACCTTACCGTCGACATCGCGGTCGCCTTTCCGCCCGAATATGCCGAGCTCAAGAAGAATTTCAATTCCGCACTGTCTAGCCTGCGCGACCTGATCGGGGCGGTCAGCACCAGCGCCGAGAGCATCCAGACGGGATCGGGCGAGATCGCCCAGGCTTCCGAGGATCTCGCGCGGCGTACGGAGAACAGCGCCGCCAGCCTGGCCGAGGTCTCCGCTACCCTGGAGCAGATCGACGGTCGCCTGAAGGCCACCGCCACGGCGTCGGGGGAGACCGTCGTCCGCGCCGATCAGGCCATCGATACGGTCAGTTCGGGCCGCTCGACGGCGGGCGAGGCCGTACAGGCGATGAGCCGGGTCAGCGAGAGCGCCAAGGGTATCGATGCCGTCATCGAGGGCCTCGACAAGATCGCCTTCCAGACCCGCGTGCTGGCCATGAACGCGGCCGTCGAGGCCGGGCGCGCTGGCGACGCCGGGCGTGGCTTTGCCGTGGTTGCGGATCTGGTCAGCGCACTGGCGATGCGCGCCGAGGAGGAGGCGCAGCGGGCCAGGGAAGAGCTCTCCGTCACCCAGCGCGAGATTGGCGTTGCGGTCGGATCGGTCGAAAAGGTCGATGTGGCGCTTGCGGCGATTTCGGGCGACGTCAACGAGGTCTACAAGCTGCTGAACGTCATGGCGTCCGACAACAAGGTCCAGTCGACCGCCATCACCGAGGTTTCGTCCGCGATCCGGGAAGTCGACAAGGTCACCCAGCAGAACGCCGCGATGGTGGAGGAGACCTCCGCTGCCGCACGCAACCTGTCGAGCGAGGTTGCCTCGCTCAGCGAGCAGGCTGCGATGTTCACGGTCGATGAGCCCTCGACCCGATCCACCGGCCGGCGTGCGCAAGCCAACGGCGCGACCCACTCGATTAAGGCCCGACCGGCCCCGTCGCTGGCCCGACACACCAGCCACTGAAACCTGGCCGAAGGAGGCTTTAGCGGCCGCCGCTTCCAGGGTCATGGCGCAGGGACAGGCGCCGTGGCCCTGCTGGCGGAGCACCGGGGGAACCCGAGCCGCCGCCGCGCGTTTGCCGGAGGCAAATCACACCGCACGGAGGCAAGCATGCCCGGAATCGGCACTACCCATTGGGAAAAGGAACTGCGCGGCCTGCTCGATCAGCTCCAGGCGCACCCGTCCCGCGACGCGAGTGCTGAGCGCCAGCGGATCGCCGTCCTCAAGAACCTGATCGCCACGGGCCGGCGCAAGGTGGCCGCCTAGGCGCCCAGCGCTGCCTCGGCCGCGATCGTCCGCAGCGCTTTCTCGAACGCCTCGACCGGCTGGCCGCCGGAGATGAGGTATTTCCCGTCGATCACGATCGCCGGCACAGAGGAGATGCCGCGCGACTGCCACAGCTTCTCGTCGGCGCGCACTTCTTCGGCATAGCGTCCCGCGTCGAGCACCGCGTGTGCTTCGGCGCCGTCCAGCCCCGCCGCCTCGGCAGCCGCCACGAGCACGTCATGGTCGGAGACATTCTTCCCGTCAGTGAAATAGGCCTCGAACAGCCGGTGCTTCAACGCCGCCTGCCGCCCATGCTCACCGGCCCAGTGGAGCAGCCGGTGCGCGTCGAACGTGTTGTAGATACGGCTGCCCTCACGCATCGCCATGGTGAAGCCCACCTCCGCTGCCCGCGCGCGGATCATCTCGCGGTTCGCGGCGGACTGCGCAGGCGTCGAGCCATATTTCTCCGCGATATGCTCGCCGATCTCCTGCCCGGCCGCGGGCATCGAGGGGTTCAGCTCGAACGGCTGGAAGCTGATCGTCGCATCGATCCCGTCGCCGATCCGGGCGAGCGCGCCCTCCAGCCCCTTGAGCCCGATGATGCACCACGGACAGGAAACATCGGAGACGAAGTCGATCTTCATGGGCACGGGCATCGGTCACCTCGCAATGGCTGCCTGCGCCTATAGCGCGCACCGATCCGCACGGCGATGGCCGCCGGACTTTTCAGACGGGCGACGCGGCTCGATTCAACCCGTCGCCTGCGGATGCCATGCCCGGACGATGGCCGCGACGAACTCCAGCCACACCGGAACCGCCGCCCCCGGCGCAGGCGGTCAGCACCGGTCAGCGGCAGCGACGATGCGCAGTCATCGTGCGGTCGATCGCCCGCCCGGCAAAGGCGCCGCCGACGCCACCCGCGGCGGTTCCGAGCAGCCCGTGCCCGAAGATCGAACGCCCCACCAGCGCGCCGCCGACCCCGCCCGCGACCAGCCCGGTCGTTCCGGCCGAATGGCGGCAGCTATGATGGTTATAGGTCCCGCGATGATAATGATGCCGGGTGCGGGCATCCGCACTGCTGACCGGCACGGCAACCGCCGGGATAACGAGGGAGAAGGCGCCGACGGCGAGAAGGAAATTGCGCATGAAAATGCTCCGGAACGAATCATGATGACGGAACCGAAACGTCTCGATCGCACGGAAGTTGCATGAACCGGCGGGATCGAAGGAGCTACGGCGCCCGATCCAGGCTTGGCTACAATTCCGTGGGCTGGAGATGGATCCGCCGCGTCCCGCCGGCGCGGGCGATCGCCGCCTTCAGCTCCGGCCGGGCTTTCACCCTGGCGAGGTTTGCCCGAATGGGGTCGGGCGGCACCGCCACCGGCGGAGCGTCATATTCGCTCAGTTGCGCCAGGGTGAAGGCGCGACGCTCGGGATCCTCGAGCTGGCGGACGAGGGCGATGGCGGCACCGTCCAGGTCGCCCATGCACAGCAACAGGTCACTAAGCGCCTCGCGATGATCGGCGTCATGCGCGTGCAGATAGGCCAGATCCGAGGCCACGGCATCCTTCCTGCCCGCCAGCGCGTTCGCGCAGCCACGGGCGAAACGCATCTCCATCTCGCCATAGGGGCTCATCGATCGTCCCGGCACGTCGAAGACGGCAAGCGTCTTCAGCGCCTCCTCGGCTTTGCCGAAGCGCAATTGCGCCTCCGCCAGGTTGATCACCTGACTGACATTGATCTCGCCCAGTTCCTTCTTTCCCGCGCCCGCAGCCATCGCCGCGACCATTTCGTCGTAACGGCCGAGCATCGCATAGGTGCGGGAGAGGCCATCCCACCACCAGTTCGCCTGGTCTTCGGCATCGGTGAAGCCGTCCGCCCGGGCGATCGCGGCACGGGCCGTCTCCTGCACGGCCAGCGCCTCCTGCGGCTTGCCCAGCTGCCGAAGCCGCATCGCTACCTGGTTGATCGGCTCCACCATTTCGGGGTGCGCACGCATGATGTCCCGCGCGCTGGCAAGGCTGCGCTCCACGGCCGCGCGCAGATCGAAGCCGGCGGGCAGCATCGGCGCGAAGCGCGGGTCGAAGCTCAGCTCGCTCAGGATCGAGGGATCCGCGATTTCCCGGACCAGCGCGGTGGCGCCGGCCTTGTCGCCATCCGCGAGCAGCAGTTCGGCATAGCTCCAGCGGAAGCTGTCCGCCGTGCCGAACGGCTCCTCCGGCGAGAAGCTCGGATCGGCCATGATGCGGAGCAGCCGGCGGCGCAGATCGTCCTGGTGTTGATCCTTCAGCTTTGCGGAGAGCGAATAGAGCCACCGGATCGGGGTGGTATTGAGGGCGCGGCCGCGCCCCTGCGTCATCGCCTCGATCGTCGCCACGGCGGGCGCCAGCCGCCCCCGCTCGAGATCGAGGATCAGGCGGAACCGCCACAGCCAGTCGCTCGCCGCGTCCAGCGCGGTCCCGGCGATCGCGTAGCGATAGGCATCGTCCTGCTGGCCGGCGCGATAGGCGCAGCTCGCAGCCATGTCATAGCCGAATGCGAGCGTCTTTTCGGCGATGTCGCCACCAGCCTTCAGCCTTGGCGCAAGCAGGGTCAGCGCGGTCGCGCAGTCGCCCTTGTCATAGGCCTCGCCGGCCTGCTGCCACGGATCGGGCGCCGCCGCCGATTGCCTGGCCGTCCCGGCGGCCGCGGCCGGCGCCCCGAGCGCCGCCAGTGCCGCGAACAGGCCGATCATGCGTATGGCCGTCATCCCCTACCCCCTCGAAACCCGGCGCACCGAACGCCCGCTCGGGAGCATAGCTCGTCGAAAAGCGAAGAAAACCGGTCATATGTCGAACAGACGGCGATCGCACCTTGTCATCGTCGACGATATTTCACCAAATTCGTTCATAATGAAGAGGATATCGGAATCATTGTCGACAATCGGACCGAATTCGTATTCCCAGCCATCGGAAATTATTTTAATCCCGGCCTGAGGAAAGTAGCGCGCGCCGTCGTCAACCATCGGATGGTTGGCATGGTGCCGGCCGCGCTCGCCGCAAGCGTAGAAGTGGACATGTGAATGCGTACGGATATCGGATACGCCCTTCTGGCGCTCCTCGTCGTCGGGGTTCTGGGCTTGGCGGTCTATGCCGTTCGCCGCCGCCGCGAAGAACGTGCAAGCCGGCGACGGTCCAGGCAGTTCCTGGACATCGCCGGCAAGAAATAGGCTGCATTCGAACGCGGCCTGGTTCGCTCTAGTGCCAGAAGATCAAAAGAAGAATGATGATCGGCAGCGGAATGCCGATGAGCCACAGCAATATTCCCTTACCCATCATGCACTCCTCTCGATGTGTCGATGCAGGTAGAACCATCATGCTCGCGCCCGGTTCCATGCTGTTCTATCTCTCCTCCCGAAATCACTGGCCGCCGCCAGGACGCATGAGTATGCCGTGGCGATGTTGTATCTCGCACTGAAGGCCATGATTTCCGGGCTGCTGATCGCCGCCATATCCGAGATCGCGAAGCGTTATCCCGGCTTTGGAGCGCTGGTGGCGTCGCTGCCGCTGGTCTCGGTGCTCGGCATGATGTGGCTGTGGCATGACCGGCCCGATGCCGGAAACATGGCCGCCCATTCTGCCGCAACCTTCTGGTATGTCCTTCCCTCTCTGCCGATGTTCCTCCTGATCCCGGCGCTGTTACGTCATGGTGTGTCGTTCTGGATCGCCCTCGGCCTGGGCTGCGCGCTGACGCTCCTGCTTTATCTCGCCATGATGTGGCTCGCGCCGCGTTTCGGGATCAGCCTCTAGGAGTCATTCGTGGCAGCGTTGTTCCGGTCCGCACGATCTTTTCATCTGGGCGTCACATAAAGTTCACGCTACCGCACCCAGATCACGCAGCGTGATCCATTCCGTGGGCGAACCCAGGTTCCCCCCATTCGAGGCCCGTGCTTGTTTCTGTCCGACCCGCCATCATTGTCGCTCTCTCCGGAAACTGACCATCGTGACCTGATCCAGGACCTGGCGGCGCAGCCGATCCCGGGCCACTGGCTGGTCGGCGCCGCGCTGCTCAGCTTCGCTCTCCTGGTGTCGCTGATGGCCTGGGAGCAGTTGCGCGTCGATCCGCTCGCGCTCAGCACGATGACGCTGGTGCTGATCGCCTCCCTGGCCGGCGCGACACGCTACCTGCATCGCCGCCCGACGACCCGCGCCCGGCGTATCGCACGCGACATCAGCGAATATTTCGGCCTGTTCGCGCTGATCTGCGTCATGGGCGCCACCGCCACCTATCCGCTGTCCGCAAGCAGCCGCGGCTTTGTCGATCCCGCGCTGCAGCGCGTCGACACGCTCCTGCACTTCAACTGGATCGCCTGGTACGACATGGTCGCGGCGCATCGCTCGCTCCAACTGCTCGGCACCGCCGCCTATCAGAGCATCTATTTCACGCCCGCCGTCCTGCTCGGCTATTTCGCCTGGCACGATCGCCGCGCCGACGCACGGGCCTTTCTCGCGGCCTTCTGGATCGCAGCCGTGCTGTCGCTGCTGCTCTTCCCGTTCTTCCCCGCCGAGGGGCCACTTGCCTTCCTCTGGCGCGGGCCGATCCCCTATATGCCGGAAAGCGCGCTGTATCAGGCCTCGCTGATCCCCGAGCTCCGCCACCATGTCGTGCATCATGTCGACCTTGGCGCGCTCCGCGGGCTGGTGTCGGCACCCAGCTTCCACACCGCCAGCGCGGTACTCTACATTGCGGCCGCCTGGCCGATCCGGAAGCTGCGCTGGCCGGTCATCATGGTGAACGTCGCGATGCTGCTGTCGACCCCGGTCGAGGGCACGCACTATCTCACCGACATGATCGCCGGCGCCCTCGTCGCCACCATCGCGATCCTGCTCGTCGGCGCCCTGCGCGAAAGGGTCGCGCGTTCCCCCGGCCGGGCCGCTTTTCTGTCCAACGTCTGACATCCCGCGTGACAGCAATCGCCCGCCACACTTATGCTGCCGCATCGCGGCAAGCCACGATTCTCGCTGCCGCGATCAGTCTTCACCCCCGAGGAGATGCAGCGATGGGCACGATCACGACCAACGACGGCACGGAAATCTTCTACAAGGACTGGGGCACGGGCCAGCCGATCGTCTTTCATCACGGCTGGCCGCTGACCGCGGATGACTGGGACGCCCAGATGCTGTTCTTCCTGCAGCATGGCTATCGGGTAATCGCGCATGACCGACGCGGCCATGGCCGCTCCGGCCAGACCTGGGCCGGCAACGAGATGGATACCTACGCTGATGACGTCGCGGCCCTGACTGCGGCGCTCGACCTGAAGGATGCGGTCCATATCGGCCATTCGACCGGCGGAGGCGAAGTCGCCCGCTATATCGGTCGCCATGGTACCTCGCGGGTGGCCAAGGCGGTGCTGATCGGCGCCGTCCCGCCCGTGATGGTCAAGAAGGACTCCAATCCCGGCGGACTCCCGATCGAGGTGTTCGACGGCTTCCGCACCCAACTCGCCGCCAACCGCGCTCAGATGTACAAGGACGTCCCCTTCCCCTTCTACGGCTATAACCGCCCAGGCGCCGCCATTTCGCAGGGGATCATGGATCACTGGTGGTTGCAGGGCATGATGGGTTCGGTCCACGCCCATTACGAATGCATCAAGGCCTTTTCGGAAACCGACTTCACCGAGGATCTCCGGAAGATCGACGTACCGTGCCTGATCCTGCACGGCGATGACGACCAGATCGTTCCCTATCAGGATGCGGCGCTGCTCTCGGCCAAGCTCGTCCAGCAGCCCACCCTCAAAATCTATCCCGGTTTCCCGCACGGCATGTGCACCACCCATCCGGAGGTGCTGAATGCCGACTTGCTGGCCTTCATCACGGCATGAGCGATGCGGCCGCCATCATCACCCGGCTGGAGCTAGAGCCCCATCCCGAGGGCGGCTGGTTTCGCGAGACTTTCCGCCAGCCCGCGATTGCCGGAGATCGCGGGCTGGCGACGGCCATCCTGTTCCTGCTGGAAGCTGGGCAGAGGTCGCACTGGCACCGGGTCGATGCGGCGGAGCTCTGGCTCTGGCACGCAGGCAGTCCACTGCAACTCCTGGTCGACGACGGCGAGCGCCGTGACCATCGCCTGGGCGGGGACGTCCTCGCAGGGCAGGTACCGCAAGCGCTCGTGCCGCCACATGCGTGGCAGGCTGCCGAAGCGACCAGCGGCTGGGCCATGGTCAGCTGCGTGGTAGCGCCAGCGTTCGAATTCGCCGGCTTCGAACTTGCCCCGCCCGGCTGGGCGCCCGACGCCTAGCGTCAGGCAGCATCGACCGCGATCAGTGCCTCGGCATATTTCGCGTCATTGGCATGGAACAGCGTGCTGGCCGGGAAATCGCGACCGGTCAGCTCCAGCCCGTTGAGGCCGGCCAGCTTGAAGGTCCCGATCTTCTCCTCGCGCGGCGGCTTGCCATCCTTCTCGAGCGCCACAGCGTCGATGAACAAGTCACCGTGGCGCATATAGATCACGTGCGGCGCGAGCGTCATGGTCACGCGATTGTAGGTCGCGACCACGCAGCGCTTGCGCACGATCGCCTCGAAAATGGTCGGGACCGGCCCTTGCGGGGCGCCCTTGTCACTGTCGGCAGGGAGTTTCATCTGCCCTCCATATCCTGAAATGCTGCATCGCAGCAAGCCAAGATCGACGAATCGAGCAGTGTGTTGCTGGGAACCCGTCGCATGCCCCAGCCGTTCGAGGGCCACAGCAAAAGGACCGGATCATGACACAACCCCACGAAATTCAGGCGAAATTCTGGAAAGCCCTGCGCTCTGACATGACCGTCATGCTCGGACTCGCCGGCGTCGAGGACGGTCATGCCCAGCCAATGACGGCGCAATTCGATGGCGATGAAGATCGTGGCCCGATCTGGTTCTTCACCTCTACCGAGACTGACCTGGCACAGGCGATTCGCGCGGGCGCCGGCAATCCCGCGATCGCGCAGTTCGTATCGAAGGGACATGATCTGTTCGCCAGCATCCACGGCGCGCTTGCGATCGACAATGACCGTGCGACCATCGACCGGCTATGGACTCCCTATGCCGCCGCGTGGTTCGAGGGTGGCAAGGACGATCCGAAGCTCCAGTTGCTCCGCTTCGACCCGGAACGCGCGCAGATCTGGCTCAACGGCTCGAGCCTGATGGCCGGCCTGAAGATGCTGCTCGGCGCCGACCCCAAGCAGGCGTATCGCGACAAGGTCGCCGAGGTCTCGCTGGCCTGATACCGGCGGGCGTTGACGGGGAGGCGCAGGCGGCTATGCGATCCGCATGACCGACGGCCTCCCGCTTCCGCGCCGCTATGCCGCGATCGGCGCGCTATCCTGCGGGACGGCGCTGATCATCATCGATGGTGCGATCGCGACCGTCGCGCTCCCAACCATCGCGCGCGATCTCCATGTCGACAGCGCATCGGTCGTGTCGGTCGTGACAGTCTACCAGCTGATCCTCGTCATGATGCTGCTGCCCTTCGCCGGCCTCGGCGACCGGATCGGGCTCAAGCGGCTGTACCAATATGGCCAGCTGACCTTCACCGTCGCGACGCTGCTCTGCTTCTTCGCGAAGAGCCTGCCCTTCCTGTTGATCGTGCGTGCCGCGCAGGCGATCGGGGCGGCCGCAGCGCTCAGCGTCTCCTCCGCGCTGATCCGCTCAACCTATCCGACCAAGCATCTCGGCCGGGGCCTCGGAATCAATTCGGTCTTCGTCTCCAGTTCAGCGGCCGCCGCACCGGCGATCGGCGGGCTCGTACTCGGCATCGCGCCCTGGCCATGGGTCTTCGCGAGCGCGGTGCCGTTCGCCATCGCCTCCCTTTTCCTCGGGCGCTCGCTGCCCGATCCCAAGCCCCGGGAAGAGCCGTTCGACCTGCTGGGCGCGGTAATGTGCGCCGCCATGTTCGGCCTGGTGATCGGAGGGCTGGAGAGCGGCGTCCATGGCGACAGTCCCGTCATTTCGGGCGCCATCGTGGTGGTCGGGGTGATGGTCGGGGTCTATTTCGTCCGGCGCGAGTGCCACGAACCCAAGCCGATCCTGCCGGTCGACTTGCTCGCCCAGCCGGTGCTCGCGCTGTCCACCATCGGCGCCTATACCGCGTTCATCGCGTCGATGACGCTTTTGCTCTCGACGCCCTTCCGACTCGAACATGCCTATGGCTTTTCGCCGGCGGAGGTCGGTGCCGTGATCGTGCCCTGGCCCCTTACCAACATGATCGTCGCGCCCCTCGCCGGCTGGTTGTCGGACCGGGTGCCGGCCGGCCTTCTTGGCGGGATCGGCATGACGATCTCGATCGCGGCCCTGCTGCTGATCGCGTATCTGCCCGCGGATCCGAGCTGGTTCGACATCGCCTGGCGCATGGCGCTCTGCGGCTCGGGCTTTGGGACCTTCCTGCCGCCCAATGCCCGGCTGATCATCGGCTCAGCCCCGATGCATCGTGCAACCGCGGCGGGCGGGCTCGTCTCGACCGTTCGCCTCGTCGGCCAGACCACCGGCGCGACGCTGGTCGCCGCGCTGCTGGCGCTGAACCTGGGCGCCGGGACCGTACCGCCGCTGGTCGCCGCTGGCCTCGCACTTGTCGCCGGCCTGTGCAGCCTCGCCCGCCTTCGCCCCTCGATCCGCAATCCCAGGCCCGAAGAGACGCAGGACGTACAGCCAGCAAGCCAGGTTCGCTGACGCGCCCATTCGAGTTTATCGGCCCGACTTCGGATGCGATTGGCTCGATCGGACGGCCGCTGCAGAATTCGGATTGTTGTTCCCCGCCCTCATCCCCGATAGGGCCACATCATGGCCGACCCGCGCATCATCGATGTGACCCTTGACGAGCGCACCATCCTGTGGCGCTCGGCCGACATTGAACAGGAGCGGCGGATCGCGATCTTCGACCTGGTCGAGGGCAATTACTTCTGCCCGCAACGCGCCTATCCCGATGGCTATGCCGGTCCCTACATGATCGCGCTCGCGGTCGAAGAAGGCCGCCTCGCGATCGCGATCCATCGCGAGGACGGATCGCACCTGGAGACCTATGTGCTTGCAATGGGTCGCTTTCGCCGGCCCATCAAAGACTATTTCGCCATTTGCGACAGCTATTACGAGGCCATCCGCAACGCGACGCCAGCGCAGATCGAGACCGTGGACATGGCCCGCCGTGCTATCCACAATGAAGCCGCGGAATTGCTGAAGGAACGGCTGGAGGGCAAGATCGATATTGATTTCGATACCGCGCGTCGGCTTTTCACGCTGATCTGCGTCCTGCATATCAAGGGCTAGCCGAATGAGTCTCCGCCTCTGGGGCCGCCGGATCGGGCGGCTGGGCGCGCTCGGCATCGTCCTTGCGCTGTCGGCGATCGTCGCCTGGACCTTTGCGCTCAGTTGGCGCCCATCGGACAAATATGAATTCCAGGGCGTGGACGTCTCCGAACAGCAGGGCGCTGTCGACTGGTGGACGGTCAAGGCCGGCGGCGCGGATTTTGCCTATCTGCGCGCAACCTACGGCGCCGATGGCCGCGACCTGCGCTTCGCCGACAATTGGGCGGGCACCTATGCGGCAGGGATGCGCCGCGGGGCGCTGCACGTCTATTCCCTCTGTCGCCTCGCCGTGGATCAGGCGAACAATTTCAATACCACCGTGCCGCGGGTGGGCGACGCGCTGCCACCTGCGGTGCTGATCGACTTCGACGACGACTGCCAGTCGCGCCCGGTGCGCAACGTCGTGCTCGGCGAGGTGCGGCGGTTCCTGGCGATGATCGAAGCGCATAGCGGCAAGCCGGCGCTGCTCAAGGTCAGCAAGCGCTTCGAATCGGTTTATCACGTCACCGGACCGATCCCGCGCGGCGTCTGGGCGGTGCAGGATTTCTTTCCGCCGGATTATGCGGCAAGGCCATGGCGCATGTGGCAAGCGAGCGACATGCGCCGGATCGACGGCGTCAGCGGGCCCGTTCACTGGGATGTGGTGGCACCATGAGCATTGACGAGGAAATGCGCGACCGCTTGATCGCGATGGCGCGCGGCGCGGCGTTGCAGGCGCACGCACCCTATTCGCGCTTCGGCGTCGGCGCCGCGGTGCTGATGACCGACGGCACGATCGTGACCGGGGCCAATTTCGAGAATGCGAGCTACGGTCTTTCGCTGTGCGCCGAGACGGTGGCGCTGGCCACGGCGAATGCCCAGGGCCGGCTGCGCGACGTCGTCGCGATCGGGGTGATCGGGGGCGCCATGGACGCTGCCGGAAAGCCGACCGGTGACAAACCCGTCGGCCCCTGCGGCCGCTGCCGGCAAGTCATCAACGAAGCGGCGCAGATGGGCGGTCGCGACATCGTCATCTGGTGCGGCGCCGCCGAGGGCAACGCATTCGAGCGTCATTTATTGTCCGACTTGCTGCCCCATGCCTTTGGCCCCGCCGACCTCGGGATCGGATAACCGAGCGCGAGCCTGACCGCTCAGACCGCGATCCGACGCCGGGAGGGCTGCGACCTTCGCGCATTCCGCGGGCCCGGCGCCGCACCGAGGCGCGCAGACGGCGGCCCGGGTCGCGCCCAAAGGAAGGCTACTTTCCGGAGCGGATTGGCCGATATTTTTTCCTCCGCTGTTATGTTGGATTTCGCGCAGAAAATTCCGCAATCTTTTCAATATTGTGCGAGGCCTTTCCGCTGTTATCAGGAACAGCGGAATAACAGCGAAGAACAGCCGCCATTTTCAGGCAGGCGGGCGGCATATGACCCGACATGGTTCAGTCATTGGAAAGAGCGCGGACGGGTGCTGGAGGAAGTCCCGTCCGACTCCATCCTGTCAGGACCGGCGTTCGCATTGAATCGACGGCCGCTCGGCGATGCACGATCAGCCGCGGGCCGAAAGGGGGAAGCGCGTCCGCGCAAGGCGGGCTGCACTTTTCCAAGCGATCCGGCCTTGCCCCCGGCTGCCAATCCCGCAAAAGCGATTGGCATCAGGAGGCCTCAAAAATGTCGATCATGTCGGACCGCTGGATTCGGGAACAGGCACTTGCCCACGGCATGATCGAGCCGTTCATCGATGGCCAGAAACGCGACGGCTGCATCTCGTACGGCCTGTCATCCTATGGCTATGACGCGCGGGTTTCGGACGAATTCAAGATCTTCACCAATATCGACAGCGTCATCGTCGATCCGAAGGATTTCGCGGCGAACAGCTTTGTCGACCGGAAGACCGATGTCTGCATCATCCCGCCCAACAGTTTCGCGCTGGCGCGCACGGTCGAATATTTTCGAGTACCGCGCGACGTGCTGGTCATCTGCCTCGGCAAATCGACCTATGCGCGCTGTGGGATCATCGTGAACGTCACCCCGCTCGAGCCGGGTTGGGAGGGGCATGTAACGCTCGAATTCTCGAACACGACCCCGCTTCCGGCGAAAATCTACGCCAATGAAGGGGCGTGCCAGTTCCTGTTCCTCGAAGGCAATGAGCCCTGCGAGACAAGCTATGCCGACCGCGCCGGCAAATATATGGGGCAGCGCGGCGTCACCCTGCCCCGCCTTTAGGCAGATGCCGGGCGCGCGGCGCGCCGCCTAGTGCAGCGAGAGCGATTGCTGGTCGAGACCCCGCAGCGCGCCCGCAGCGATGTCATGCGACCATGCCGCGCGATCCGATGCGACGTCGAACTGCTCGTTCGGCCGGGACAGGACATCCAGATAGAGCGCCTTGGCCTCGCCGATGCGGCCGGTATGACGATAGATCGCCGCGAGATTGAGAGCCAGTTCCGGCCGATCGGGGAACAGGCGGCGCTCCGCCACGAGCATGCGCTCCGCCGCCGCATAATTGCCCTGAGCAATCTGCTCATAGCCATTGTGATCCCGCGCCACGGCGGGCACCCCGACACCAACGCACAACACGCCTGCGACGATCAGAGCGCAGAAGGACTTACGCATCTCGCATCTCCCATTGCGACCTTCCGATCCGGGAAGGTTTCACTTTTATGACACAAGAGTGTCACTTTTGTGAAATATACGCAAGGGAAGTTATGGGATGATATCCCGGCCCCAGGCACAGGACAAAAAAAGGGCGGCCCGAAAGGGCCGCCCCATCACATCACGTCCGATCGCAGGGATCAGAAATCGTTGCGATACTGCTCGTTGCCGATGAAGCCGAGCTTGGTCACGCCGGAGCGCTTGATTTCCGCAAGAACCTCGTCGACCCGGGCGTAACGCGCCATGGGATCGGGCTGGAAGTGCAGCTCAGGCTCCGGATTGATGCCCTTGGTCGCATCCAGATACTGCCGAAGCGTAACCAGATCGACCGGAGCACCATTCCAGGAAATCGTCCCCGCCGGATCGATCGACACCTTGTTCTTCTGAGGGTCGATCGGCGGAGGATTGTTGCTGTTGTCGCTGACCGGAAGATCGACCTTGACCGCGTGGGTCTGGATCGGGATCGTAATGATGAACATGATGAGGAGCACGAGCATGACGTCGATCAACGGCGTCGTGTTCAGGTCCATCATCGGCTGGCCGTCATCGCTGCCGCCGCTCATTGCCATATCAAATTACTCCTGAAATCTGGCCGGTCACAGGCGAACTGTGCTGCCGCCAGGAGGCGGTTCCGAAATGAAGCCGACCTTGGCGAACCCTGCCATCTGCATCGTGTAGATGGCGCCGCCGATGCAGCGATACGGCACGTCCACGTCACCACGAATATGCGCCTCGGGCAATTCGAGATCCGGATTGCCGACGCCGCCCTGGCGCGCGATCTCGGCCTTGAGCTTAGCCACGGCCCTGTCGAGCAGTTCCTGGTGGGTAACGCGCGTCACGCCCCAGAAGATCAGGCAGCTGCCATCGGTCGCCTTGGTGATCGAGAGCGAGACGTTTTCCGGCTTGGTCGTGGTCGGGTCGTAACGAACGTCGGGAAGCTTAAGCTTCACCGTCTGAAGCACGACCGGAACCGCGATCAGGAAGATGATGAGGAGAACCAACATGACGTCCACCATCGGAGTCGTGTTGATGTCCGACATCGGCTTTTCTTCGGCGGAATCTCCGCCAACGCTAATTGCCATCGAGGACTATCCTATCCTTGCAACCGAGCCGCCGGGAAAATCCGACGGCGAAGACGGGGCGGCGCGAACGGCGCACACCCCGTCCAGTGGTCAGCGAGCGGCCGTGGTGGTCGCTGCCGCCGGCTTCGGGGCAGCAGCACCCTTGCGGGCCACAACGGCCGGGCGAACTGCACCGTCCGAAGCGAGGTAGCCGAGCACGTCGTTCGAGAAGGCGCTGAGGTCTTCCGCGATCGACTTGTTGCGGCGCTGCAGCCAGTTATAGGCAAGCACCGCAGGAACGGCGACGACCAGACCGAGAGCGGTCATGATGAGCGCCTCACCGACCGGGCCGGCGACGGCGTCGATCGAAGCCTGACCGGCAGCGCCGATCTTGATGAGCGCGCGGTAAATACCGATAACCGTACCGAACAGGCCGATGAACGGCGCGGTCGCGCCGACCGTGGCGAGGAACGCCAGACCCGAGTTCAGCTGCGAATTGATCGACGCTTCCGAGCGTGCCAGCGAGCCGTGCAGCCAGTCATGCGCCTCGACCGGATCGGTCAGGCGGGAATGCTGGTCCTGAGCCGAAAGGCCATCGTCGACGATCTGCTTGTAGGCCGAGTTCTTCTCGAGCTTGGCCGAAGCCTCGCGCAGGCTGTTGGCGTTCCAGAAGCTGCCGAGCACGCGCTTGTGCTGGTTGATGACCTTCTGCTGCTCGAACAGCTTGGTGAACAGGATATAGAGCGACACGAAGAGCATCAGCACGAGAATGCCGAACACGGTCTGCGAAATCAGGCCACCTTCGCGAAGCGCGGGGATCAGGCCGTACGGATTGTCGCCCTTGGGGGCGGCTGCTGCGGCGCCGGCCGCAAGGATGGTGGTGAGCATTCTTTGGTTTCCTCTAGGCTGTATATTTTAGACGTAATCGGGGGCGACCCGGCGCCATGCACCAGGTCGCCTTCCCTTGATCAATCCGCAGGCAGGACCCACCGAACCGGCAGCGTGTAGGACGAAGAGGTCGGCTGACCATTCTCGTCCTTGGCCGGGGTGAACCGAACCCTGCTGCGCGCAATCCGGCACGTCGTGTCGTCGAGCGAGCTGTTACCGCTCGACGTGGTGACGGTGCAGGCTGCCACGCGGCCGTCCGCGCCAACCGTCAGCTTTGCAACGACGCGGCCCTGGGCACCCGCACGGATAGCTTCCGACGGATAGGCATCGTCACCGAAGAACTGCCCCGGATTGCCCTTGAGGCCTGCGGCCTGGGAAATACGCGGCGGAGGCGGCGGGGCCGGCTCTGCCTTCGGGGTCGGGACGAACACCGGCGGCGGCGTCTGAACGGTCTGAATGACCACAGGCGGCGGAGTGTTGGTTTGTACGATCGGCGGCGGCGAAACCACGGGCGGCGGTTCGAGCGGCTGATCTGGCGGCGGGGGCGGCGGTTCATCCGGCGGCGGGGGCGGTGGTTCCTCGACGTCAAACGTCTTCAGCTTTTCCGACATCGCCTTCACGTACTTGTACGTGAGTCCGGTGACGAAGGCGTAGCCCATGACGGCGACAATCACCGACACGATCACGATCGCCACCACGCGGTTGCCGCTTACATTACGGTCAGCATAAGCCATTCAGAAACGAAACTCCTCTATCCAACACGACGCATATCGCCGATCCGTAACGTCCGTTCGTCGACCGGCCTGTCGTGGGCTGATGTATCCTGGACAGTGGCGATCCTATATGACCCCCAAAACCCTGACGCAAACGCTTTGTCTCACGCAACAAACGTACAAACGGAACGTGGCAGAATTATTTCTGTATAAAACCGGCACGAAAGCGTAACCCGCGCCGGATGATTAAAGGTCCCCAAATCGCCCTCGTAGCGGCCCTTGCGACGCTGGCGGCCACCGCTCCAGCACAGCAACGACCGCCAATTTCCGCCGAATCGGTGATATCGGCACCCCCTTATGCCGAGTACGCCGATCTGGTGCTAGCGGCGCCCGTGATCGTCGATGCTACCATCCGAAGCGCGACCCGGCTCAAGGGGCCCGACGCCGTCGGAGTCCCGGCGGGCGAGGCGCGACTTTATATCGAGGCGGATGTTCTTGCCCTGATTCGCAGCGCCGCGCCCCTGCCGCCGCGAATCGCCTATGTCGTGGACGTGCCGGTCGACGCACGAGGCCGCTTGCCGAAGCTGCGCAAAGCCCGGGTGCTGCTTTTCGCCCGGCCCGTCGCCCATGACGGGAGCCTGATCCAGCTGGTTCGCCCCGACGCACAGCGGACCTGGGCGCCGGCAACGGATGCGCTCACGCGCCAGATCACGCGGGAAGTGCTGGCGACGGACGCGCCGCCGATGATTACCGGCGTCGGCAACGCCTTCCATGTCGCCGGAGATCTCCCCGGAACAGGCGAGACGCAGATCTTCCTGAGCACCGACAATGGCAGGCCGGTCTCGCTGAACATCAAGCGCAGGCCGGGGGAAGCGCCGCACTGGTCTGTGGCGCTGACCGATATCGTCGACGAAGGCGCAGTACCCCCGGCACGCGATACGCTGCTCTGGTATCGCCTTGCCTGTTCGCTGCCGCCTGCCCTGCCCGATTCGAGCCTGGCCACGGCGGACGCCGACTCGGCCCGGATCGCCCGCGAGGATTATGGTCTGGTCCTGCAGTCGCTCGGCACCTGCAACCGGGGCAGCACCCTCTAGCCTTCTGCCAGTATCTCGAGGACCTGGCCGGTCGTCGATCGCGCCCGCGCGAGGAAGCCGGCGGCGGCCGCGACATCGGCCGCGGCCGCCGCGGGACCAGCGACGACTGTCCCGATTCGCACCCGGGGAGCGAGTTCGGCCGCCAGCGGACCGATCGCCGCAAGCAGCATCGCCCGATCCAGTGCGGCGATGCGCGAATCGACCAGGAGCAGGACGAAGCCCCCGCGTGTGCGGCGCAGGCGATCAATCGTCCCTGCCACTCCCGCCGTGGGATCGGCGACGATGACATCGGCGTCCGGAACGTCCGCCAACATGGCGCGAACCGCCGCCTCCACCGTCATTTCCGATGGCGAACCATGGTGATGCCGATCGATTCGCCGCTTTCAGAGATCGCCAGCTTGACGATCTTCACCTTCACGCGCGCAACACGCCGATCCTGCAGGAACAGCGTTTCGGCAATATGATCGGCCACGCCCTCGATCAGGGTGAAATGCACGCCCGGCGGCAGGGCTGTCGTCGCAGCGCGCTTCAGGTCGAGATAATTTTTCGAGGCGTTGAGCGGCGAATCCGCCGCAAAATGCTCCGGGCAATCGAGATCGACCGTGATCGAGATGCGCAGCGGCTGCGGCAGGTGGGTTTCTTCGGAATAGATGCCGGTCAGTACCGGCACTTCGAGATCATGCACTTCAAGGCTGAGACGATCGTCCAAGCGCTGCCCTTTCATTCTGTGGCGCGCGCCATACCAGATGCCGGGCGGGAAGGAAGGCCACGCGTCAGGCAGCAGCACTCGGGCGGGCGCTGGCGGCGGCATGCCACCGGGCGATCGCCCGACATTTCTCGGGGATCGAGAGCTTTGCGGCGCGCGCGAAATCGATGGTGACCAGCGCCGTGATATCAGCGAAACTGTAGGTATCGGTGGCGATCCAGTCGCGATCCCCCAGGCGCGATTCGAGCGCATCGACAAACGCCCCCCACATGATCAGGCCGCGCGCGCCCAGTTCGGGAATTTGCGGCATGGCCGGCCACTTGCCGGGCGCGGCACGATTCTCGAACGCCGGATGCGCGTTGCGAAAGGCGTAGACGGCAGCGGCATAGCCGTCGGATTCGATGCGACGGGTCCAGGATTCGATCCGCCCGATATCCAGCGGCGTGCGACCGAACAGCGGCGGCTCCGGCTGGAGCGCTTCGAAATATCGGCAGATCGCGGCAGATTCACAGATCACCTCGCCGTCGTCGAGCTCGAGCGCCGGAACCGCCCCACGCGGATTGATCGCGAGATAGGGATCGGACAGTTGCTCGTTCTGGCGCAGATCGACCACGACCCGCTCTACCTCGATCGCCTTTTCCGCGAGAAAGATGCGGACCCGGCGCGGGCTCGGCGCGAAGGCAGCATCGTAAAGCTTCATGGGGCACCTGCAATTCGGCTTGCGTTAAGACCTGCCAAGGCTAAAGCGCGCGGCCCCGGCCGTCCATGGCCGGACTCGGCTGGAGCACGGAATTGATCAGGATCGCACCGATCGCAGAAGTTGAACCGCAAGCGGTGGAGCTGCTGCTCGACCGCGCGTTCGGCACTGATCGGCACGAGCGAACCGCGTATCGAATCCGCCAGGGCATGCCGGCCTTGCCACGCCTGAGTTTCGCGGCACTGGAAGGCGACAAGCTGGTCGGCACGATCCAGTGCTGGCCGATCCTGTTCGACGGCGATGATGGCCGGGACGTGCCGATGGTGATGGTCGGCCCGGTCGCGGTCGAACCGGCCCGGCAGCGCGACGGGATCGGTCGCGACCTGATGCTGTGCGCCCTCAACGCGGCCGTGGCGACGGGCGATGCCGGGGCGCTGATGCTGATCGGCGATCCCGAATATTATGGCCGCTTCTTCGGCTTCACCGCCGATCGGACGGCTGGCTGGCGCGTTCCGGGCCCGGTCGAGGGCCGCCGACTTCTCGCGCTCGGCGATCGCGTGCCCGACGGCGCCGGCATGCTCGGCCCGCGGATGCCCGCGGTCGCCTGACGCTTTACGCCCGCGCGGCCCTGCCCTACCGCGGGGCGATGCCGATGGAACCGCTTCCCGACCTCTCCGCGCTGTCGCTCGCGGAGATTGCGCGCCTGGCCGAAGAGCGCAAGCTCCCGCCGGTCGACCGTTGGAACCCGACGCATTGCGGGGACAGCGAAATGCGGATCGCCCGCGACGGCACCTGGTTTCACCAGGGATCGCCGATCGGGCGCCAGGCGATGGTCAGGCTGTTCTCGACGATCCTGCGGCGCGAGGAGGACGGCGGTTATGTTCTCGTCACGCCGGCCGAGAAGCTCGACATCGCGGTGGAGGACGCCCCGTTCGTCGCGGTCGAGCTGAAAGTCGAGGGCGAAGGCCCTGCCATGCGCCTCGCCTTCCGGCTCAATACCGGCGATCTGGTCAGCGCCGGGGTCGACCATCCGCTTCGGTTCGAGGAGCGAGCGGAAGGGCCGCGGCCCTATCTCCGTGTGCGGGGCGGCCTGGAGGCACTGGTCGCGCGGCCGGTTTATTACGAGCTGGCGGCGCTGGCACTCGCCGATGATGCCGTTCCGCCCGGCGTCTGGAGCAACGGCGCCTTCTTCCCGCTGGAGCCTGGTGCATGACCCTCGTCGAACGCCTGCAGCATGCGCTGGAGGGCGGGCATGGCCTCGACACGGTCCTGCTGACCGGCGACCATCGCGATCTCGAACTTGACCAGACGACACCGTTGATGAGCGCGGCGGTGCTGATCGCCGTCACCGACCGCCCCTCCCCGGGGGTGATCCTGACTCAGCGGACCGACACCCTGTCCCGTCACCCGGGACAGGTCGCCTTTCCGGGCGGCCGGATCGACCCCGGCGACGACGGCCCGATCGCAGCGGCGCTGCGCGAGGCCGAGGAGGAAATCGCCCTGCCGCGCGACAGGGTCGCGGTGATCGGCGAAGTCGATCGCTACCGCACCGTGACCGGATTCGAGGTGACCCCCGTGATCGGCGTGGTGCCGCCGGACCTCGTGCTGGTGCCGAGCGCCGCCGAGGTGGCGCAGGTGTTCGAGGTACCGCTCGATTTCGTGCTGGACACGTCCAACCATGTCGAGGCCACGGTCGAGTGGCAGGGCCGCAACCGCCATTATTACGAGATCACCTGGGCCGGGCACCGCATCTGGGGCGCGACCGCCGCCATGATCGTCAACCTTTCGAGGCGCATGCGATGGAACGGCTGACCTTGCCGGAAAGCCCGTGGCGCGCGCGCGAGGGGCTGGCGCGCCTGTGCGAGGTGCTGGGCGCATCGGAAGGCAAGGTACGGTTCGTCGGCGGCGCCGTGCGCGATACGCTGCTCGGCATCGACGCCGCCGATATCGACCTCGCGACGACGCATTCGCCGGAGCGGGTGATCGCACTGCTCAAGGGAAGCGCGATCAAGGCGGTGCCGACAGGCCTCGCGCACGGCACCGTCACGGCGGTCCTGCCAGGCGGCCCGGTCGAAGTGACCACATTGCGCTGCGACGTGGCGACCGACGGTCGGCATGCGACCGTTGCCTTCACCGACGACTGGCGCGAGGACGCCGCACGGCGCGACTTCACGATGAACGCGCTGTACGCGGATCCCGGCACGGGCCGGATTTTCGACTATTTCGGCGGCCTGGACGATCTGGCGGCGCGGCGCGTGCGCTTCATCGGCGATCCGCTGAAACGCATTGCCGAGGATCACCTGCGGATCCTTCGCTTCTTCCGCTTCCATGCCCGGTTCGGCGACGAACCCGACGACGCCGGGCTGCAGGCCTGCGTCGAACGCGCGAACGACCTGATGGCGCTGTCGCGCGAGCGGATCGCGGCCGAGATCCTGCGCCTGCTCGTCGCGGTGCACGCCGTGCGGGTCGTCCGGCTGATGATCGACCATGGCATCTTCGCCCCGGTCCTGCCGGAAATCGCCAGCCCCGACCGGCTCGCGCGCCTGGCATCCCGCGAGGCAGCCGCGGGCATCGCTCCCGATCCGATCCGCCGGCTCGCGGCGCTGCTCCCCGGCGATCCTGCGGTCGCAGAAGATGTCGGGGCGAGGCTGAAGCTTTCCAATGCCGACCGGAAGCGCCTGGTCGCGGCGACGACAACCGCAGGGGACGAGCGCGTCGAGGTGATCGGCTACCGGCTCGGCAAGGTGCTGGCGATCGATCGGCTGCTCTTGTCGGAGCGGCCGGAAGCCGAGGCCGCGTCGCTTGTCGACTGGCAGGCGCCCGTGCTGCCGATCGGCGGCGGCGCACTGGTGGGCCGCGGCGTGCGCAAGGGCCCAGAAGTCGCCCGCCTGCTGCGCGTGATCGAGGAGCAGTGGATCGCCGAGGGCTTTCCCGATGCGCAACGGGTCGACCGGATCGCCGACGCCGCGGTCGCTCAGTTCCTGCGCGCTTCCAGCATCGAATAGGCGGCATCGGCCTCCAGCGGCCGCGCATAGACGAAACCCTGCCCATAGGTGCAGCCGAGCGCTGCCAGGGTCTGGGCCAGTTCGTTGGTCTCGATTCCTTCCGCCGTCGTCTTCATCCCAAGCGCCTGGGCAAGCGAGAGGATGGCGCGGACGATCGCGATCTTGTCGCGATCGGCGAGCATGCCCGTGACGAAGCTGCGGTCGATCTTGAGGATATCGATCGGCAGCTTCTGGAGATAGGCGAGGTTCGAATAGCCGGTGCCGAAATCGTCCATCGCGAGCGTGGTGCCGAGCCCCTTGAGCGCGTGCATGATTCCCGCGATGCGATCGGGATCAGTCACCAGCGCGCTTTCCGTGAGTTCGAGCGTGAAGCGCGATCCGGCGAGCCCGTTCTTCGACAAGGCGCGTTCGACGACCGGGGCGATCACGTCGCGCTGAAGCTGGATCGCGGACAGATTGACCGCGAGCCGCACCCCGCAATCCCCGCCGGCCCTGGCATCCCAGTCAGCCAGCGTCTTCGCGGCTTCCTCGATCGCCCAGCGGCCGAGCGGCACGATCAGGCCCGATTCTTCGGCGACCGGGATGAAGTCGGTGGGTGAATATTCGGTGCCGTTCTCGTCCGCCCACCGCGCGAGCGATTCGAATGCGACGATCTGGCCGGTCGCGAGATCGCAGATCGGCTGATAGGTCAGCCGCATCTGGCCGCGATCGAGCGCGCGGCGCAGCGCGGTCTCCATGCCGAACTGTTCGCGTGCGATGTCAAACGCCTGGGTCTGATAGGCCTCGGCCCGGCCGCTGACCTTGGAGCGTTTCACGGCAAACTGGGCGTGGCGGATCAGTTCCTCGGCGTCATCGACCTGGCTCGAACCGAAGGCGATACCGATCGAGCAGGCGACGCGGATCTCGAAATCCGAAAGGCGAAACGGCGTCGAGAGCGCGCCCTGAATCCGCTTGGCAACATGATCGGCGTCGCCCGGGCCCTCTTCCAGCGTCAGCAGGATGCCGAATTCGTCACCGCCCGTCCGCGCCAGCAGGTCGTGCGCGCGCAACGCCCCCTTGAGCCGGCGCGCGACCGTGATCAGCAATTCATCGCCCGCCATCGATCCGAGGCAGGCGTTGACCCGGCTGAACCGGTCGAGATCGACGACCAGAACTGCATATCGCGCCTGCTGGGTCGTATCACCGATCAGCGCCTCGAGATGATCGCTAAAGCCGGCGCGGTTCGCCAGTCCGGTCAGGCTGTCGGTCAGCATCTCGCGGCGGAGATTATGTTCCGTGCGCAACTCGGACGTCTGGTCGACCAGCGTGACCAGGCAACGCCCTTCACGGTTTTTCGCCAGACGGGCCAGCGTGACCTGATAGTAACGGCAATCGACCGCGTCGCCGAACTGCCAGGGGAAATCCTCCCGGAGCGAATCGCTGTCGACGAACTTCCGGAGGCGCGCGCTGATCAGCGCGAGGAGCGGCGAATTTCCATCGACGCCGCCGAGCCCGGCGCGGCGGAACGGCCGGTTCGCCGTCGAGATTCTGAAGCCGGCCCCATCGGCAATGACGAGCGCGGCGGGGATCGGCAGCAGGTCGAACGATGCGGCGAGCCGCTCGGTATCCTCGGGGCGCATGTCATCGGCCTCTGCCGACACCGGAGGCTCTGCTCTCTTCAAGACCCGGGACTTGAACGGCACCATCACAGGCACCGCTAGCGGAAACAGGTTAAGAGCGACTGAAGCTAATGCTGTTTTTCAGCCACTTGATGGCACACGGCGTGTCAAAACCGGTTGTCGCGGGGAAATCCCGTAGGCGGCATCCGACCGGCGGCACCCCGGGCGGCGCGCCACGCCGTCAGATCGCTTTCGGTGCGCGTCCGCCCACTCTCGCCGCCCATCGCCCAGCTGAGACCATTGGCGAAGACGAAGGTGATCGCGTCCGACAGGCCGCCATCGCGATAACGCTGGAGCTGCACCCCCTGCCCCCGCGCCAGTTCGGCGAGCTCGTTGAGCGGGAACACCAGCAGGCGGCGATTGTCGCCGATCGCCGCGACATAGTCGGCCGCGGGGTCGATCGCCCGCACGATCTTCAGCTTCGCGCCGAGGCGCGGCGTCATCACCGTCTTGCCCTTGCGCGTCTCGGCGATCGTATCGGCAGTGCGGACGACGAAACCGCGGCCGTCAGTCGCGGCCACAAGCAGCTTTTCGGCCCGGCTCGCCGGAAGCAGCGCGACAATCCCGATGTCGCCATCGAGATCGATCATCGCGCGCACCGGTTCGCCGAAGCCGCGCCCGCCCGGCAGCCGGTCCGCCGCCAGCGTGTAGAAACGGCCATTTTCCGCCGCGAGCAGGATCTTGTCGGTGGTCTGCGCGGCAAAATGAAGAAAGGCGGCATCGCCCTCCTTGAACTTCAGTTCGGCCGCGGTCGCCTCGTCGATATGCCCCTTCATCGCCCTGATCCAGCCGCGCTGCGACAGGATCACGGTGATCGGCTCGCGCTCGATCATCGCCTCGAGCGGGATTTCGCGCGCTGGCGCCGCTTCCTCGATCGTGGTGCGGCGCTTGCCGAGCGCGGTCTCAAGACCGTAGCGGTCGCGCAGCCTGCCGAAATCCTTCTTCAGCCTTGTGCGCTGCCGCGCATCGCTGCCCAGCAACGCTTCCAGGCCGGTCTTCTCCGCTTCGAGGCCCTCGCGCTCCTTGCGCAGTTCCATTTCCTCGAGCCGGCGCAGCGAGCGCAGCCGCATGTTGAGGATCGCCTCGGCCTGGCGGTCATTGAGGTCGAACTCAGCCATCATCACCGGCTTGGGTTCATCCTCGGTGCGGATGATCTCGATCACCCGGTCCAGGTTGAGAAAGGCCGTGATATAGCCATCGAGCAGTTCGATCCGGTCGGCGATCTTGCCCAGCCGGTGCGCCGTCCGGCGTTGCAGAACAATGAACTGGTGGTCGACCCACCCCTGCAGCGCTTCACGCAGGCTCATCACCCGCGGCGTCCGGCGCGAATCGAGCACGTTGAGATTCAGGCTGACGCGACTTTCCAGATCGCTCATCCGGAACAGGCTCTCCATCAGCATCGTCGCGTCGACCGTGCGGGCCCGCGGCTCGATGACGATGCGGATCTCCGAATCGGATTCGTCGCGGACATCGGCGAGAATCGGCAGCTTCTTGTCGTTGATGATCGTCGCGATCTGCTCGATCAGCTTGCCCTTCTGCACGCCGTACGGGATCTCGGTGACGATCGCGTTCCACGTGCCCCGTCCGAGATCCTCGACATGCCAGCGCGCACGGACGCGGAAGCTGCCGCGTCCGGTGGCATAGGATTCGGCAATCGCCGCCGGGCTGTCGACCACGATTCCGCCGGTCGGAAAATCGGGGCCCGTGACATGCTCCAGCACCTGAGCGTCGGTGGCGCCGGGCTGATCGATCAGCAGGATCGCCGCCTCGAACAATTCGGCCGCATTATGCGGTGGGATACTCGTCGCCATGCCGACGGCGATGCCGGCGGCGCCATTGGCGAGGAGATTGGGAAACAGGCCCGGCAGCAGCTCGGGCTCGTGGTCTTCGCCATTATAGGTCGGGCGATAGTCGACGGCATCCTCGTCGAGACCGTCCATCATGTCGATCGCGACCTGGGTCAGCCGGGCCTCGGTGTAGCGATAGGCGGCGGCGTTGTCCCCGTCGATATTGCCGAAATTACCCTGTCCGTCGACGAGCGGGTAACGCATCGCGAAGCTCTGGGCGAGGCGAACCATCGCATCATAGACTGACTGGTCGCCATGCGGATGATATTTGCCGATCACATCGCCGACGACGCGCGCGCACTTCTTGTAGCCCTGCGCCGGATCGAGGTTGAGCAAGCGCATCGCCCACAACAGGCGCCGATGGACCGGCTTCAACCCGTCGCGGACGTCGGGCAGCGAGCGGGCGGTGATCGTCGAGAGCGCATAGACGAGGTAGCGCTCGGACAAGGCGCTGTCGAACGGAGCGTCGACGATGGCGTTGAAGGGATCCGGTTCGATAATATCTGTTGGCATCATCACTGCGGTTAGCAGGCGGAATCGGCGGGCGCTACCGGATCAGACAGCTATCACACGGGGCTGGGCAGATCGCGGGCCAGTTCCGCCAGCAGCCATTCGCGAAACCGTTTGATCTTGGGCACACTTCTGCGCGCTTCCGGATAGACCAGCCAATAGGCATAGCCGCGTGTCGAGACCTGCTCGAACGGTCGCACCAGCCGATTCTCGGCCAGATCGTTGCGCCAGAAAAAGGGCGTCAGCATCGCCATACCCTGTCCTGCCATGGCGGCATGCCCCTCATGCGCTTGCGAATCGAGCCTGACACCGGCGCGAAGCGGGCCCTCAGGCATGTCGACACCGGCCTCGCGCAACCAGAATGGCCACCATATGTCGTGCGGACTGATCAACGGCACCCGCAACAGGTCGGCCGGCACGAAGGGCCCATGCCGCCGCATGAAGCCGGGGCTGCACATCGGCGTGAAATCGATGGGCACCAGCAGGTCCTGCGACAGATCGGGCCATGGGCCGACCCCGGCACGGATGCCGACGTCCACCTCGTCGCCGCCGAAATCGGCCAGGGAGTCGCTGGTCAGCAGCCGGACCGCCATGTCGGGATGGGCCATCTGGAAGCTGCCCAGCCGCCAGGCGAGCCACGTATTGGCGAACGTGTTGGAGGTGGAGACGGTAAGCAGCCCCTCGTCGTCGGCACGAATGGCGGCAAAGGCCGAATCGAGCGCGTCGAAGGCGCGCGCCACCTGCGGCGCAGCGCGGCGCCCGGCCTCGGTCAGCACCACGCGCTTTTTCTCGCGGCGAAAGAGCGGCACGCCCAGTCGCTCCTCAAGCAGCTTGACCTGATAGCTGACCGCCGCCTGGCTCATCCCCAATTCGGCTGCGGCACTCGTGAAATTCTCATGCCGCGCAGCAGCTTCAAAGACGCGAACAGCGGAAAGCGGCGGGATACGGCGCATGCCTTCCTAATAAGGTCAGCTTATTGATAATGTCCAATGATTTGTTGGCCCGAAAGCGGCATCCGGGCCATATCTCGACCGTCACCAACGCCTGAAGCACGAGGAGAATGGCAATGCGCGACGATTTCAGCAGCTCGGCATGGGCCGACAATCACAGCCGGGTGAGCGATGCTCTCCATGCGGCAATCCATAAGGTGTCCCGCGTCATCGGTGATGGCCTCGCGCGACAGAACGCGTATGAATTCGAGGCGCCATGGCGTTCCCGGGCCAGCGCGACAAAGGCCGGTGCTCCGCGGAAGACCGCCTAACCTTCGGCGGTGTGAGCGCCAGGTGCTAACAGGCAAGCATGATCCGACTTGCCCTGACGGCGCTTCTCGCGTTGACCTGCGGCGTGATGACAAAGCCCGACACGCCTCTGCTGACCTGGCCGGACCTGCTCGGCCGCCCGCAACCGAAGCCGGACGCCACCATCGCGTATGGCGATGACGAGATGCAGAAGGTGGATGTCTGGGTTCCGGCCGGCAGCGGCCCCTTTCCTACCGTGACGATGGTGCATGGAGGCTGCTGGACCACCAGCATCGCCGATCGCAGCCTGATGAACTGGATCGCCGATGACCTCCGAAAGGAAGGCATCGCGGTATGGAATATCGACTACCGCGGCGTCGACCGGCCTGGGGGCGGCTATCCAGGCACGTTCCTCGATGTCGCCATGGCGGCCGATGCGCTGGCCGCAAACGCGGCGCGCTTCCACCTCGACACGCGCCACATCATTGCCGTCGGACACTCCGCCGGCGGCCATCTCGCCCTCTGGCTTGCAGCGCGCCCCAATCTTCCCGCGGAAAGCCCGCTTCGCACTGGGCCGCCGCTCCCCATCATGCATGTCGTCAGCCTTGGCGGCTTGCCCGATCTCGAAGCGACCGCCGCCAGCCCCGACAATGGTTGCGGTACCGAAGTCGTGGCGCAGCTTGTCGGCGCGCCGGGTTCGCGCGCCGATCGCTATGCCGACACTTCAGTGCCACGCCTGTTGCCGATGCGCGTTCCACAGGACCTCGTGAACGGGCAGGAGGACCGCATTATCCCGCTTCGGCTCGCCACTGGATACGAGGCGCAGGCAAGACGGGCCGGCGACCAGATCGCGCTGCACCTCATCCCGGCCACTGGTCATGTCGAACTGGTCGCGCCCGAAACGGCAGCCTGGGCGCAAGCGAAACACCTGATCCACATCGCCCTGAAGAAGAAATAAGAAAGACTATTCCGGCTATCGAGGCGCCATCGGATACCCGAATTCTCGAAACGGAACGCCCTCTCCTGATCCGCCATTTCGTGGTTAATCCTTTCTATACTATACCTCGCTCCGTTCAGGGGGGGAATGCCGATGCGAGTCGTGGCGATGATGGCGGCGCTTCTGATGCTCGCCGGATGCGAACAGGCGCCCGGACAAACCGACGGCGGAGGCGGAACGACCACCCCACAGGCCGGCGGCGACTCCATCCCGAGCAGTTCGTTCGACTATCGCTATGCCTTCCGCATGCCTTCATCCCGCATCGCCGCGGTGCAGGAGAGCCACGCAAAGGGGTGTGATCAGCTCGGCCCCTCGCGGTGCCGCATCACAGCGATGCGCTACACGGTGGACGACCAGAATCATGTGACTGCGGCCCTCACCCTGAAGCTCGATCCCACCCTGGCCCGCGCCTTCGGCAAGGCCGCGATCGGAACGGTGAAGGACGCGGGCGGAACGCTGACCAAGGCCGATATTGCGGGTGCGGATTCGGCGGCCGCCGCCGGCCGGAGCGATATGGTGATCGCGCGATTGCGGGATTCGCTGGGCAATGCCGAGGCACAATTGCGCGGCCAGCTGTCGGACGGGCAACGCGCGCTGATCGTCGCCAAGGCGGAGCGGCTGCGCGCCGCCATCGCAACGATCGGCGAGGTCGACCAGGGCGCCGGAACAAGCGTCGCGACCACTCCGCTCATCCTGACGTACGGCTCTGGCGGCCCTGCCGGCGGCCTGGGCAGTTCGGACGCGACCTTCGACACGGCCGGCCAGACCCTGCTCTCGTCATTGGCCGGACTGGCGACCGTGCTCGCCGGAATCGGCCCATGGCTGATCCTCCTGCTCGGCGGCGCGCTGATCCTGCGCCGCATCGTCCAGGGGCCCGCCGACCAGATGCCGGCACCCGAAATTCCGCCTGCCCCGCCAGAATCGGCGGAAGGCCGCAATGTCATCCAGCGCTGGTTCGCCCGCGACGAACATCACGAGCGGGAAACGGTCGAATAGAGGGACAAGGCCGCCCGCCCCGGCGCGTCGACCCGTCATCGTGATGGAAGGTGGAGGCGGGGAACGATTGAGGTGGCCTCTGCCGTCGGCGATGCTCTTTCGGCCAACCGTGCCGACCGCGGCTCGCGGGGTTTCGGACCGCTTCTTCCGGGTCCTGCGGCGGCGGACACCAGGGAGGCCGCGCCCCCAAGTTGATTGCGCCGCCAGCCGCCTTTCGATATAGCAACGCCTATTCCGGCCCCGGCCCGCGCACTCTGCGCCGCCGGGGCTGCTCATTTTCGAGGGTAATGCCATCATGGCTCGCCGCCGCCAGATTTACGAAGGCAAGGCCAAGATCCTGTACGAGGGCCCCGAGCCCGGCACGCTGATCCAGTATTTCAAGGATGATGCCACCGCGTTCAACGCCCAGAAGAAGGGCACGATCAGCGGCAAGGGCGTGCTCAACAATCGGATTTCGGAGCATATCTTCACGCTGCTCGGCCATATCGGCGTGCCGACGCATTTCATCCGCCGCCTCAACATGCGCGAGCAGCTGATCCGACAGGTGGAGATCATTCCGGTCGAGGTGGTGATCCGCAATGTAGCCGCCGGATCGCTCTCGACCCGGCTCGGCATCGAAGAGGGCACGCAACTGCCCCGCACGATCATCGAATATTATTACAAGGACGATGCGCTCGGCGATCCCATGATCACCGACGAGCACATCGCGGCGTTCGGCTGGGCGAGCCAGGAGGAGATGCACGACATCGCCGACCTCGCGATCCGGGTGAACGACTTCCTGTGCGGACTGTTCGCCGGAATCGGCATCCGCCTGGTCGACTTCAAGCTCGAATTCGGGCGCATCTGGGACAACGACTATGCCCGGGTGATTCTCGCGGACGAGATCAGCCCCGATGGCTGTCGCCTATGGGACATGGAAACCAACGAGAAGCTCGACAAGGATCGCTTCCGTCGGGATCTGGGCGGCGAAGTCGAAGCCTATCAGGAAGTGGCCCGTCGGCTTGGCCTGCTGCCGGAGGGCGCGGACAGCGCCGTGCTCGATCTCGAGAAGCACCGCCTGAGCAAGGGCAAATAGCGGCCCGCCCCGTCCGCGTTGTGGCTCCGGCATCGCGCCGCCCGCTTTCGCGCACTGGAATTCATCCATGAAGCTTGCGGCGGGCGCGGCTGCCCGCCATAGGGTCGCCAACTGTCCCAAGCCCAGGAATCGCCCATGAAGCTCCGTATCTTCGTCACGCTGAAGAACGGCGTGCTCGATCCACAGGGCAGGGCCATCCACAAGGCGCTGGAAGGGCTGGGCTTTGACGGCGTCAACGATGTGCGCGCCGGCAAGCTGATCGAGCTCGACGTCGCGGACGACACCAGCGACGCGAGCATCGACGAGATGTGCCGCAAGCTCCTCGCCAATACCGTCATCGAAAACTACCGGGTGGAACGCGCATGAAGACCGCCGTCATCGTCTTTCCGGGCTCGAACTGCGACCGCGACATCGCCGTCGCGCTGGAAGCGGTGATGGGCGTGAAGCCCGCGATGGTATGGCACGGCGAGACCGCGCTTCCAGCGGGCACCGGCCTGGTCGCCCTCCCCGGCGGCTTTTCCTATGGCGACTATCTCCGCTCCGGCGCCGTCGCGGCACGATCTCCGATCATGCGCGCGGTCGTGGAAGCGGCCGATGGCGGCCTGCCGGTACTTGGCATCTGCAATGGCTTCCAGGTGCTCACCGAGGCAGGGTTGCTGCCCGGCGCGCTGATGCGAAACGAGGGGCTCAACTTCGTCTGTCGCGACGTCGAGTTGACCGTCGCTAACGCGCAGTCCGCCTTCACCAGCCGCTATGGCCAGGGTGAGAAGATCACGATCCCGGTCGCGCATCATGACGGCAATTATTTCGCCGATACCGAGACGCTCGATCGCCTCGAAGGCGAAGGCCGCGTCGCGTTCCGCTATACGGGCGATGTCAACGGCTCCGCGCGAAAGATCGCCGGTGTGCTCAATGCTGCCGGCAATGTGCTGGGCATGATGCCGCATCCGGAGCGCCGCATCGAGGCAGCCCATGGCGGCATTGACGGCCGCCGCCTGTTCGAGGGGCTGCTCGAAACCGTCGGGGCCTGACCATCGTTGGTGCAAGTTTAGCCAAATAGGCTCTTGCACATTTCTCGGCCCGGTGACATAGACCACCGCATGTACCCGACTCTGCCTGCCACGCGACCGCACCTCACCTGTCGACATTGACGGACGCGTAACCGCGCCCGGTGTCCGGGGTGCTGTTCACCTGACACGACCGCCCCGGGCACGAGTTGCCCGACATGTGCTCGATTGCAGACACGATCTGCCAAAGCACCCATAAAACCAAGATATTTATGCTGCCTTCAGGTGTGGCCGAACGCAATGCAGTGCGCGGTCGGTTTGTGATTCCGATGATAGCGGGTGCAAATCCCGCCGGTCACCCCTGAGGGCAGCAGCAGGTCCGGATGGCGAAATGGGAACGCAGCGGGTTGCAACCCCGCGACGAGCCGGTTCGATTCCGGCTCCGGACTCCACATGTTTGAACCCATATGGTTAAAGTATCGTCAGATCCGCGCGTGAAACGGCGAGAAGTCGGTGCCGCGGTCGTAGACATCCACCCCTTCACGGCGTTTCAGGAACCCGACCACCGCATAGGTAACGGGCGTGAGGATCACTTCCCAGCTCACCTTCAGCACGAACTGGCTGAGCATCACCGCGAACATGGCAGCGACCGGCCAGTCGGGAAGACCGTAAAATGCCAGAGGATAGAAAATCAGGCTGTCCGCCCCCTCGCCGACAATCGTGCTGCCGATCGTGCGGGTCCAGAGCATCTTGCCTTCGGTCCAGATCTTCATCTTGGCCAGCACGAAAGAATTGAGCAGGTCCCCTGTCCAGAACGCGCAGAGCGACGCAAAGGCGATTCGCCCGCCAATCCCCACGCTGATATAGGGAAAGGTGTCGACGAAGTGCGGTGGTTCCCCGAACACATATTGATAATGGCCCTGCCCGTTCCAGTCGGCGGCGGGCGGCAAGGCGACTACCGTCCACTCCATCACGACGAGAAAAGACAGGGCGACGAACCCAGCCCAGACCGCACGCCGGGCGCGGGCGTAGCCATAGACTTCGGTGAGCACGTCATCGAGGAGATAGGAGAGCGGGAAAAAGAGGATGCCCGCACCAAAAGGCCACAATCCGATCCAGGGCAGATCCACCACCGCGCGCTTGCCTGCCCCCACGACATTCGAGAGCACCAGGATCACCACGAACGCCACCATGACGAAATCGAAATAGCGGAATTCGCGGCCAGCGATCTCCCGCGCGGTGACGGCCTGCGGTCTGCCCGTGTCGTTCATTCTGCGCCCCCTGCTTCGTTTCGAATATGAAGCCGGTTTCGCAGCGTTGCAATCCGCGCTAGTCCGCGCAATCCGCGCGCCCGTAGCTCAGTTGGATAGAGCACGAGACTTCTAATCTTGAGGCCACTGGTTCGAATCCAGTCGGGCGCGCCAATCTCGAAAAGCCGTCAGCGCGGCCAGGAGAATGAGAGGCCGGTCTCTCCGGTCGCCTCGCCCGTCGGCGCATAGCGGCGTTCCACGATCACACCGCGTCCGCGGTCATCGATCGCGACCATTGTGCTGCAGCGCGTCCCGTAGACCGGGTTGCGAATGAAGATGGGCGACAGCGTCGGCTCCTGCGGCATATCAGACGGTTGCGCCGGACGGATGCCAATGTCGGGCAGCGTCTCGTCGCGGAGGCAGTCCAGCAGCGCTTCCGGGCGAGTCGCCCCGGCAGCGATCCAATCCGAAAGCATTGCCTTGAGCCGCAAGGTCTTGGGCCAGGGTTCGTCGAGCGCGCCATTGGAAAGGCCATAGAGACCGGGCACGAGGATATGGCGGATTGCCTCGGGGCGATTGGACAGGAACCGGGCCTCTTCCCGATCCGCCATGATCAGATTGAAGGGGTTGAAGTCGGAAAGCTCGGCCGCATCGGCCGCAGCATAGCGCCCCTCGCCGACCAGCAGGTCGGTTACGAGCGCGCCGCGCGACGCGCGCGCCGGATCCGGAGCGCCATAGCCCCTGCGGTTCGTGATGACCGCGAAGCGCCCTTCCTCCGAAACACCGGCCCAGGTTCCGCCCGATTGCAGATCCTTCCCCGCGAGCAGATGCGTCGGGTGATCCCAGCGCGCCAGCGGCGCGGCGGGCCGGTCATGCAACTCGTCGCGGTTGCCCGCCATGACCAGCAGCCATCGCGGATGGGATCGCCATGCAAGGGCCAGGATGCACATCGCGCGACCATTGCGCCCGAAGGCGTGCCAAGGCGATGGGGAATCGCGCCATACGCCCCGGCCACGTCCGTAGCATCCCCAATGCCGCGCCTTGCTGCACTGCGGTAGCAGGCAGGCCTCCGAGCGCATTTTTGGGCTGTAAAATTGGCGAATCGTACCAAAGCCGTCATCCGGTCACTCGCAGCCACGCTTTTGCTGAGCGGGTGTTCGTTGACGCCCGCACCAATGCATCCAGCGCTGCCGGTTCCGGCGAGCTACACCCCGCCGCAGGAAATACCGACCGGAGACTCGGTGGCGCGTATCGGCTGGCGCGACTTCTTCGCTGACCCGGAACTGCAGGCGCTGATCGGCCGCGCCCTCGACAATAATCGCGACCTCCAGGCTGCCGCCGCGCGGATCGAGCAGGCGCGCGCCGGCGTGCGTGCGCGTGGCGCCGACCTCGCGCCCCAGGTGAGCGGATCGCTCGGTGCCGCGAAAATCGGCCTGCCGGACAACCTCTCGCTGCTGTTGGGAGATGACACGCTCACCAGCTATAACGGACTGCTCCAGACCAGCTGGGAAATCGATCTGTTCGGCCGCCTGCGCAGCCTGCGCGCTGCCGCATTGGAGCAATATCTGGCGAACGCCGAGGCGCGGCGCGGCCTCGCCACCAGCCTGATCGGGCAAGTTGCCGCCGGATATCTCGCCGATCGCGAATATGCCGAGCGGCTGGCACTGGCGCGCGACACGCTGGCGAACCGCGAGCGATCGCTCCACATCCTGACGCGGCGCTATCAGGTCGGTTCGGGCTCGAACGTCGAGGTTACGCAGGCAGAAACACTACGGACGCAGGCAGTGGGCGAAATCCAGGCGATCGAACTGGCACGCGCGCAGAACCTGAACGCGCTGGCCCTGCTGGTGGGCGAGCCGGTCGCCGAGTCCTCTTTCCGCCACGACCTGGAACAAGTCGGGCTCGACCAGCCGATTCCCGCCGGCCTTCCCTCGGCGCTGCTCGTCAACCGGCCCGATATCGTCGCCGCCGAACATCAGCTCCGCCGCGCAGAGGCGAATATCGGCGCTGCCCGCGCCGCCTTTCTCCCCTCGATCAGCCTCACCGGCATGGCCGGAAGCACGAGCGGCGACCTGGACGGCCTGTTCGGCACGGGAACCGGCCTCTGGCTGTTCCGCCCCAGCATCTCGCTCCCGATCTTCACCGCTGGAAAGCTGCACGCCAACCTCCGGCTGAGCGAGGCGCAGCGCGCTGAGATGCTCGCCGGCTATGACAAGGCAATCCAGTCAGCCTTTCGTGACGTCGCCGATGCACTGGCGCAACGGCGCTGGCTCGCCGAGCAGATCGCCACCACCGAGCAGGCGATCACGGCACTGGCCGAGCGTTTGCGACTTGCCCAGTTGCGTTACGATGCCGGGCGGTCAGCCTATCTCGAGGTGCTCGACGCCGAGCGCGATCGCTTCTCCACCCAGCAGAAGCTGATCCAGTTGCGCCGCGCCTGGCTCGCAAGCGGCGTCGCTCTTTATGCCGCGCTGGGCGGCGGCTTTCCCGAACCAGAATCGCAGGGACGTAATCCATGAAAGCTGGCTGGAGCAAATGGGCGATCCGATTCGGCATCGCCGCCGTCCTTGTAGCTGTGGCGCTGATCGCCCGGCATTATCTCACCCGCGATCCGTTGGGCCTCGGCATCGCGAGCGGCAATGGCCGGATCGAAGCGACCGAAGTCGACATCTCCGCAAAGGTACCAGGGCGTATCCGCACGATCCTGGCCAGGGAAGGCGACGAGGTGAAAGCGGGCCAGATCCTCGCCACGATCGACGTGGACGCGTTGCAGGCGCAGCGATCGCAGGCCGAAGCGCAGGTCCAGGGCACCGTTACCGCGGTGCAATCCGCCCGGATGCAGGTGGCGCAGGCGTTGAGCCAGCGTGCGGCCGCCGTCGCGCAACTCCGCCAGCGTGAGGCGGATCTCGGTGCTGCGCGGCGCCATCTCGGGCGCTCGACCGAACTCGCCGCCGAAGGCGCAACGCCGAGGCAGGAGCAGGAAGACGATCATGCGCGCCTGCAAAGCGCGCAAGCTGCCGTCGATGCCGCGCAGGCGCAGATCGATGCCATCGACGCCACCATCGCCACCGCGCGATCGCAGGTTGCGGGCGCGCGCGCCAATGTCGAAGCGGCACAGGCGGCAACCCGGCAGCTCGACGTGAATATCGAGGACGCCGTGCTCCGCGCGCCGCGCGCTGGCCGCGTCCAGTATCGCATCGCCGAGCCGGGCGAAGTGGTGGGTGCAGGCGGCAAGGTGCTCAACCTCATCGACCTGAGCGACGTCTATCTCACCTTCTTCCTGCCCGAGCAGGCCGTGGGCCATGTCGGGCTGGGCGACGAGGCGCGGATCGTGCTCGATTCAGCATCCGATCACGTGATCCCGGCGCGCATCTCGTTCGTCGCGGACGTGGCGCAATTCACCCCCAAGACAGTCGAGACGAAGGACGAGCGCCAGAAGCTGATGTTTCGCGTGCGCGCCTCGATCGATCCGGCCGTGCTCGCGCGCTATCGCGCGCAGGTTAAGTCGGGCTTGCCGGGCATGGCCTATGTGCGGATCGATCCGAGCAAGCCCTGGCCCGCCAAGCTTGCGCTGACGCCGGCGAAATGACCGACTTCGCGGCCCGGCTCTCCGGCGTGCGCGTGCGCTTTGGCGACACGGCTGCCCTTGACGGTGTCGATCTCGATCTGCCCGCCGGGCGCATGGTGGCGATGATCGGTCCGGACGGGGTGGGCAAATCGACGCTGTTCGCGCTGGTTGCCGGCGCCCGGGCGATCCAGGAAGGCAGCGTGGAGGTATTGGGGGGCAACATGGCCGATGCCGGCCACCGCCTCCAGGTTTGCCCGCGTATCGCCTATATGCCGCAGGGGCTGGGCAAGAATCTCTACCCGACGCTATCGGTGTTCGAGAATATCGATTTTTTCGCCCGGCTGTTCGGCCAGGACCACGACGAGCGCGAGCATCGGATCGAGGCACTGCTCGAGGCGACCGGCCTCGCCCCGTTCCGCACCCGCCCCGCCGGCAAGCTCTCCGGGGGCATGAAGCAGAAACTGGGCCTGTGCTGCGCCCTGATCCACGATCCCGACCTGCTGCTGCTCGACGAGCCGACGACTGGCGTCGATCCCCTGTCCCGCGTGCAATTCTGGGAGTTGATCGATCGCATCCGAGCGAGCCGGCCGGGGATGAGCGTGCTCGTCGCCACTGCCTATATGGAGGAGGCAGCGCGCTTCGACTGGCTGGTGGCAATGAACGCCGGGCGCATTCTCGCTACCGGCACCGCCGCCGAACTTCTTGCACGCACCGGTTCCGCCACATTGGAGGAAGCCTTCATCGCGCTCCTGCCCGAGGAACGCCGCCGCGAACATCACGCCATCGTCATCCCGCCCCGCGCCCTATCCCCAGACGGCGCGCCGGCGATCGAGGCGCGCGGGCTGACGAAGCGATTCGGGGACTTCGTGGCAGTCGACCATGTCGATTTTCGCATCGAACCCGGGGAGATTTTCGGCTTCATCGGGTCTAACGGCTGCGGCAAGACCACGACGATGAAGATGCTGACGGGGCTGCTGCCCGCCAGCGAGGGCGAAGCGCTGCTGTTCGGCCGCGCCGTCGATCCGCGCGATATCGAGACGCGCAAGCGCGTCGGCTACATGTCGCAAAGCTTCTCCCTCTACACTGAACTCACGGTCCGGCAGAATCTGGAGTTGCACGCGCAGCTGTTTCACGTCGCCGCCGCGCATGTCGCGGATCGCGTCGCCGAGATGGCCCGGCGCTTCGACCTTGCCGAGCTGATGGATGCGTATCCGGACAGCCTGCCGCTCGGCCAACGCCAGCGCCTGTCGCTCGCCGTCGCGATGATCCACGCGCCGGAGATACTGATCCTCGACGAACCGACCTCGGGCGTCGATCCGATCGCGCGCGACACCTTCTGGCAGATGATGATCGATCTCGCACGCCGGGACGGCGTGACGATCTTCATCTCGACCCATTTCATGAACGAAGCCGAGCGCTGCGATCGCATCGCGCTGATGCATATGGGCAAGGTGCTGGCGACCGACACGCCGGCCGAATTGGTGCGGGCGAGCGGTGCACCGGACCTGGAAGCGGCCTTTATCGGCCACCTCCGGCGGATGGGCGGCCTCGACGCGGACGGCGTGCCGATCGCGGATGCGCCGCCACAGGCACCAGCATCCTGGCAAGCAGCCACCACGCGGGAAGCGCCCAGGCGCTTCAGTCTCAGGCGCATGCTGAGCTACACCCGCCGCGAAGCGCTGGAGCTCCGCCGCGATCCGATCCGCGCCACGCTGGCGCTGGTCGGCAGCATCTTCCTGCTCTTCATCATGGGCTATGGCATCAGCCTCGACGTGGAGAACCTGCCCTATGCAGTGCTCGATCGCGACGGCACCACCACCAGCCAGAACTATGCGCTGAACCTTTCCGGCTCGCGCTATTTCGTCGAACATGCCCCGGTGCACGGCTATGCCGAGCTGGACCGGCGGATGCGCGACGGCGAATTGAGCGTCGTGATCGAGATTCCGGAGCACTTCGCCCGCGATATCAGGCGTGGGACCGCTGTCTCGATCGGCATGTGGGTCGATGGATCGATGCCCAGCCGTGCGGAGACCGTGCTCTCCTATGTCCAAGCGATGCATGTGGCCTGGCTCTCCGATTTCTCGATGCGCGAGCTGGGCGTGCGGCCGTCGCTTGGCCTCGTCGATATCGAGACGCGCTACCGCTACAATCCCGACGTCGCCAGCCTCGTCGCGATCGTGCCCGCCGTGATCCCGATCCTGTTGCTGCTGATCCCCTCGATGCTCACCGCGCTCAGCGTCGTGCGCGAGAAGGAGCTGGGATCGATCGTCAATCTCTACGTCACGCCCGTGACGCGCACCGAATTCCTGCTGGGCAAGCAGTTGCCCTATATCGTGCTGGCGATGCTCAACTTCGTGCTGCTGACCATCCTGGCGGTAACGGTGTTCGGCGTGCCGCTCAAGGGTAGCCTGTTCGCGCTCACCCTGGGGTCGCTGTTGTTCGTCATGAGCTCGACCGCGATCGGGCTGATCTTCTCGACCTTCATGCGCAGCCAGATCGCGGCGATCTTCGGCACCGCGATCGGCACGATCATTCCGGCCGTGCAATTCTCCGGCATGCTGACGCCGGTCGCCTCGCTCGAGGGCACGGGCAAGGTGATCGGCGAGCTCTATCCGGCCACGCATATCCTCACGATCAGCCGCGGCGTCTTCTGCAAGGCGCTCGGCATCGCCGACCTGCCGGGCGCCTTCCTCGCGCTCGCCATCACCGCGCCGCTGCTGATGGCCGCCGGCATCGCGCTGGTCCGCAAGCAGGAGCACTGAGCGATGCGGGTCTCCAACATCGCGCGCCTCGGCATCAAGGAAATGCGCAGCCTGTGGCGCGACAGGATGATGGTCGTACTGATCCTGTGGGCCTTCACCGCATCGGTCTACGTCGCCGCGACCGGGATTCCCGAAACGCTCAACAAGGCGCCGATCGCCATCGTCGACGAGGATCAGTCGCCGCTGTCGCAACGGATCGTGAATGCGTTCTATCCGCCCTATTTCACCCCGCCGGCGATGATCGACCAGCAGGCGGTCGATGCCGCGATGGACCAGGGTCGCTATACCTTCGTCCTCGACATACCGCCCAATTTCCAGCGCGACCTGCTCGCCGGGCGGCATCCCGAAATCCAGCTCAACGTGGATGCCACGCGGATGGGCCAGGCCTTTTCCGGCAATGCCTATGTCCAGCAGATCGTCACCAGCGAAGTGGCTGGGTTTGCCGGCCATAACAGTCGCGCGACGGCGCTGCCGGTGAGCCTCGCGGTGCGCGCGCGGTTCAATCCAAACCTCACCGCGCTGTGGTTCGGCGCGGTGATGCAGGTGATCAACCATGTCACCATCCTCTCGATCATTCTCACCGGCGCCGCGCTGATCCGCGAGCGCGAGCACGGCACGGTCGAACACCTGCTGGTGATGCCGGTGACGCCGTTCGAGATCATGGCGGCGAAGGTCTGGTCGATGGGCCTGGTGGTGCTGGTCGCGACCTGGTTCTCGCTCACCTTCGTCGTCCAGGGCGCGATGCACGTCCCGATCGAGGGATCAATCGGCCTGTTCCTGCTGGGCGCGGCCGCGCATCTGTTCGCCACCACCTCGATGGGCATCTTCCTCGGCACCTTCGCCCGCTCGATGCCGCAGTTCGGATTGCTGGTGATCCTCACCATCGTACCGCTCGAACTGCTGTCGGGCGGCAGCACGCCGCGCGAGAGCATGCCGAAACTGGTGCAGGATATCATGCTCGCCGCGCCGACCACCCACTTCGTGAAGCTCGCGCAGGGCATCCTCTATCGCGGCGCGGATCTCACTGTGGTCTGGCCGCAACTGCTCGCGATCCTCGCCATCGGGGCCGTCTTCTTCACCATCGCGCTCGCCCAGTTCCGCCGGGCCATCAACACCATGGCCTGAAACCCTTCCACTCGAGGAGTATGACAATGGCTTCCATATCCAATCCGCACCGCGTGGCCGTCGTGACCGGCGGCACCACCGGTATCGGCGCCGCGATCTGCCGCGCGTTCCAGGCGGCCGGCGTCATCGTCGCGGCCACCTATCCCGACGACGATGCCCATGCCGCCGCCTTCACCGAGCAGACCGGCATCCCCACCTTCAAATGGTCAGTCGCCAATTACCAGGCATGCGTCGACGGAATCGCCAGGGTCGAGGCAGCGCTCGGCCCCGTCGACATCCTCGTGAACAATGCCGGCATAACGCGCGATTCGAGCTTTGCGAAAATGCTGCCGGAGCAATGGCGCGAGGTGATCGAAGTCGATCTGATCGGCTGCCTCAACATGGCGCACACCGTCTTCGCGGGCATGCGGTCGCGCAAATGGGGCAGGATCGTCAGCATCAGCTCGATCAACGGCCAGGCCGGCCAGTTCGGCCAGGTCAACTATGCCGCAGCCAAGGCGGGCGTGCTGGGCTTCACCAAGGCGCTGGCGCTGGAAGGCGCGCGCAGCGGCGTCACGGTAAATGCCGTCGCGCCCGGCTATACCGATACGGAAATGGTCCGTGCAGTGCCCGCCGACGTCCTCGCCGGGATCACCGCGAAGATTCCGGTTGGCCGGCTCGGCCAGCCCGCCGAGATCGCCCGGTCCGTCGCGTTCCTCTGTGCGGAGGAGGCCGGCTACATCACGGGCGCGACGCTGTCAGTGAATGGCGGACAATATATGGCGTGATGCCCGTGTCCGCCGCCCTCAGGGTTGGCGGACATAGCTCCCCGGCGCCGGCTCCAGCGCGGGATAGCCTTTCTCCGGCGCGCCCATCGGTGGCGGCGCGACCGGCCCGCCCGAGTGCGCGGCAAGCCATGCCGCCCATTCGGGCCACCACGATCCCTCGTGCGACACTGCCTGCTCCTCCCAGCCGGCAGGATCGAGGTAATTGCCGCCCGCCGGCCGCGTCAGCACGCGATAATGGCGCCGCGGGTGCCCCGGTGGCGAGACGATCCCGGCATTGTGCCCTCCGGAGGTGAGCGCGAAGGTAATCTCGCTGTCGGTAAGCAGGTGGAGCTTGTACACCGAGTGCCAGGGCGCGACGTGATCGGTCTCGGTGCCCAAGGCGAAGATCGGCAGGTGCAGGTCCGACAGGCTCACCGGCCGCCCATTCACGGGGAAGCGGCCCTCGGCGAGGTCGTCGTTAAGGAACAGGCGCCTGAGATATTCGCTGTGCATTGCGTAGGGCATGCGCGTCCCATCGGCGTTCCAGGCCATCAGGTCGCTCATCGCCGGCCGCTCGCCCATCAGGTATTCGCTGACCAGACGGGACCAGATCAGATCGTTCGAGCGCAGCAGTTCGAACGTGCCCGACATCTGCGAACTGTCGAGATAGCCGCGCGTCCACATCATCTCTTCCAGGAACTCGACCTGGGATGAATCGATGAACAGCCCGAGCTCGCCGGGTTCGCTGAATTCAGTCTGCGCGGCGAAGAGGCTGAGGCTGGCGAGCCGCATGTCCCCGTCACGCGCCATGGCCGACGCCGCGATGGCCAGCAGCGTGCCGCCCAGACAATAGCCGACGCCGTGCACCTTGGGCGCACCGGTGATCGCCTGCACCGCATCGAGTGCAGCCATTGGTCCGAGACGGCGAAAGGCATCCATGTCCATGTCGCGCAGCGAACCATCCGGGTTGCGCCACGAGATCATGAAGACCGTATGCCCCTGCCCCACCAGCCAGTTGACCAGCGAATTCTCCGGCGACAGGTCGAGAATATAATATTTCATGATCCACGCCGGCACGATCAGTACCGGCTCGGGCCGGACCGTCTCCGTCGTCGGTGTGTACTGGATCAGTTCCATCAGTTCGTTGCGCCAGACGACGCGCCCCGGCGTCACCGCCACCTGCACCCCGGGCCTGAAGGCGTCGGCGCCCGCCGGCGGTGTATGCCGTAGTGTGCGCTCCACATCCTCGCGGAGCAGTTGCGCCCCCTCGATCAGACATGTGCCTCCGGTTTCCAGAATCCGCCGCTGCACCACGGGATTGGTGAGAATCGAATTGGAGGGGGACAACATGTCGAGAATCTGGCGCCCGACGAAATTGACCACCCGCTCGTGATGCGGCTCCACGCCGGGCACGTTGCGCGTCGCAGCATCCCACCATTGCTGGCAGAGCAGGAAGGCCTGCTGCCACGATGCATAGGGCAGATCGCGCCAGGCTGGGTCGTCCCAGCGATGGTCCTGCGGTAGCGGTTCGATCACGGGCTCGGTCGGCGACCAGGGCCGGTTGCCGGCAGTGAACTGGGCCAGCCGCGTTTCCTTTCGCGCCGCCTTGAGCGCGAGGTGCGCCTGCTTCCCGGGCGCAAGCGCGAGATGGCTCGCCCAGTCGAAATAAGCCGCGGCCAATGCCGCCGGGGAGACACCCCTGGTCCACTGCGCCAGCAGCGCCACGGTGAAGCGATCGGCCAACGTGGCCGTCTCCTCGAAAGGGTCGGGTGCTTCGGCAATTGCTGGGCTTTGGAGTGTCATGGTTCGCTCTCGCTTGGGGAGAAAATGTGTCGGTCGGCGCAACGTCGTGACGGCAAACGACGCAACTTCCTCCAGTCCTCATCTGAACCGCCCAGGACGCGTCTTCGCAAATCCACCACGCCGTCCCGTCCCAGCCTCGACTTTCCCGGTGCGGCGAGCCTATCTCAGGCGCCGACAGCGCCGGAATACGTGTTGACCACAAGCTGTCCCGCCGGAGGCCAGAGCATCGGCATCGAGCTGCGACACGAGCACCTAGGTAAACCCCACCATAGGCCTGCTCGGACAAGCCCCATATCCGTCGGTGCCTGAATGGAGACCGGCGCATGAACGATATCCCCGCGATCAATTCGCCTCCGCTCCGTCGCAGGCGATTGATCGCCCTTGGCGGATTGGTCGCGCTCACGGTCATGATGTCACCCGCAGAGGCCCAGAAGCCGGCCGGCATTCCCATCCTCGCCTATCATCGTTTCGATCCGGCGATCGCTGGCCCCACCACCGTGACGCGCAGGGCCTTCACGTCCCAGCTTGCATGGCTCGCACAGCATGGGTTTCGCATTGTCCGCCTCCGCGACGCCGTGACCGAGCTGAAAGCGCCAACTGCAACCGCCGTTTCCAAGGAGGCGGTGATCACGGTCGATGATGGCCACCGCTCGGTTTACACCATTCTCTTCCCGCTGATCCGCAAGCTCGACATACCCGTCACGCTGTTCATCTATCCCTCGGCAATCGGCCGGGCTTCCTACGCGCTGACTTGGGATCAGCTTCGCGAGATGCAGGCCACGGGCCTGGTAGACGTGCAATCCCACACCTATTGGCACCCGGACTTCAACGCCGAACGGCGCCACAGAAAGCCCGCCGATTTTCAGCACTTTGTCGACGATCAGTTGCGACGATCGAAGGCAGTCCTCGAAGCCCATTTGGGCAAGCCGGTGGATATGCTCGCCTGGCCGTACGGAATCGTCGCCCCCGACCTCGAGGTGGCGGCGCGCAACGCCGGCTACGCGTTTGCCTTTGCCTATGAAGGCGGACCGGCAAAGCCCGGCGCAGACCCGCTCGCGCTGCCGCGCGTTCCCGTCGCCGATGCCACTCGAGGCGAACGCATTGTAGCGCAGCGTATTGCCCGGTCCGAGGGGCAGCGGCCGTGAAATGGTGCCTCCGCGCGTCGATCGCGCTTCTTGCGGCACTCCTTCTCGCCCCCGCTGCCCGCGCCGATGCGCCGGGCCTGAACGCCCATCTGGCGGATGCGGCCACCGGTGCTCCCGTGGCCGATGGCATCGTGACCATCGGCAACCGAGAGACGAGGCTGGGAAATAGCGGCGCCTTTCATCTTGCCGGCACGCCGGGCCAGATCCTGGTGCGCGCGCCAGGCTATCGCCAGGCGACCATCTCCGGCGCAGAGCTGGCGCGATCGCAGGGCCTGGTGAAACTCACCCCTTTCATTCCCAGGGCGCTCTATTTGACCGTCTATGGCATCGGTTCACAAAAGCTGTTGAACGGCGCGCTGTCGATCATCAGCGCTGGCGGGGCCAATGCCCTAGTTCTCGACCTCAAGGGCGACCGCGGGATCGTGCCCTATCCCAGC
>CAISGR010000186.1 GCA_903884945.1 uncultured bacterium
CGCATGGGGAGATTTCGACTGTTGTCTCATGGCGGCCGAACAGGTGCGCCTGGTGCATGGCGTGGATGCTGGCGCGCCGTGGCGCGGTCGTTACTCCACGGCGCTCGGCTGTCGGCGCCTGCTAAAGCGCGAGGGCGGTGTAATCGCTGTTATGGCGCGGGGTGCGGCGCTGGCGGGACTTGAGCAGACCAACAGACCGGTAAGCGGCGACGTTGGGGCTGTTCCGATCTTGACGGGCAACGGCGAAGAGATCGCTGGCGCGGTCCGGACCGTGCGCGGCTGGGCTGTGCTCGGCTTGAACGGACTCATTATCGCGCCTGCTCCAGCCCTGATAGCGTGGAGGGTCTAGGATGCCTGCAGCTATCGCGATCGCAGTAGACTACGCCGTCGATGCTGCCGTCGCGATCGGCAACACGATTGGTTTGGAGACGGCGACAACGATTGCTGTTGCCTCGATCACGGCCTCGGTCGTCGCCGCCACGCCGTTGCTGGTGGCCGAGTTGGCGATCAACGCCGCCCTGGCGCCGTCCATTCCCAAGCCTGAGTCCGGGCGACAAATGGTCAAGCAAGCCATCGGCGCTCGGATGCGTGGTTATGGCCGTGCTCGTATCAGCGGCCCGGTGATGCTCGATACGGTCCAGGACAACGTCCTTTATCGGGTTATAGCCTTGCACGACGGGCGGATCGACGGGTTCGAAGATTTCTACGTCAACGATGATCTGGTCACGCTGATCGGTGGCGTGGTGCAGACAATGCACGACGGCGCCTATCCGACCGGTCGGGTGAAGATCGAGACACGCCTCGGTCTTCCGACCGAAACCGCCTACGCTTCTCTGATCGCTGAGCGGCCCGATATCTGGACGTCGGCGCATCGCGGTGATGGCGTCGCCAGCGCCTACTTCCGGTGTCAGAACGGCAAGCTCACCGCGTTCAACACCGACTTCCGGGGCGTGAAGCCAAGCCTGTCGATTGTCAGCCGCCTGTCGCCGGTCTTCGACTGGCGCGACGAAACCCAAACCCGTTCCGATCCGACGACGTGGAAGTTCTCGACGAACGCCATCGTCTGCTGGGCGCATGAACTCGCCACGCATCGCGGTCCTGATTACGATTGGGATCGCAGGTTCGTCCCGGCGCTGGACGAACTGACGGCGGAGGCCAATCTCTGCGACGACGGCATTCCGGTCGAAACCGTTCGCTCGCTCATAAACGTCTACGCCACGTCCAGTTCGACGTCCGTGTCCCTGCAACGGGTCGATGGCCTGGCCAGCGGCAGTCAGCTCCAGATCGGCAATCCGAGCGAGCTGAGGACTGTCACTTCCATCGCCGGCGATGTCGTCCACTTCACGCCCGGGCTGGACTTTGACCACCCTGTCGCCTCGCCCGTGGCGTGGGCCGTGGCGTCGGGGCTGACGGTGACCGAGCCTCGTTACCAGGTGGGCGGCGAGTATAGTTGCGACGCCCGGCTTGCTGATATCGTTACCTCGTTTCGGGACGCCTGCGACGGCTTCATGGCGCGGCGGGGCGATGGGGCGATCATCCTCAAGTGTGGTCACTATGAGGAACCTGACGTCATCATCACCGATGCTGAGGTGATCGACCTTAGCTGGCAGTCCTATGTGGTGCGCGAAACGGCGGTCAACTCGCTCGACGTGCGCTACGTCTCCCCAGCGCACGGATACAACACGGTGCAAACCGATCCGTGGCAGGATCTCGACGACATCGCCACGGTGGGCGAGGAGAGAACGCAGACCTTCTCGCCGGCCTGGGTGCAGTGGAACGGACAGGCGCGGCGTCTGGCCAAGCGGCGCTTGTCGCAGGCCATGGCCGCGTCAGGCTCGATCCGCTGCAAACTTTCGGCCCTGCGTGCGCTCGGCAAGCGCTATGTCCGCCTCCAGCTTGGACCGGACGAGCTGGACGAACTCGCCGATGCGGTCGTCGAAATCTACGCTCCGCCTCAGATCAATGAGGACGGCCTGTCCGTCACGTTTCAGATTCGGGCGGCCGATCCGAATATCGACAGTTGGAACCCTGCGACCGAAGAGGGCGCCGGCCCGGCCATTCCCGGTGGCAACACCGCGCGCCAGCTGCTCACCGCGCCGGAAATCACGGCGGTAACGGCCTTCTTCGATACCGTGTCCTCAGGGGCGAGCGGTGTTCGCCTCCGCGTTTCCACGGATGGGCCGGATCGCGATGACATCACCTGGTCGTGGCGCTGGCGCGTCACGGGCTCGGCGAGCTGGAAAGAGTCGACCGATACGTCAGTGACGGGTGGGGCCGTCGAGCTGGAGACCGACTTCGTGCCGGCCGAAACCACGATCGACGTGGAGACGGCCTATACGACAGGCGGCGGATCGCTCTCGCCGTGGTCGCCGACGTTCC
>CAISGR010000187.1 GCA_903884945.1 uncultured bacterium
GCGATGAGTAAGGCCCCCGAGCGCCCCCGCGCTAGAAAGCATAAGGAGCGGGTTCGAGAGGAGTCGATCGAGCGCATCCTGGATGCGGCCGAGGAGTTGTTCGCAGAGTTCGGCTATCATGGCGTTACGCTGAAGGATGTCGCGACGCGTGTCGGTGTCAGTTCGACGCTGATCCATTATCACTTCAACGGCAAAGAGAGCATCTACGAGGCGATCTGGGCGCGCAAGGCGCCGATTTCCACGCACAATCGGCTTGAGGCGATGCGGCGCTATGCCGAGGAGGCCGGCGATAACGTCACGGTCGAGGGTGCGCTGCATGCCTGGATCGACGCTGACCTGAACGTGCAACTCGAGGACAAGGAATATTGGGCAGCGATCGGAAAGATCAGCGCCCAGGCCAACAGCGCAGCCGGCTGGGGGGCCGAAAAGATGACCAGATATTATAATCCGGTCGTCCTGGCCCTGATCGAATTGCTCAAAAAAGCCATGCCGAACTGCGACGAGGAAACGATCTTCTGGGGATATCATTTTCTGTCCGGCGCGATGACCCATAACATGGCGCGCACCGGCCGGCTGGACGAACTGTCGCGCGGGCTTTGTTCTTCCGATGATTTCGTGTCGATCAGGAAGCACATGGCGACGTTCATGGCTGCGGGGTTCAAGGCCATCTGCCAGTGCGCAGATGCCGAAAGGTAACAAGCGGGTCCAGATACGGTGCGGAGCAGTAGGGCGAACCGGTGCCCATTCCCGTCACGAGGAAATCAGGAGAGCAGCATGACGACGACGCGGCGCACCGTATTGGCGGGGCTGACGGCAGCCGCGGTGGCGGGCGTGTCCCCGGGACACGGAACACCCCGACGCAAGGTACCGAAAGGCTTTCTGTGGGGCGCGGCGATCTCGGCTCATCAGAGTGAGGGCAACGACGTCAACGCCGACAGCTGGCTGCTCGAGAATTTGCCCGAGACAGTCTACAAGGATCCGTCGGGTGATGCCTGCGACAGCTATCACCGGTACAGCCAGGATTTCGCGATCGCCCGCTCGATCGGCCTGAACTGTTATCGGTTCGGGATCGAATGGGCGCGGATCGAGCCGGAGCCGGGCAAATTCTCCCGGGCTTCGCTCGATCATTATGCGCGGGTCCTTGCCTCGTGCCGTGCGCATGGGCTGCTACCGATAGTCTCGTATAACCACTTCACGGTGCCGCGCTGGTTCGCCATGCGCGGCGGATGGGAGGTTCCGGACAGCGCGGACCTGTTCGCGCGCTATTGCGAACGGGTAACGCGCGCGCTGGGCGACCAGATCGGCATGGCCTCGCCGTTCAACGAAGCGAACATCCAGTTGCTCGTGAAGATGCTGCGGTTGACTGCCACGCCGGCATATTTGGCCAAGCGCGCCGCGATGATCGCCGCGGCGGCGCGGGCAACGGGTTCGCCGCGATTCTCGTCACTGCTGTTTGCCGATCCGAATCTGGTCGACGGGCATCTGCTCGATGCTCATGCCAAGGCCTATCAGGCGATCAAGGCCGGACCGGGCGACTTTCCCGTCGGCGTCACGCTGACGACCCAGGCGATCGAGGCCGTCGGCGATGGCAGCATCGCTCCCCGGATGGAAGCGCTCCTCTATGGCGACTGGTGGGAGGCGGTAAACGCGAGCGATTTCGTCGGGGTCCAAGCTTATACGCGGATGCGCTTCGATACGAAGGGCGTCGTGGCGCCGCCCAAGGACGCGGCGATGACCGGCGCGGGGTATGAATATTATCCGCAAGCGCTCGGTGCGGTGATCCGTCTAGCGGCCCGCAAGACGAAAAAGCCCATCTTCGTGACCGAAAGCGGGATCGCCACCGACGATGACGCGCGCCGCGTCGCATGGCTCGATGCCAGCATCGCCGAGGTCGAGCGGTGCCTGGGCGAGGGAATTGACGTCAAAAGCTATATCTATTGGTCGCTGCTCGACAATTTCGAGTGGAC
>CAISGR010000188.1 GCA_903884945.1 uncultured bacterium
GCTTGATCGCCGCCTCGATCACCTTGCGCTTCTCCGCACCCGTAACCGCGAGGGTCAGCGCACGCGCCGATACGATCGCTGCGCGGCTCAGGGTGATCCGGGCGACCGGCGCATCAGCGGGTAGCGGATCGGGCATCACGCCCAGCGCACGACGCTCGCGGGGGCCGGCAATCGCTTCCTCGTAATCGGGGCCCGGAAAGATCGAGGCGGTGTGCCCGTCAGTTCCGACACCGAGCAGGCACAAATCGAGTGGCCAGTGCAGGTCGCCAAGTCGCGCATCCGCCGCCTTGCCGGCGGCACGATAGTCCTTCGCCGCCTCGCTGACGATCGGGATCACCCGGGCGCCCTTGGGCAGGAAGGCCTTGCCGATGGCGGTGATGTTCGAGAGCGGATCGCCCAGCGGCACGATACGCTCGTCGGTCGGGATGATGGTCACGCGCTTCCAATCGAGCTTGGTCGCTGCGAGCTTTTCGTAGATCGGCAGCGGAGTCTTGCCGCCGGCGAGGGCAATCACGCAGGCACCGCGTGCGTCGATCGCGCTCTCGATCACGAAGGCGATGTCGCCCGCGACTGCGGCCGCCATTTCGGCGGCGTCGTCATATTCCCACCATTCGATTTCTTCGCTCATTGCTCAACTTTCATTCGTTCGCTTCGGCTCGGGCCGGAAAAACAGTCCGCCTCGCCGGCGGAGATATGCAGGACCTCAGTCATCCTGCCAGGTAACGCCGTCACGCTCGGTGAGCGCGATCGCGGCCGATGGGCCCCATGTGCCCGAGCCATAGCTTTTCGGCTTGACGTCGTTGGCCGTCCAGCCCTCGCGGATCGCGTCGATCCATTCCCACTGCGCCTCGACCTCGTCGCGGCGCACGAATAGGGTGGGATCGCCCTCGATAAGGTCGAGCAGTAGCCGTTCATAGGCGATGCGCCGGCGCGTTCCCGCGAACTCGGCATCGAGGCTCAGATTGAGCGGCACTTCGCGCAGACGGATACCGTCGCGATCAAGCCCCGGCTCCTTCGCCATGACCAGCAGCTGAATATATTCTTCCGGCTGCAGGCGGATGATCAGCGTGTTGGGCTGCAACAGGCCGCCACGGCTGGCGAACATCGAGTGCGGCACTGCCTTGAACTGAATCGCGATCTCGCTGCGCCGGGTCGCCATGCGCTTGCCGGTGCGCAGGTAGAAAGGCACGCCCTGCCACCGCCAATTGTCGACATGTGCCTTGATCGCGACGAAGGTCTCGGTCGTCGATGGCTTGCCCAGCTCCTCGATATAGCCCTTCACGATCGCGCCATTGACCGCGCCCTGGCCATATTGACCCGTCACGGTGGCGTTCGGCGCTTCTTCCGGCCGGATCTTGCGCAGCGAGCGGAACACCTTCGCCTTTTCGTCGCGGATCGCGGTGCCGTCGAAGCGGGCCGGGGGCTCCATCGCAATCAACGCGAGGAGCTGCAGCATATGGTTGGCGACCATGTCCCGCAACGCGCCTGCCGTGTCGTAATAGCCGGCGCGATCTTCCAGGCCGACCGTTTCCGCGATCGTGATCTGGATATTGTCGATCCCCTGCGCATTCCACACCGGCTCGAAGAAGGAATTGCCGAACCGCAGCGCCAGGATGTTCTGGACAGTCTCCTTGCCGAGATAATGGTCGATCCGGAAGGTCCGGTTCTCGGGAAAGGCGGTTGCCACCGTGTCGTTGATCTCGCGGCTCGAAGCGAGATCGTAGCCGAGCGGCTTTTCCAGGCCGATGCGAACGGTGTCGCCCGCAAGTCCCGCCGAATCGAGGCCACGAATGACCGGCTCGAACAGGGACGGGGCGGTCGACAGGAAGATGGCGAGGCCGCCCGAGACGTCGCCCACCTTCTTGGCGAGCAGGTTGTAATGGTTCAGATCGGTCGCATCGAGCGCCTGGTAGCCGAGCCGGTCGAGAAAGCTTGCGATCGCCTTCTCGCCCTTGCGGTCTTCCGGCAGGAACTGGTCGAGCGCCTGCTTGGCAAACTCGCGATAGCTCGCATCGTCATGCTCGGACCGCGCCGTGCCGGTGATCGTCAGGCCTTCGGGCAGCAGATTGTCGGCGTGGAGACCGTAGAGCGACGGCAACAGCATGCGTTGTGCAAGGTCGCCCGTTGCGCCGAACAGCAGCAGCTTGCCCACCGGGTCGCGCATAATATCTCCTGGATGCCTGTTTGGCCGGAGCGCCTAACAGACGCGGCCCCGCCGGGCCAAGGTGAATACGTAGTCAGGCCGCCGGTTTAAAGCGTCAATCCGGCAGTCTGGTCGAATCCGGCCATGATATTGAGATTCTGCACCGCCGCGCCCGCCGCACCCTTGCCGAGATTGTCGAGCGTCGCGATCAGGCGGGCCTGGCCGGTTTCGATATTCCCGCAAACCCGTAGCGTCAGCCGATCCGTCCCGGCATCGTCTCCGATGGCGATGGTGTCGACATCGCCTTCCGCGACAGTGACGATCGGCGACTCCCGATATGCCTCGCGCAGCACCGTTTCGCAGGCTGCCTTGGTCGGACGGCGGACGAACATGTGCAGCGGCAACGGCACTTCGACGATCATGCCGCGATAGGTGTTGGCCACCGTCGGCGCGAAGATGGGCGGGTGTTCGAGGCGCGCATGCTTCTGCATCTCGGGCACATGCTTGTGGGCGAGGTTCAGCGCATAGGTGCGCGCCGCCGGTGCGGGGTCGGCCGCTTCGAATTCGGCGATCATCGACTTGCCGCCGCCCGAATAGCCGGAGAGCGCATTCACCGTGATCGGCCAGTCGGCCGGCACCAGCCCGGCGCGGACCAGCGGCCTGACCAGCGCAAGGAAGCCGGTAGGATAGCAACCGGGATTGGAGACACGCGCAGCTTCGGCGATCGCCGCCATCTGGCCGGGTTCGAGCTCGGGGAAGCCATAGGCCCAGCCCTCGGTGGTGCGATGCGCCGTCGAGGCGTCGATCACGCGGGTGCGATCGTTGTCTATCAGCGAGACCGCTTCGCGCGCGGCATCATCCGGCAGGCAGAGAATGACGAAATCGGCCTGATTGAGCAGCCGCGCGCGCGCCGCGGCATCCTTGCGGCGCGATTCGCTCAGTGTCAGCAACTCGATATCGGGGCGGCCCGCCAGCCGCTCGCGAATTTCCAGGCCGGTGGTGCCGGCGGCTCCGTCGATAAAGACAGTGATCGTCATTGTGCGGCCTCCAGGGCTGCATCGTCCAGATATCCCACCAGGTTCTGCGCCACGGCGATTCCCCAGGCCTTGCCCCCGGCAAGATCGAGCACCTCGAAAATCTCGCCCGGCCGAACCATCGTCAAAACCGCGGCGTCGTCGTCACCCGTGGCGAGCAAGGCTGCTTCCACCACCACACGGCGCGGCATCGGGGCGGCATAATGCGGCGCGAACACGCGCTCAGCGAGTCGGATATCGGCGACGTCGCGCCGAACGGCATTGTGCAACGGATCCATCGCGACCGATGGCCCGAGAAGCGCGAAGCTCCTACGCGGAGGCCCGCCTGGCGACTGGCTGGTCGGCGTCACCGATAAACTGGCCAAACTCTTCAAGAAATTCTGCCCCTTCAGACGTGCGCGCGACGAAGATGTTGCGCTTGTCGGTTTCGTCACGTTGTCGGCGCAGATAGCCGAGCGAACCGAGCCTGTTCAAGGCGCGCGTCACGACGGGCTTCGAAACGTTCAGCACACGGGCGAGTCCGCGCACCGTATGCGGCCCTGGATTAAGATATACCACCATCAGCAGCGCCATCTGTCGATTGGTGAGATCGGGTTCGCCCGAGCGCACATAATCGACCAGCGTTCGCATCCAGCCGCCCAGCGATTGATCCGGAATTGTCGCCACGAAAACTTCCAACTTTTACCTGGGCCCCGCACGATGGGGCTCCGGTCATATAACGATCATAATCGCTGCTGGTTTCAGTGCGGAGGCGAAATGTCCTCCACCGGGCGCGCGTTGCGGTTGATTGGACGCGCCGCCTCGCCTATGTGCCCGCCTTCCCCAGCCACAGGTTGCGTTCCTTCATGTTCAAGTTCCTTCTCGTCCTCCATGCGATCATCGCTGCCAGCCTGGTGACGGTGATCCTGATGCAGCGCTCGGAAGGCGGCGGTCTTGGCATGGGCGGCAGCCCTTCCGGCCTGATGTCGGCGCGGGGCGCGGCCGACTTCCTGACACGCGCAACCTCGATCCTCGCGACCCTGTTCGTCGGACTCGCGATCGTTCTCGCTGTGTATGCCTCGATCGGCCATACTTCGAAGATCGATCCGACGCTGGCCACCAAGGCTCCTCCGGTTCCGGCGGCAGGGGCACCCGCCGCACCGGCCCCGGCCGCCGGCGGCGGCAACGTCGCGGCCCCCGCAAGCAACGGCGCGGTTCCGCTCGCGCAGTAAGCGCGGCCACCTCGCCACTTTTTTGTAACGAATACGGAGTCGCGCGCTTGTCGCGCGGCCCATAACGACGCTAGGCCTTTTCTCCCATGGCGCGGTTTATCTTTATCACCGGCGGCGTGGTTTCCTCGCTCGGCAAGGGTCTCATGGCAGCGAGCCTCGCGGCTCTCCTGCAGGCACGTGGTTATCGCGTCCGCATCCGCAAGTTCGATCCCTATCTGAACGTCGATCCGGGCACGATGTCGCCCTATCAGCACGGCGAAGTCTATGTGACCGACGACGGCGCGGAGACCGATCTCGATCTCGGCCATTACGAGCGCTTCACCGGCGTCGCTTCGCGCCAGTCCGACAACGTCACGTCGGGCCGCATCTACCAGCAGATCATCACGCGCGAGCGCAAGGGCGACTATCTGGGCGCGACCGTCCAGGTCATCCCGCACGTGACCGACGCGATCAAGGAATTCGCCCAGGCGGAGACCGAGGATCTGGATTTCGTGCTCTGCGAAATCGGCGGCACGGTGGGCGACATCGAATCGCTTCCGTTCATCGAGGCGATTCGCCAGTTGCGGAACGATCTGGGCCGCGGCCAGTCAGTCAGCATCCATGTGACCCTTGTGCCTTATATCGCCGCGGCCGGGGAGCTGAAGACCAAGCCCACCCAGCATTCCGTGCGTGAACTGGCCGCGCTGGGCGTGCAGCCGGACGTGCTGGTCTGCCGCTGCGAGCAGCCGCTCCCGGCGAGCGACCGCGCCAAGATCGCGCTGTTCTGCAATGTCCGCAAGGAAGCAGTGATCCCGGCGCTCGACGCCAAGAGCATCTATGCCGTTCCGATCCAGTACCATGCGGAAGGGCTGGATGCCGAAGTGCTGCGCGCGTTCGACATCGAGCCGGGGCCGGCGCCGGACCTGTCGCGCTGGGCCGATATCGTCGATCGGGTCACCAATCCGGAAGGTGAGGTAACCGTCGGCGTGGTCGGCAAATATGTCGGCCTGCAGGACGCCTACAAGTCGCTCAACGAGGCGCTGGTGCATGGCGGCATCGCCAATCGCGTCAAGGTCAATATCGAGTGGATCGATGCCGAGTTGTTCGAGGCGGAGGACAGCGACATCGCCGCCAAGCTCGAGCCGCTGCATGCGATCCTGGTACCTGGCGCTTTCGGCGAGCGGGGCGCGGAGGGCAAGATCGCGAGCGTCCGCTTTGCGCGCGAGCGCGAAATTCCCTATTTCGGCATCTGCTTCGGCATGCAGATGGCATGCATCGAAGTCGCGCGCGACCTTGCGGGCATCAGCAAGGCGAGCTCGACCGAGTTCGGCCCGACCGACGAACCGGTGGTCGGCATGATCACCGAATGGATGACGTCGGCCGGCATCGAGAAGCGCGAAGCAGGCGGCGATCTTGGCGGCACGATGCGGCTCGGCGCCTATGAAGCGAAGCTGGACGGCAACAGCGTCGTGGCCTCGATCTATGGCGGCACCGAGATTTCCGAGCGCCACCGCCACCGCTACGAGGTCAATACGGGCTATCGCGAGGCCCTCGAAAAGGGCGGCCTGTTCTTTTCGGGCATGTCCCCGGACGGCATGCTGCCCGAGATCGTCGAGCGCCCCGACCATCCCTGGTTCGTCGGCGTGCAGTTCCATCCCGAACTGAAGAGCAAGCCGTTCGATCCCCACCCGCTGTTCGCGAGCTTCATCGAAGCCGCCGTGCGGCAAAGCCGGCTCGTCTGACCTGTTCCGGACGCCGATGTGCGTCCGCGATGCCGTCTGCAAGGGTGCCAGTAATGCGACGTAGCGGCTGGTGACGGCGCGACCCGCCTCCGCGCTATGGAACAATACCGAACATCCTCGTTGATTCGTGCCACAAAAAAAGGGCGCCCGGCTCTAATCCGGGCGCCCGTCTGTTCGTGAAGCGCGACGGCGTCAGGCTGCCTCGCTCTCCTTGCCACCTTCAATCGCGGCGAGCGGTGCGCCGGTCTTGATCGCGATGGTCTTGGTCTTCATCGCCTCAGGCACTTCGCGGACGAGCTCGATCGTCAGCAGGCCATCGTTGAGCCGGGCGTCGTCGACCCGCACGAAATCGGCGAGCTCGAAGCGGCGCTCGAAGCTCCGGTTTGCAATGCCGAGATGGAGGAAGGAACTAGTGCTGCCTTCCTTTTCCGCCTTGTTGCCGCGAACCTGAAGAAGGTTCTGCTGAGCGGTGATCTCGATCTCATCGCGGCCGAAGCCGGCTACGGCCAGCGTAATCCGGTAGCGGTCTTCAGCGATCTTCTCGAGATTGAAGGGCGGATAATTGTCCACCGCAGACTGGCGCGCGCTGGTTTCGAGCATGTCGAACAGGCGGTCGAAGCCGATCGTCGAGCGGCGGAAGGGGGTCAAATCAAACTGACGCATAAAAAGTCTCCTCAACACAAAGCGAGATGGTCGTCATGGGCGCCCGCCGAAGCGCAACGCCCGGGATTCACGCGGCCCCGCAGGCACCGCGTACCGCAAATCTGGGGCGTCCCATCGTCGGTTCAAGTGGTGGATCGGCGGATTTTCGCGGATGAAAGTCAATCTATCGCTGGCCCAAGTTTCTAGGGGGATGAAACTATAGTTGTTTGATGGGAATTGTGTGGGCGACTCGGAGCGACCGAGAGAGAAGGGGATATAAATGCTCGCCCACCTGCCCATGATGCTGCTTGCGCAGACAGCGCTCAGCACCCAGACCGTCAGTGCGGAAGTTGCTGCAACACCTGTCGTTGCGGTGCCGGTTGCAGCCGAGACTGCGACGGCGGGCGAGGCCGCGCAGGCGGCTCCAAGCGACGGCGATGGCGATGTCGTCGTCACCGCGCGCCGCCGCGAAGAGCGCATCCAGGATGTGCCGATCGCGATGTCGGTGATCGGTGCCGACGACCTGCAGAAAAGCGGCGCCTTCAATGTCAGCCGGCTCCAGCAGCAGCAGCCTTCGCTGCAATTCTATTCGAGCAACCCGCGCAACACCGCGATCAACATCCGCGGCCTGGGGGCACCGTTCGGCCTGACGAACGACGGCATCGAGCAGGGCGTCGGCTTCTATGTCGATGGCGTCTATATCGGCCGCATCGGTGCCTCGACCTTCGACTTCGTCGATGTCGAGCGCGTCGAGGTGCTGCGCGGCCCGCAGGGCACGCTCTATGGCAAGAACACCACGGCCGGCGCGCTGAACGTCACGACCCGCGCGCCGAGCTTCACGCCCGAAGCCAAGGCCGAACTGAGCGGCGGCAATTATAATTTCGTCCAGGCCAAGGCCTCGGCCTCGGGCCCGATCACCGACAATCTGGCGATCCGCCTGTCGACATCGGCCACCACGCGCAAGGGGACGATCCATGATGTCACCAGCGACGAATATCTGCACCGCCAACGCACCCTCGGCCTGCGCGGTCAATTGCTGTGGAAGCCCACCGACTCGCTTTCGCTGAACCTTTCGGGCGATTTCAACGTCCAGAACCCGCTGTGCTGCGTGCAGATCTATGCGCGAGTCGGTTCCACGCAGCGGGCGCTCAACCGGCAATATGCTGCGCTCGCGGGCGCCTTTGGCTACAAGCCCCCCAGCACGAATCCGTTCGACCGCGTGACTGATCTCGATGCCACCATCAATTCCCGCCAGGAAGTGGGTGGCGCCTCGCTGGTCGCCAACTGGGATCTCGGACCGGCGACGCTGACCTCGGTGAGTGCGTGGCGCTATTGGGACTGGCAGCCGGCGAACGATCGCGATTTCATCGGGCTGCCGATCACCACGGTTTCGCAGAATCCGTCGCAGCAGAAGCAGGTCTCGCAGGAAATCCGCCTTGCTTCGAACGGCAGGAACAAGCTCGACTATACCGTCGGCGCTTTCCTGTTCCACCAGACGATCAACACCCAAGGGGCGCAGGTTCAGGGGGCGGCTGCGAGCCGCTGGCTGCTGTCGAGCACCGATGCTTCCAACCCGAATATCCTGAACGGCCTTACATCGACCAACACGATCAGCTTCGACAACACGAGCTTCGCCGTGTTCGGCAAGCTCAACTGGGCGCTGACGGACAAGCTCCACATCCAGCCTGGTGTTCGCGTCAATTATGACAAGAAATCCGGCTTCTACGAATCCGTCGTCAGCATCCATAACAGCCAGTATGATTTCGTCACCACGGCGGACAATGTCGCGGCGATGCTGGCTGCCTTTCCCAACCCGAGTGCGGGCAGGACCACATTCCTGAACCAGATCAACACGCTGGCGCCGCAGCGCTATAGCCCGCGCTTCAGCGCGTGGAACATCTCGGGGGACATCACCCTGTCCTATGATTTCGCGCGGGACCTTCACGGCTACGCCACCTATTCCCGTAGTTTCAAATCGGGCGGTATCAACCTGTCGGGCCTGCCGTTGAATTCGACGAGCACCGGTGTCGATCTCACAACGCAAACGGTGAAGCCGGAAAAGGTCAACGCGTTCGAAGTGGGCCTGAAGACCCAGTTCCTCGACCGCCGCCTGACCGTGAATCTGGCGGGGTTCTGGACCGACATCAGCGACTATCAGGCGACGGTGAACAACAATGCGATCAACGTGATCCGCGGCTATCTGGCCAATGCCGGGAAAGTCCGGTCGCGCGGGGTGGAATTCGATACCAGCTTCCGGCCGAGCAAGCGGCTCAACCTGTATGCCAGCGGGGCCTATACCGACGCCAAATATGTCAAATTCACCAATGCGCCGTGCGCGCCGGAGCTTTCGGGCGGTACGGTGCTGGGGCTGGACGCGAACGGCAATATCATTGGCACGCCGAGCGCGCCGGGCACTGCGGGCGGCAGCAGCCGGCCATTCTGCGATATCTCGGGTCAGGTCCTGCCCGGCATCTCCAAATGGTCCTTCTCCTATGGCGGCGAATATAATGTGCCGGTGGGCGGATCGGGCGGCCAGGTCTATGTCGGTTATGACGGCAGCTATCGTTCGCGCTTCTCGTCGAACCCGTCGCCTTCGGCCTATACCTGGATCGAGGGCTATTCGCTGTCGAACTTCCGCGCGGGCTATCGCAAGGACGATTTCAACGTCTTCGGCTGGGTGCGGAACGCCTTCAACCAGGATTATTTCGAACTGCTTTCGACCCAGTCGGGCAGCACCGGGCTGATCGTCGGCCAGCCGGGCGATCCGCGGACATATGGACTGACCATCGCCAAGTCGTTCTGACGACCTGGCGCGGACCGCAACCCTGGCATGCCGGGGTTGCGGCCCGGCACCATGGTGTTGACGAAAGCGACGGAGGCCTTGCCGGGTGGGCCCGAAAATACAAACGCCCGGGCCGTTTTCCAGCCCGGGCGCCTGCGTGACGACTGCTCGTCAGCCCCCTTGTCCCGCCTTCGCTTCACCCGCGTTCGTAAACGCGCGGAGCTGAAGGCATTCCCCGAACCACGGCCGTTGCCTGTGTCTCAGTAAGTGAAGTGCTAGGTGCGGGCCCGGCGTTTGTCACCGGTGAATGTGGCAGCCCGGAACGGATTGCGGCGACCCTGTGGCGATTGCGCAACACGCGCGTTCGGTTGCCAGCGACGCAGGCTGGGCCTAGAGCGTGGGCGATATTCCTCTCCGGACGGGTTGTTCCGATCACCATGATCCTGTCGCGCTACGAACGCATGATTGCCCGCCGCTACCTGCTGCCGGGCAAGGGCGAGGCGTTCATCCTGCTGGTCGCCGGCTTCAGCCTCGGCGCGGTGATGCTCGGCGTCGCCGCGCTGGTGATCGTGATGAGCGTGATGAACGGCTTCCGCGCCGAGCTGTTCGACAAGATCGTCGGGCTGAACGGCCATGCCGTGGTGCAGGGCATCGGCGGCCAGCTGCCGGACTGGCGGCGAATCGTCGAGATCGCCAAGGCCACGCCCGGGGTGACGAGCGCGACGCCGCTGATCGAGCAACCGCTGATGACCAGCTATAACGGGCGGGTCGAGGCGGTGCTGGTGCGCGGCCTCAACGTGCCCGACATCCGCAACAACCCGACGATCAGCACCAAGATAGTGATGGGATCGCTCGCGAGCATCACCGCCGGCAGCAACCGGATCGCGATCGGCTCGCGCCTCGCCGAGGCGCTGGGGGCGCAGGTCGGCAGCGAGATTTCGCTGATCAGCCCCCAGGGCCAGACCACGCCGTTCGGCACGGTGCCGCGAATCGTATCCTACACGGTGGGTGCGATCTTCGAGATCGGCATCTACGACTATGACAAATCCTATGTGATCATGCCGATGCAGGACGCGCAGACGCTGCTGCTGATGGGCGATTCGGTCGGCATGGTCGAAGTGCAGACGGTCGATGCCGACCGCGTCGGGCCGATCCTCCAGCCGCTCGCCGACAAGGTCGGGGGCAGGGCCGTCATCTCCGACTGGCGGCAGATGAACGCCCAGCTGTTCGAGGCGCTCGCGATCGAGCGCGTGGTGATGTTCTGCGTGCTGTGCATCATCATCCTCGTCGCCGCCTTCAACATCGCCTCGTCGCTGATCATGCTGGTGCGCGCCAAGACGCGCGACATCGCGATCCTGCGCACCATGGGAGCGAGTCGCGGCGGCATGATCCGCATCTTCATGACGGTCGGGACGACGATCGGCACGCTCGGGATCGTCGCCGGCCTGATCCTCGGGTTCACCTTCCTGGTCTTCCGCCAGAATGTGGTCGATTTCGTGCAATGGGTCAGCGGCCAGAATTTGTGGGATCCCACAATCCGCTACCTGACGATCCTGCCCTCCAAGACCGACCCGTTCGAGATGATCGCGATCGTGCTGATCGCCTTCCTGCTCACCTTCCTCGCCACGCTCTATCCGGCGTTCAAGGCGGCGAGCACCGATCCGGTCCAGGTGCTGCGCTATGAGTAAGTCCGTCCTTGCCGTTTCCGGCCTTACCCGCAGTTTCACCCAGGGCGAGACGACGATCGAGGTCCTGCGCGGCGTCGACCTGACCGTCGGCGAGGGCGAGATCGTCGCGCTGCTCGGCCCATCGGGCTCGGGCAAGTCGACGCTGCTCCAGGCGGTGGGGTTGCTCGAGGGCGGCTTTGGCGGCTCGATCAGGATTGCCGGCGAAGAAGCGGCGCGGCTCGACGCGAACGGCCGGACGATCGTCCGCCGCGATTATCTCGGCTTCGTCTATCAGTTCCATCACCTGCTGCCCGATTTCAACGCGACCGAGAATGTCGTGCTGCCGCAGCTGATCCGCGATCGCACCCGCGCCGAGGCCGACGAGCGGGCGGAAGCGCTGCTGACTGCGCTCGGCCTTGGCCACCGGCTGACGCACCGGCCGAGCCAGCTTTCCGGCGGCGAGCAGCAGCGGGTCGCGGTCGCCCGTGCGCTCGCCAACAAGCCGGCGCTGGTGCTGGCGGACGAGCCGACCGGCAATCTCGACGAGGCGACCGCGGATGTCGTGCTGGCGGAGTTCCTGCGGCTGGTACGCGGCGAAGGGTCGGCGGCGCTGATCGCGACCCATAAC
>CAISGR010000189.1 GCA_903884945.1 uncultured bacterium
CCTCGAAAAATATGTGAATCGCACGGTCCGGCATCTCGCCTCGCCCGGGCCGGTGCGGGCCGCGCAGACCGCCGCGGTCGAGCCGCCCAACTCGATCCTCGAACTTGCCGCCACCTCGGCGCCGACCGCGATCGTCCAGGTGTTCTTCGGTATCCTCGTCGTCTATTTCTTCCTCTCGGGCTGGACGCGCCTGCGCCGGCGCACGATCACCAGCCGATCAAGCTTCGGCGGCGCGATGGCGACGGCGCGGGTGATCCAGGACGTGGTCGACGATACATCGGCCTATCTTGGCACGATCACGATCATCAACCTTTCGCTCGGGCTCGTCATCGCCTTCGCGCTGTGGCTGATGGGCATGCCCTATCCGCTGATGTGGGGCGGCATCGTCGCACTGTTCAACTACATCCCCTATTTCGGACCGATCGTAGCGGCGATGCTGCTTGCGCTGGGCGGGCTGATGACCTTCCAGGACATCTGGGTGGCCTTACTGCCGGCCGCGATCATGATCGGCTGCCACCTCATCGAGGCGAACGCGGTGACCCCCTTCATCGTCGGCCATCGGCTGACGATCAATCCGATCATGATCCTGATCTCGCTGAGCTTCTGGGGCTGGGTATGGGGGACGCCGGGTGCCCTGCTCGCGGTGCCGCTGCTGATCATCATCCAGACGGTGATCGGCGCTGCCGGCAAGCCCGACATCGCCGGCTTCCTCTTCGAGCATGGCACGCTGACACAGCAGCGCCGCGACCGCGCGGGGCGCTCCGCAGGGGCGCATGACGAAATCGGATAAAAGGGTCGTTGACAGGGTAGGGCACCTCGCTTAGGAGCCGCGCCTCACGCTTCTAAGCGGGTGTAGCTCAGTTGGTTAGAGCGCCGGCCTGTCACGCCGGAGGTCGCGGGTTCGAGCCCCGTCACTCGCGCCATTCTTCGTCCCTAAGGCACGGAGAGGCGCAGCGGACTAGCGCCAGCTTCCGGTTTCCATCCAGCGCAGCATGCGCCGCATCGGCAGTAGCCAGAGCCAGACGATTCCCGTCACGAGATAGAAGGCCAGCTGCAACAGCGCGTGCCACTGCCCGACCACGCCGGAAAGGCTGGCGACCAGCACCACCCACAGCGCGATCAGCGCCAGGATGGCGAGCATCCCGACAGGCTTGCGCCAACTGGGGACAGGGCCTTGAGTCATGATCGCGTGATCCAGTCTTTCTCGGTGATGATGGCGTGGAGCGGCACGTCCCATGGGTCGCGCGGCAGATTTTCGACCTGTTGCACCGACCAGGCAACCCCGACGCGCCAGGCATGGGGGAATTGCGCGAAGGCGCGGTCATAATAGCCGGCACCCTGGCCGAGTCGGTCGAGCTTCGAATCGAAGGCGACGAGCGGCGTCAGCACGATATCGGGCTCCAGCGCGGTCGCCTCATGGTGCGGCTGATGCAGGCCGTGTGGACCGGGGACCAGGTCTTCCTCGCTGTCCCAGGCAAGAAAGCGCATTGGCTGGCTGCGGACGGTGACGTGCGGCAGCACGATCGCGCAACCCCGCTCGACCGCGGCACGGGCAAGGGCCGAGGGATCGGCCTCGCTGCCCATCGGCACATAGGAGGCAAGGGTCAGGCCGTGCTCGAGCCGGGCGAGGAATTGCGGGAACGGGACGATCGCCGGGGGGCCGTTCGCGACGAAGCGGTCGCGTTCGGCGCGCATGCGGGCGCGCAACGCCGGCTTGCCGATAATCATGAGCGGACCATGGTGAAGGTGGCGGGACCGCCATGGCCGTTTGCCTGAATATCCTCTGACGCCGTTAGCATCAGGTGGGGATCGTGTACGACAGGCCAGGGCCAGCGCAGGGACAACCCCCTAGGAAGAATAATCGCCTCAGGGATAATCGGTAAGGCTCGTACCGGGCAGTGCCCGCCACCCGTGGATATAGGCCTCGGCAGGTTAATTCTCAAGTACTGCGGCCAGGCGTTCGAGGCGATCCGCCACCTCGTCGAGTAGCAGGGCGCCAGCGCCCTCGGGCGGGCGCCGCTTCGCCTCGTCGAGTTCGTCGGCCAGCATCAGGGCGACGAACAGCATCGTCCGTTCACCGTTCAGCCCACCGGAGGCACGCGCAGCGGTGCTCCAGTGGCGGTCGAGCATTTCGCCGATCTTGCGCAGCTGCCCTTCCTCGCCGTCGCGGCACGCGACAGTGTGGCGGCGATCGCCGATGGTGAGCGTGACGTCGGCCATCAGTCGCTCGTTCCGCGGGCGAGGATGTCGTCGAGCGCGCGCACGGCGTCGGCCATGCGGGCGCGTAGCACGGCGTGGCGCTGCACCGCCGATTCGGCCGCACGGGTGCGCTGGGCGAAGGCCGCCTCGATTCTCGCAATGGCGCGGTCGATCCGATCGAGCGCGGGGGGAGGCGTCTCGTCTGCCATCGCATCCGGATAGCATGGCTTTACAGGGGGGCAAGATCGATTTGACCCAGTGTGGTTGACGGGGGCGTCGGCCCACCGCAAAGACCGCGCGCACTAACAGACTCGCCGGTAGCCCATGCGCATCTCCGCGCCGCGCCCGGCATTTCGCGACGGAGGTTTTGCGATGACGGTGAAGGTAGCGATCAATGGTTTCGGACGGATCGGCCGTCTCGTGGCGCGCGCGGTTCTCGAACGGGGCGATACCGGCCTCGAGCTCGTCGCGATCAACGACCTCGCCGATGCCAAGTCCAATGCCTGGCTGTTCTCGCGCGACTCGGTCCATGGCAAATATCCGGGCAAGGTCTCGGCCGAGGGCAGCGATCTGGTCGTGGACGGCAAGCGCATCCGTGTCACGGCCGAGCGCGACCCCGCCAACCTGCCGCACGCCGAACTGGGCGTGGACATCGTGCTCGAATGCACCGGCTTCTTCACCGATCGCGAGAGCGCGCAGAAGCATATCGATGCGGGCGCGAAGAAGGTCCTGATCTCGGCGCCGGCCAAGGGCGTCGACCTCACGGTCGTCTACGGCGTCAACCATGACAAGCTCGAGGCCGGGCACAACATCGTCTCTAACGCGTCGTGCACCACCAACTGCCTGGCGCCGGTGGCCAAGGTGCTGAACGATACGGTCGGCATCGAGCGCGGCCTGATGACGACGGTCCATGCCTATACCAACGACCAGAAGATCCTCGACCAGATCCACCCGGATCTGCGCCGCGCCCGCGCCGCCGCCATGTCGATGATCCCGACCACGACCGGCGCCGCACGCGCCGTCGGCGAGGTCCTTCCCGAGCTGAAGGGCAGGCTCGACGGTTCGGCGATCCGCGTCCCGACCCCGGACGTCTCGCTGATCGACCTGACCTTCACGCCGAAGCGCGACACGACGAAGGAAGAGATCAACGCGATCCTCAAGGCGGCATCCGAGAGCGGCCCGCTGGTCGGCATCCTCGACTACACCGACGAGCCGCTGGTTTCGATCGACCTGATGCACACGCCGGCCAGCTCGACCGTCGACAGCCTCGAGACGGCGGTGCTGGACGGCAAGCTCGTCCGCGTCGTCAGCTGGTATGACAATGAGTGGGGCTTCTCGAACCGCATGGTCGATACAGCGGGCGCGATGGCGGCGCTCCTCTGATCGATGGGCACGCTTACCGGCATCGCCCGCCACGCCTTTCCGCGTGGGCCGATGGAGGTGCTGGAGCATGTCCATGTCTCGGTCGAGGCAGGGCTCGCGGGTGATTTCCGCGGCGCGGTGAAGCCGGGACGCAAGGCAAAGCGGCAAGTGTCGCTGATCGAACGTGCCGACTGGGACGCGGCGATGGCGGAACTCGGTGTCGACCATCACTGGTCGGCACGCCGCGCCAACCTGCTGGTCGAGGGGCTCGACCTTCCACAGCGGGCGGGCGCGGTGGTGTTGATCGGCGCGGCGGTTGCGCTGGAGATCATGATTGAGTGCGATCCGTGCAGCCGCATGGAAGAGATCGAACGGGGTTTGAAGGCGGCGCTTGCGCCCGACTGGCGGGGCGGTGCCTTGGCACGGGTGATCAGCGGCGGTGAGATCCGCGTCGGCGATTCAATCAGGGTGGAAAGATGATGGGCAAGAGCTTCAAGACCCTCGACGATATGGGGGACGTCTCCGGCAAGCGGGTGCTGGTCCGCGAGGACCTCAATGTGCCGATGGCGGACGGCGCGGTCACTGACGATACGCGCTTCCGGGCGACGCTCCCGACCGTCACCGAACTGGCGGACAAGGGCGCGATCGTGCTGATCCTCGCCCATTTCGGCCGGCCCAAGGGCAAAATCGATCCGGCCATGTCGCTCGCGCTGGTGACCAGGCCTTATTCCCAGGTCCTTGGCCGACCGGTACGCTTCATCGAGGATTGCGTGGGCGAAGGCGCCGCGGCGGCGATCGCTACGCTGAAGGCCGGCGATATCGCCATCCTCGAGAATACGCGGTTCCACGCCGGCGAGGAGAAGAATGATCCCGCGCTCGTTGCCGACATGGCGAAGCTCGGCGACTATTATGTCAACGACGCCTTCTCGGCCGCGCATCGCGCGCATGCCTCGACCGAGGGGCTGGCGCATGTGTTGCCCGCTTTCGCGGGCAGGGCGATGGAAGCCGAACTGACCGCGCTCGACAAGGCGCTCGGCAACCCCGAGCACCCGGTCGCCGCAGTGGTCGGCGGCGCGAAGGTCTCGACCAAGCTCGACGTGCTCAAGCATCTCGTCGCCCGGGTCGATCACCTGATCATCGGCGGCGGCATGGCCAACACCTTCCTGGCTGCCCGCGGTGTCGATGTCGGCAAGTCGCTGTGCGAGCACGACCTGACGGGGACTGCCGAGGAGATCTTCGAGGCGGCGGAGCGCGCCAGCTGCACGATCCACCTGCCCTATGACGTGGTGGTGGCGAAGGAATTCCGCGCCAACGCGCCGATCCGGACCGTCAACGTGCACGAGGTCGCACCCGACGAGATGATCCTCGACGTGGGCCCCGCCGCCGTCGAGGCGCTGGCTGACGTGCTCAAGAATTGTCGTACGCTCGTCTGGAACGGCCCGCTCGGCGCCTTCGAGACACCACCGTTCGACACGGCGACGGTGGCGCTTGCCCGCACGGCGGCGGCCCTGACGCGCGACGGCTCGCTCGTTTCGGTCGCCGGCGGCGGTGACACGGTGGCAGCGCTCAACCAGGCAGGGGTCGGCGACGACTTCACCTTCGTCTCCACCGCCGGCGGTGCGTTCCTCGAGTGGATGGAGGGCAAGGAATTGCCCGGCGTTGCCGCGCTGACAGCCTAGCGGTTGGACGCGACCGGCCTTGGTCGGCGGCGCCTGGTGATGGTCAGTTCGTCGCCGTGACGGGCACCGCCGGCGCCGGCTCCCTCAGCAGCGGCACGATCGTGGCGTTCAGCGCTTCCAGGTCGAACGCCGCCGCCCTGGCGTAGCGGATATGGCCCGACCGATCGATGATGTAGTTGGTTGGGACACCCTGCAGAATGGGATAAGGCCCCTTGATCCTTCGTGCCGACGGAATGTGCATCACCGAAAATAGCTTCTCCATCTGGTAGAGCGGCAGCGAATCCTCGGTGGCGATCGCGAAGACCTTCAGGCCCGCCTTTTGCTGGAGTTCGTAATAGCGGTCGAGCGTCGGCAGTTCCTCGCGACACGGCACGCACCAGGTCGCCCAGAAGTTGAGCACCACGACCTGGCCGCGCAACTGGTCCAGCGTCACCTTCGAGCCGTCGATCAGTGTCAGTTCGAAATTCGGCGCGACGTCGCCGACCTTCGGTGCCTTGGCCGCTGTCAGGAGAAGGGCGACCATACCCAGGCCGAGCAGCCGCAATGCGCGCGAGACTGATTGCATCGTCGAATTCCCCCTTGTCTTCAGCCTGATGCAAGCGAATGCGCGGGTCAATCCGCGGACGCCCCGCGCGCCATGCGATGGATCGATATCGGATGCGATTGTCCCGGCGTTGTCCACCCGTTGCCCCGTGCGCGATCGCCCGCTAACAGCCCGGTCAACATATTCAAACTGCCAAGGGGATCATGATGACGCCGCAAGTGAAGGCAATTCTCGCCAACTACGAGTCCGACAATGCCGGCGTGAAGGCGAACCTTGCGCGGATCCTGATGCAGGGCAAGCTGGGCGGCACCGGCAAGCTGATCATCCTGCCGGTCGATCAGGGTTTCGAGCATGGCCCGGCTCGCAGCTTCGCGGTCAACCCGGCGGCCTATGACCCGCATTATCACTATCAGATTGCGATCGATGCCGGCCTTTCGGCCTATGCTGCGCCGCTCGGCATGATCGAGGCGGGCGCCGAGACCTTTGCCGGCCAGATCCCCACCATCCTGAAGGTCAACAGCTCGAACAGCTGGGCACAGGGCGCGAACCAGGCAGTCACCGCCAGCGTCGAGGACGCGGTGCGGCTCGGCTGTTCGGCGATCGGTTTCACGATCTATCCCGGGTCGGACGATCTCTTCTCGATGATCGGCCAGATCCGCGAACTGTCCGCGGAGGCCAAGTCGGTCGGCATCGCCACCGTGATCTGGTCCTATCCGCGCGGCGGCGCGCTGCCCAAGTCGGGCGAACTGGCGCTCGATGTGGGCGCCTATGCCGCGCACATGGCGGCGCTGCTCGGCGCACACATCATCAAGGTGAAGCTGCCCAGCGACCATATCGAGCAGAAGGAAGCCAAGCCGATGTACGAGGGCACCGACTGGTCGAAACAGTCGGACCGGGTCCGTCACGTGGTGCAAGCGAGCTTCGCCGGGCGCCGTATCGTGGTGTTCTCGGGCGGGGCGGCCAAGGGCGCCGATGCGGTCTATCAGGACGCGCGCGACATCCGCGACGGCGGCGGTAACGGCTCGATCATCGGCCGCAACACCTTCCAGCGACCGCGCGACGAGGCGCTGGCGATGCTCGACAAGCTGGTGCGCATCTACAAGAACGAGGAATGACGGACGCGCCGGTCATCGGGACGGCTTCCGGGCCGGCGTTCGGCCGGCGCGGTTTTGTCGGCGGCGCGGTCGCGGTCGCGATGATCGGTGCCGCAGCCCCGGCGATGGCGGGAGAAGGCGTGATGTTCGGCATGATCGGTCGGCTCAAGGCGAAGCCGGGGCAGCGCGATGCCCTGGCGGCTGCGCTTACCGGCGGCTCCGGCGTGATGCCGGGCTGTCTCAGCTATATCGTCGCCGAGGACCTGGCCGATCCCGACGCGCTCTGGGTCACCGAAGTCTGGGTGGACAAGGCCGCGCACGATGCCTCGCTCTCCTTGCCCGAGGTGCGCGCGGCAATCGGCCGGGGCCGGCCGCTGATCGCCGGCTTCGACAGCAGTGCGCAGACTCGCCCGATCAGCGGCGTGCCCGGCGCACGCCTATGAGCGACCCATCCTGGACCGCGGTCGACGACTATATCATCGACCATCTGCTGGGCCCGGACGAGGTGCTGGCGACAGCGCTTGCCGCCAACGCCGGTGGCGACCTCCCGCCGATCGACGTCTCGGCGACACAGGGCAAGATGCTCCATCTGCTGGCCCGGATCGCGGGCGCGAAGCGGATTCTCGAAATCGGCACGCTCGGTGGCTATTCGACCATCTGGCTCGCCCGTGCGCTGCCGCCGACCGGCACGCTGGTGACGCTCGAACTCGATCCGCATCATGCTGCGGTCGCGCGGGGCAACATCGCCGCTGCCGGTTTCGCGGCGCAGGTGGACGTCCGTGTCGGCCCGGCGATCGACACGCTCGACGCGATGATCGCGGGCGGGGAGGGCCCGTTCGACCTCGTCTTCGTCGATGCCGACAAGCCGGGCAATGTCGCCTATCTTCGCGCAGCGATCGCGCTCGGGCGGCCGGGCACCACGATCGTGGTCGACAATGTCGTGCGCGAGGGCGGTGTGCTCGATACGGCCAGCGACGATCCGCGTATCCAGGGGACGCGCGCCCTGTTCGAGGCGGTGGCGGCCGAGCCCCGGCTGAGCGCGACCGCGGTGCAGACCGTGGGTGCAAAGAAATGGGACGGCTTTCTGCTGGCCGTGCTAGGCGCCGCCGCATGATGGAAGAAGATCCCCTCGGCCCGCTCGATCCGGGCTTTGCCGCACGTTTCACCAGAGACATCCGCCGGCCGCCGTGCCAGCTCTATCTCGTCTCGCCGCTGGAGGTGAGCGGTGCCTTCCCGGACCGTCTGGCGCGCGCGCTCGATGCGGGGCCGGTCGCTGCTTTCCAGCTGCGGCTGAAGGACATCGATCAGCACGAGGCGGCGCGCCTGGGCGAACCGCTCCGCGCAATCTGCGCCGAGCGGGAAGTGGCGTTCATCGTCAATGACAGTGTCGCGCTGGCCAAGCGGCTGGGCGCGGACGGTGTCCATCTCGGCCAGGAAGACGGCGATCCGCGCGAGGCGCGCGCCGTGCTCGGTCCGACAGCGCAGATCGGTGTCACCTGCCATGACAGCCGCCATCTCGCGATGGAGGCAGGCGAGGCCGGGGCAGATTATGTCGCCTTCGGCAGCTTCTATCCGACTACGACCAAGGAAGTGAGTCACCATCCCGAGCCGGTGATCCTGAGTTGGTGGTCGACCCTGTTCGAGATTCCCTGCGTCGCGATCGGCGGCATCACACCCGCCAATGCGCCGCCACTGATCGCGGCCGGCGCTGATTTCATTGCCGTGTCGAACGCAGTTTGGGGCGGCGACGAGGCCGCGGCGATCAGGGCGTTCGCGGCGGTGCTCGACTAGAATTTGTTCCGGCCCGCGCGGATTTCCGCGCGCGTGTTGAACAGCTTGCGCGCGGTGGCGCCGGAATCCCGCACGAGCACCAGGATTTCGTCGCCGACGAGGATGCGCTCGTCGCTGGCCGGCCGGGCGATCACATTCTCGTGGCGGGTGATCTGCACCACGAAAAAGGCACCCGCCGCCGAGCGTTCGGCCTCGCCGACGGTCAGTCCGACCATCGCTGCGCCTTCGCGCGCCACCACCAGTTCGAGATCGAGCCCCATCTCGCCGAGATCGCGCCGCGCCTGATCGAGCCGCTCGTCGGTCGCGAGGTTGGCGCTGGCGGGGAACAGGATCATCCGCGCGATGCGCTCCGCGCCGATATGAGTCGGCATCACCACCTGGTGTGCGCCGGCGCGCAGCAGCTTGCGCTCGGTCGTCGGGGCTTCGCCGCGAGCGATGATCTCCAGGTCCTGATTGAGGTTGCGCGCGCTGAGCGTGATGAAGACGTTGGCGGCGTCGTCCGGCAGCACGGTCGCGAGGACGCGGGCCCGGGCAATGCCGGCGATGATCAGCGTCTCTTCCTCGGTCGCGTCGCCGGCGATGCACAGATGGCCCGCGGCCTCGATCTCGCTGAGCCGGGCGGGATCGCGTTCGATGACGACCAGCGGCATGTTCGCCTCGGAGAGGTCGCGGGCGAGCATCAAGCCGATCCGCCCATAGCCGCAGACGATGGCGTGGCCCGACAGCTTGTCGATGCGGCTCTGCATGCGGTTCGCTCCAAAAATCTGCCTGAGTTGCAGGACGGTGAAGAACTGGACCAATGCGCTGGTCAGCAGGATCATGCCGGTGCAGCCCAGCACCATCGTGCCCATGGTGACGGCGTGGAGATAGGCGGTGTCGACTGGCCGTACCTCGCCATAGCCGACCGTGTACATGGTCAGCACCACCATGTAGGACGCGTCGGCGAAGCTCCAGCCAGCCGCCATATAGGCCAGGGTCGCGGCAATGGCGACGACCCCGACGAAAATCAGGATCGAAACGAGGTTCCTTACGGGGGAGCCGAGGACGCTTTCGGCGTCGGCAAATATCCTGCGCACGGGCGGGGATTGTGACCGACCCGGGACGGTCTGTCCAGCGGCGCGGGGCTTCTCGCCTAGCCGGCGATCGGTCGCGCGAAATACCAGGACATGTGCGGCGGGCGCATTTCGCTCACCGCGCCATCGATATAGCGGGGCGGCAACAGGCTGGTGACGGTCGTCCGCCAGGGGAAATCGGCGCGGCTACGATCTTCAGCCCAGACATGTTCAAGCGTGTGCGTCTTCTCGAAGCGGCGTGCGAGCGTCTCGGTAATGCCCGGCACGGCGAATTCGTGAATCTCCACCAGGATGGTCGCAGTGGCCAGGGCCGGGACCTTATCGGGATCGAGCAGCACCTGCTCATAGCCCTCGACATCCATGATCACCACGGCGCCGGGCTGTCCTTCAAGGGCAGCGTTCAGGCCATCGGGTTCGCAGGCGGCCAGAATGGTCACGCGGTCGGTGACGCCGTTCGCCGCCGCCATCTCGGCCACGGCGGCGCGTCCATGCGCCTCCAGTTCGAAGGCGATCATGCGGCTTTCGGGCAGACGGCAGGCGAGGCCGACCGCATAATAGCCCTCGGCCGCACCGACATCGACGATCAGCGATGGCTTGGAGGCGATAATCTCCTCGACGATCGCGGCGAGTTCGCGCTCGTAGATGCCGAGCAATTTGGGAACATAGGTGCTGCCGACCGAGCGATCGATATAGCGCATGCCCCGGAACGGGCCGGAAACCACTTTCTGGCCGGTGCGATTGCGCGCCAGGGCCGCGAAATAGCGATGGGGCCGGATCGAATCAGGGGCGAGATTGCGGGCGATCCTGCCGACGAATTCAAACATATCTGAGACCCCTTACGGGGCAGGGTTTTTCCTGCCCCCCGACATCTAGCGTGGTGCCGGAGGCTTTGCCATGCGGTATTTTGCGCCGCAGCAATTTCCGGCGTCAAGCGCCCGCTACCAGTGTCGCACGCGGCCGGTATCGACATGGACGAAACCGTCGCGCGGATAATAGCCGACCCCGCCGCCGCCGAGCGCGAGCGCGGCCCCGCGCAGCCGGTCAAGCGAAACGCCGGGGATCATGATGTCGGTCGCCTTGCCCAGCATGTGCTGGCTCTGGCTGGCGACGCCGGTATGTTCGCCGCCGCGGGCGCGCAGCGCTGCATTGGTATGCGGCGAGCGATAGCCCGAAATCAGATCGATCTTGCGGTTCCCGCCAACGTCGAGCTTCTCGCGCAGCGAGACGAGCAGGGCGAGAAGGCGCTTGTCCATCGCGATCGTCTCGCCGGTGCGCCAGTCGCGCAGGCCGTGATTCAGTTCGTCGAGCCCTTCCGGCACGAAACGGCCGCTCCGCGCGAACACCGCATCGACGCTTTCGTTATTGTGCACATTGCGGATCGCCAGTCGCCATTCGGCGCCGGCGGCCATGGCGGGAAGCGGGAAGGCCAGCATGGCGCCACCGGCTGCCGCGCCGCCGATAAGGGCGCGCCGCGAGAGGATCGGGCCATTTGCTCGTTGCGGACCGGACACAAGCCGGTCGTCCATCGTTGACTGCATGAATGATAATTTAGGAAGTTGAGACGATGAGAAAAACCGCCCTTGGCGCGCTCTGTCTGGCATTTGCCACCCCTTGTCCCGTCTGGGCTGCGGTACAGGGAACAAAGGCGCCGCAGGCGCAGGCGGTCGATCGTTCGATCCTCCATGTTCAGGTGATCCTCGACCATCTCGGCTTCTCGCCCGGCATTCTGGATGGCCGCCCCGGCAAGTCGTTGACGGCAGCGCTCAAGGGGTTTCAGGAATCACGCGGGCTGAAGCGGACCGGTGAAATCGATCGGTCGACGCTTCTCGCGCTCCACGAATATCGCGCGTGGCGGCCGACGCGCACCCTTGCGCTCACTGCGGACGCCCTCGCCGGACCCTATACCAACCCGCTGCCCAAGGACACGCAGAAACAGGCCAGGCTGCCCGCACTTGGCTATCGCACGGTGATGGAGAAGCTCGCGGAAATGTTCCATACCACGCCGCAGGTGCTGATCGCGCTCAACGACCCACAGACCAGGCTGCGCGTCGGCACCCCGGTGGTCTTTCCGAACGCACTGCCGGGTTCGCGCGATTACGATGCGGCGCTGCCTGCTGCCTGGCGCAAGACGCTGGCCGATCTCAATGTCGATGCCGTTCAGCCGCAGGGTGCCAAGGTCGTCGTCGACAAATCCGACGAGGTGCTGCGCGTGCTCGACAAGGACGGCAAGCTGGTCGCGCAATTCCCGGCGACCATGGGCAGCGAGCATGATCCGCTGCCGATCGGCACCTGGAAGATCCAGGGCGCATCGTACAACCCGACCTTCTACTATAATCCCGACCTCTTCTGGGACGCGAAGGCAAGCGCCCGGGCTGCCCGGCTGCCGGCGGGGCCGAACGGGCCGGTCGGGGTGATCTGGCTTGATCTGTCCAAGCCGCACTACGGAATCCACGGCACGCCTGAGCCCAGCACCATCGGCCGCGCCGAAAGCC
>CAISGR010000190.1 GCA_903884945.1 uncultured bacterium
ATTGTCTGGACAGATACGGGCGGACGGTTGATGATCCGCGTTATCAGTATGGTAACGAGTATGGGAACAGGACCGATGCCCAAGACCCCAGACCCTTTGAACGACCTTCAAATCAAGCGCTTCAAAACACCTGGCATGTTCGCCGACGGGGGCGGCCTGTATCTGCGCGTCACGGCGTCAAAGGCCGCTGCGCCCCAACCGGCGGACGATGCCGCCGAAGATGCCAAGCCCGTGAAGCTGTCGAAGTCCTGGATTTTCCGTTACCGCGTCGACGGGCGGTTGCGGGACATGGGAATTGGCTCGTATCCGAGCGTGAAGCTCATAGAAGCGCGCGCCAAAGCCGAAGACCTTCGACGGGTGCGCAGGGACGGTGTTGACCCTCTCGGCGCCAAGAAAGCCGCGACGGAGGCCAGGAAGATCGAGGCCGCCCGGGCAATGACGTTCGAGCAGTGCGCCGACGCTTACATTGAGGCGCACAAGAGCACTTGGAAGAATGAGAAGCACCAAGGCCAATGGGCTGCGACGCTCAGGACCTACGCCTATCCGCATTTCGGCTCACTCCCCGTGGCGGCGATCGACACCGGCTTGGTGCGCAAGGCGCTTGATCCGATCTGGCAAACGAAGACCGAGACGGCTTCCCGGCTGCGCGGCCGTATCGAGGCCGTGCTGGATTGGGCAACGGTCGGCGACTACCGCAAGGGGGAGAACCCCGCGCGGTGGCAGGGGCATTTGCAGATCATGCTCGGCGAGCGCGCCAAGGTGCAGAAGGTGCAGCACCATCCCGCACTCCCATATGTCGACGTTGGCGACTTCATGATTGAGCTGCGAGGCCAGGCGGCGACCGCGGCCCGCGCGCTCGAGTTGCTGATCCTGACCGCAGTGCGCACCGGCGAGGTGCTCGGCGCGACATGGGATGAAATCGACCTCGACGCAAAGGTCTGGACGATCCCGAAAGAGCGCATGAAGATGGATCGTGAGCATAAGGTGCCGCTGTCCGACGCGGCCGTTGAGCTGTTGAAGCCGACGGCAAAGGCAGCGACCGGGCGGTATGTGTTCCCTGGCGGCAAGGCCGGCAAGCCTCTTTCTAACATGGCGATGTTGAAGCTACTGGAGCGGATGAAGCGGGACGAATTGACCGTGCACGGGTTCCGATCGACGTTCCGCGATTGGGCGTCCGAGCGAACCAACTTCCCGCGCGAGGTCGCCGAGATGGCCTTGGCGCACGCAATCGGCGACAAGGTTGAGGCGGCCTATCGCCGAGGTGATCTGTTCGAGAAGCGCCGCAAGCTCATGGACGCATGGGCGAAACACTGCGCGACCCCGAAACCAGCCGGCAATGTGGTGCCGATGAATGAGGCGGCGACACGATGACAGACGACAGGATTTTTCTGGCGATGAAGGCGGCGAACGCCGCCCGGAACGAAGAGCGCGAGGTCGCCGAGATGGCCTTGGCGCAGAGAGAACCCAACCGCGACAAGCGGCATGACGAAGCGGCATTCTTCGACTTCAACATTGTAGGTATGGCGGTGACGCCTGCCAGCGCTGCCGCGTGGCATTTAGCCAAAGGCAACGGCGAAACGCTGTTGGACCTTTTCGAGAAACTG
>CAISGR010000191.1 GCA_903884945.1 uncultured bacterium
CCGGGGCGACGGCCGCTTATTCCACTGTCTGCTCGATCACGCCGAAGATCGGATGGTGCCGGTCGTCCTCCGCCCAGATCCGCACCGTATCGCCCTTTTTCAGGAAGGGCGTCACCGGTGCGCCGCCCTTGATCGTCTCGACGGTCCGGACTTCGGCGATGCAGCTATACCCGACCCCGCCCTCGGCGATCGGCTTGCCCGGGCCGCCATCGGCGTCGCGATTGGAGACGGTGCCGGAGCCGATGATCGTCCCCGCGCCCAACGCACGGGTCTTCGCGGCATGGGCGATCAGCATGCCGAAATCGAAGGTCATGTCCTCGGCCGCTTCGGCCCGGCCAAACGGCTTGCCGTTGAGATCCACCATCAGCTTGCGATCGAGCTTGCCCTCCTTCCACCAGTCGCCCAGCGCATCGGGCGTGACGAAGACCGGCGAGAAAGCACTGGCCGGCTTGGACTGGAAAAAGCCGAAGCCCTTGGCGAGTTCGCCCGGGATCAGGTTGCGCAGCGACACATCGTTGGTCAGCCCCACCAGCCGCACGGCCGCCAGCGCTTCGTCGCGGCCAGCCCCGAGCGGCACATCGCCGGTCACGACCACCACTTCGGCCTCCAGGTCGCAGCCCCAGCTTTCGTCCGCGAGCGGGATCGGATCGCGCGGCCCGAGAAATCCGTCCGAGCCGCCCTGGTACATCAGCGGATCGTGCCAGAAGGTCTCGGGCATTTCGGCGCCCCGCGCCTGCCGCACCAGGGCGACATGGTTCACATAGGCCGAGCCGTCGGCCCATTGGTACGCCCGCGGCAACGGCGATGCCGCGCCATGTTCGTGGAAGCGGCGCATCGGGATCATCTCATGCTCGAGATCAGTCGCGAGATTGCGCAGATCTGGCAGCAGCCGATCCCAATCGTCGAGCGCCGCCTGGAGTGTCGGGGCGATGTGCCCGGCATCGGCATACCAGGCCAGATCGTTCGAAACGACGACGAGCTTGCCGTCGCGTCCATGCTTGAGGCTGGCCAGTTTCATGCGCTCTCCTTCGCGGTTTTGGCGACCTTACCCCCCTCCGCAGGTCCTGAGTAGGGGCTCAGCGCGCAACCCGACCTGCAATCCCCACATGCGGCGGAGCTTGACGTTCGCGTAAACTGGAAGCACACCTGCCGAAAAGGTTGCAGGAGAGAACTGAAATGTCGCTCGACACCGTGCCCGGCCGATTCGCCTATGACGAGGACCATGAAGCCTTTCGCCAGACGGTCCGCAGCTTCCTGCAGAAGGAAGCGGTGCCGCACGTCAATGCCTGGGAAGAGGCCGGCATCGTCGACAAGTCCATCTGGCCGAAGGCCGGGGCGATCGGCATGCTCTGCCCGACCGTCCCCGAGGAATATGGCGGGCTTGGCCTGGATTTCGGCTACAACGCGATCATCGACGAGGAAGTGTCGTACGCGGGCACCCCGCTGGGCTTCTCGCTCCAGTCGGATATCGTCTGCGACTATATCGTCCAGTACGGCTCCGAGGAACAGAAGAAGCAATGGCTTCCGCGCCTCGTCTCGGGCGAGACGATCACCGCGATCGCGATGACCGAGCCGGGGACCGGATCCGACCTCCAGTCGATCCGGACGACTGCGAAGAAGGACGGAAACCATTATATCGTCAGCGGCTCCAAGACCTATATCACCAACGGGCAGAATGCCGACCTGATCCTGGTGGTCGCCAAGACCGATCCCGACGCCAAGCCAGCCTATAAGGGCATGTCGATCATCCTGGTGGAGAGCGATCGCGAGGGTTTCAAGCGCGGGCGCAACCTCGACAAGATCGGCCAGGACGCCGCCGACACCAGTGAATTGTTCTTCGAGGACGTGCGCGTGCCGATGACCAATTGCCTGGGCGAGGAAGGCAAGGGCTTCATCTATCTGATGAGCCAGCTCCCGCAGGAGCGCCTGTCGATCGCGGTCGGCGTGCAGGCCTCGGCGCAAAAGGCGTTCGACGAAACGGTCGCCTTCACCAAGGACCGCAAGGCGTTTGCGGGGGTGGTGTTCGATTTCCAGAACACGCGCTTCGTGCTGGCCGACCTGAAGGCCAAGCTGCAGGTCGGCTGGGCGCATCTCGACTGGGCAATCAAGCGGCATCTGGCGAAGGAACTGACCCCGGTGGAGGGCGCCGCCGCCAAATTGTGGCACACCGACCTGCAATGGGAGGTGATGGACAAGTGCCTCCAGCTCCATGGCGGCGCCGGCTACATGAACGAATATCCGATCGCGCGCGCCTGGCGGGGCGCCCGGGTGAGCCGCATCTATGGCGGCACGAACGAAATCATGAAGGAACTGATCGGGCGATCGCTCTGACGGCGGCGCCCCGCGCTGGTCCCTCAGTGCGGGGCGACGGCCTGGAATGCCTGGCGCACCGCCGTGTCGGCCACCGGCTTGGCGAGAATGACGGCGAATGGGTCGCAGTTCAGACAGGCATCGGGCGTTGCCGTGATGAAGATCACCGGCAGCGGCCCCATTTCATGCTGGATCAGTTCGACCGCCCCGGGTCCGGTGCCCTCGCGCAGCATCACGTCGGACATGATCACGTCAGGCCGATGCGCCCGCGCCTCCTCGACCGCCTCGCGCTCGGTTTCGGCGAAGGCGAACGTCGTGGCGCCGACAGTCGCCACCATATCCTGAAGATCCAGCGCGATGAACGCTTCGTCCTCAATGATCAGAACGTGGCACACCGGCGCTCTCCCAACATCTTATCAAACCCTCGACGGCGGAAATCGGTGCCCGTCAATTGCAAATAATTCACGCAATACTCGGGAACCCGCTGCTCCTTTAACGGCCGCGGCGAGGTCTTTTTGCATGCGAACCCATCCCGGGCGGATCAAATAGACTTGGCGACCATTCGCGGAGCGGCACGAGCTCTCCGATGGGGCGGTACCGGCAGCAGGGTGCGCCGCGCTGGCTTCGCCCGGCATTGACTTTTTGCATCGCAGCAAGCATATGACCCTCATCGAGGCGTCATGCAGCGTGATCGGACTTTCGGGTCCAGGCTCCGCCTCGGTCGTTTTCAACGGGCTTCCCTTTTCACGCGGGGTGTCATTTTCCCCCGCCCCTCGTGCGTCCACCGGACTCGCGAGCCCGGCTACTATTGGACTATATTCACATGACTTTCGCACATCTCGGTCTCGCCGAGCCGCTCGTCCGCGCGCTTGAAGCCAAGGGCTACACCAAGCCGACCCCGATCCAGCAGCAATCAATCCCGACCCTGCTCGAAGGCCGCGACCTGCTCGGCATCGCCCAGACCGGCACCGGCAAGACAGCGGCCTTCGTCCTTCCCTCGATCCAGCGCCTGACCAACGAGGGCAAGAAGGCATTGCCGACGCATTGCCGCATGCTCGTCCTCGCCCCGACGCGCGAACTGGCCAGCCAGATCGCCGACAGCGCCCGCGATTACGGGAAGTTCTCCAAGATGTCGGTCGCCACCGTGTTCGGCGGCACCAGCATCAACAAGAACCGCACCGACATGGCGCGCGGCGTCGACATCCTGGTCGCCACGCCGGGCCGATTGCTCGACCTGATCGAGCAGCGTTTCGTCAGCCTCTCGACTCTGGAAATCCTCGTCCTCGACGAAGCCGACCAGATGCTCGATCTCGGCTTCATCCATGCGCTGCGCAAGATCGTCCGCATGCTGCCCAAGCAGCGCCAGACCCTGTTCTTCTCGGCGACCATGCCCAACGCGATCCGCGAGCTGGCGGACCAGTTCCTGAAGGATCCGGCAACGGTGAAGGTCGCGCCCGTCGCGACCACCGCGGAGCGCGTCGACCAGCATGTCACCTTTGTCAGCCAGGGCGAGAAGCAGGCGCTGCTTACCATCCATCTGCGCAATCCCGAGATCGAGCGCTGCCTCGTCTTCACGCGCACCAAGCATGGCGCGGACCGCGTGGTGAAGCTGCTCGGCCACGCCGGCATCGCCGCCAATGCGATCCACGGCAACAAGAGCCAGCCGCAGCGCGAGCGCGCGCTGGGCGAGTTCAAGTCCGGCAAGGTCAAGGTGCTGATCGCGACCGACATTGCTGCGCGCGGCATCGACGTGTCGGGCGTAAGCCACGTCTTCAACTTCGAACTGCCCAACGTGCCCGAGCAATATGTCCATCGCATCGGCCGCACCGCGCGCGCCGGCGCATCGGGCGTGGCGATCAGCTTCGTGGCGGACGACGAGAAATCCTATCTGCGCGACATCGAGAAGCTGACCCGCGTGAAGGCGAACCCGATGCCGCTGCCGGAAGGCTTCCTCGCCGAAGCCGCCAAGATCAAGGCAGCGCGCCCGGCCGGATCGGATGACGAGCGTCGTCGCGACGATTCGGGCCGTCACCGCGCCCCGCCGCGTGCGACGCATGCCGCGCGCCCGACCGGCGCCCGCAGCGCGGGCGCCGCACGCCCGCAGGGCCAGGGTGCCCGGCCCGAAGGTGCCGGACGCCCCGCCGGTGGCGGTCGCCCCGGTGGCCAGGGTCGCCCCGGCGGCGGCTATGGCCGTCCCGGCGGTGGTCGCCCGGGTGGCCCGGGCGGTCGCCAGAATTCGGGCGGCGGTCGCCGTTCACCTGCTGCGGGTTGATACGGATACCGGCGGCGTCCTGATGGTTTAGCTTGAACCAACCCCGAGGAAGCCATCATGGACGTCGCCACCACCCCGATCGCCGAACGTATCGCTCGCGTCCTCGCTGGCCAGCGCATCAGCGCCAATGGCGAGGGCGACGCGGAATCCGCCGCCGACCTGGTGGAGCGCGCCTGGACGCATCATCTGCGCGATGCGATCGCCGTGCTTCATACGCTCCGGGCACCCGATGAGGCGATGGCAGCGGTCGGCGATCCGGCCGTGTGGGAGCGCATGGTCCTCGCCGCGATCGAAGAGTCGAAACCCGAGACGGTGGTGCTGTAGTCAGCGCGCCGCGCGCCGCTCCAGAGCGACCGAGACCAGCAGGAACGCCAGCCCGCCCAGCGCGAGCCCGCAACCGACCCAGCCGGTCGAGGTCCACCCCAATCCCGCCGCGATCGCGATCCCGCCGAGCCAGGGCCCGAGGGCGTTCGCGACGTTGAACGCTGAATGGTTGAGCGCAGCGGCAAGCGCCTGCGCATCACCCGACACATCCATCAACCGGCTTTGCAACACCGTGCCGAGCGCGCCACCGATACCGATCGCGCCGACGTCTACCAGCATCGCCCAGAAATTCCCGGCGGCGAGCGGATAAAGCGCCAGCGCCATGAAACTCCAGACCAGCAGCGCCGCCGCAGTCGGCATCAGCGCACGATCGGCAAAGCGCGGCACGATCAGGTTGCCGCCCGTCATACCGATCCCGAATACCATCAACGCCACGGGGACGAGGCGGGGCGAGACGTGCGTGACCTCGATCAGGGTCGAGGCGAGATAGGTATAGACGGCGAACAACCCGCCAAAGCCGATCGCGCCAATACCGAGCGTCAGCCATACCTGCCCGCGCTTCAGCGCCGCGAGCTCGCCGAGCGGGCTGCGCGCCGCATCCGGCCGGTCGCGTGGTGCGAAGATCGCGACCAAGGTCACCGTCAGCAGTGCGAGCAACGCGACGATGCCGAAACTCCATCGCCAGCCCACCGTCTGTCCAAGCCAATTGGCCAGCGGCACGCCGGCGATCGTTGCGACGGTGAGCCCGAGCAGCACGCGCGCAACCGCCTGGGTCCGCTGCCGGACCGGTACCAGCGAGGCGGCGACCAGCGCTGCGATGCCGAAATAGGCACCATGTGGGAGGCCGCTCAGGAAGCGGAAGACCATCATCCAGCCATAGCTCGGCGACAGCGCGGTGAGCGCGTTGGCGAAGGCATAGACCGTCATCAACAGGATCAGCATCGTGCAGCGCGGCAAGCGCGCGCCGAGCACGGCCAGTGTCGGTGCGCCGACCACCACGCCGAGCGCGTAGGCGCTGATCACATGACCAGCCGTCGGCGCGTCGATCCGCAGGTCGCGCGCGAAATCGGGGACGAGGCTCATCGTGGCGAATTCGGTGGTGCCGATCGCAAACCCGCCGACGGCAAGCGCGAAATGGGTCAGTCCGACGCGCGCGTCGGGGATAACGGGCTCGGCCGCCACGGCCGACGCTGTCGGATCGAGCATGGTCCGCACCTGCCGATGCTGCAGCGCAGCGTCAATTGCAAAGCGTGCGCCCGGGCGATGCCGGCAAACCGGCCGATCAGGCGCGGATCGCCAGCCACTCCTGCTCGGGCGCGCGATCGCTGCGCAGGCGGTTGGCCGGCTCGGCCGGATCCTCATACCCGATCGCCATGCCGCAAAAGAGCATCCGCTCGGGCGGCGTGCCGAGGAAAGCAGTGATCGTCTCCGGATAGATCGCCCAGCATTCCTGCGCGCAGGTCGCGAGTCCGACCTCGACCGCGAGCAGCATCACATTCTGCAGGTACATGCCCAGATCGGCCCATTGCGGCGGCCCCATCTGCCGGTCGACCGTGCAGAACAGTGCGGCAGGGGCGCCGAAGAACTGGAAGTTGCGCGCGAACCACATCCGTCGCGCCGCCTTGTCCTCGCGCGGAATCCCGATCTGCGCATACATCGCCTCGCCCACCGCAAATCGTCGGTCGCGATAGGGCGCCGTCAGATGCGGCGGATAGATCGCATAAGCGGGCTGTTCCGTCTCCCCGGCCATCAGCTTCGCCATCATGACCTGCTTAAGCGTCGCCAGCGACTCGCCGCTGACCAGATCGACATGCCAGGGCTGGAGATTGCCGCCGGTCGCCGCGCGGGCCGCCTTGGTAACGATATCATGCAGCACGGCCGCATCGACGGGCTTCTCCAGAAAGCCGCGTACCGATCGCCGTGCCGCTACGGCCTCCGTGACATTCATTCGCTGACTCCGCATTTCGACGATCGGGTACGTTCACGCACCCTTGCCGACCTGCCGCGATTGGGCAAGAGAGGGTTGCAAATACGAACTTGATGGAGAGTCGAGCATGGCAGAGGCTTATATCGTTGAAGCGGTGCGGACCGCCGGCGGCAAGCGTGGCGGCAAGCTTGCCGGATGGCATCCGGTTGACATGGCCGCGAGCGTGCTCGACGCGATCGTCTCGCGCACCGGCATCGACGGCGCCGCTGTCGACGACGTGATCATGGGCTGCGTGATGCAGGGCGGGCAGCAGGCGGGGCAGGTCGGCCGCAACGCCGTGCTCGCCGCGCGCAACCTGCCCGACAGCGTCCCCGCCGTGTCGATCGACCGCCAGTGCGGTTCCTCGCAACAGGCGATGCAGTTCGCGGCGCAGGCAGTGCTTTCGGGCACGCAGGACATGGTGATTGCCGCCGGCGTCGAGAGCATGACGCGCGTGCCGATGGGATCGACCGCGAGCCTGTTCATGAAAGAGGGCCTGGGCCACTACAAGTCGCCACGGCTGGAGGAGAAATATCCCGGCATCATGTTCAGCCAGTTCACGGGCGCTGAGATGATGGTCAAGAAGCATGGCTTCAATCGCGAGCTGCTCGACGCCTTCGCGCTGGAGAGCCACCGCCGCGCCGCCGCCGCCACCGAGCGCGGCGATTTCGACGAGGAAATCATCGCGCTCGACGTGGAAACGCCGGAAGGCGTGGTGAGCCATCGGCGCGACGAAGGCATCCGCTATGACGCGACGCTGGAATCGATCGGCTCGGTCAAGCTGCTGCAGGAAGGCGGCAGCATCTCGGCCGCCAATGCCAGCCAGATCTGCGACGGCGCCAGCGCGGTCCTGATCGTGAGCGAGGCGGCGCTGAAGGCCCATGGCCTGACTCCGCTTGCCCGCATCCACAATGTCACCGTCACGGGCGGCGATCCGGTGATCATGCTCGAGGAGCCGCTGTTCGCGACTGACCGCGCCTTGAAGCGCGCCGGCATGTCGATCAACGATATCGATCTCTACGAGGTCAACGAAGCGTTCGCGCCGGTGCCGCTCGCCTGGCTCAAGCATGTGGGCGCCGATCCGGCGAAGCTCAACGTCAATGGCGGCGCGATCGCGCTTGGCCACCCGCTCGGGGCATCCGGCACCAAGCTGATGGCCACGCTCGTCCATGCGCTCCGCAAGAGCGGTGGCCGCTATGGCCTGCAGACGATGTGCGAGGGCGGCGGCATCGCCAACGTCACGATCATCGAGCGGCTTTGATCCATCCCGTCGCCCCCGCGGAGGCGGGGGCCGTTGCGGCATGTCGCGCAGCCGGGAACTACAACTGACGGCCCCGGCCTCCGCCGGGGCGACGGAGACATCCAGATGAAACTCGATACCAGCATTGCGGCCATCGTTACCGGCGGCGCCTCCGGCCTCGGCGAAGCCACCGCCCGCGCGCTTGCCGCCAAGGGCGTGAAGGTCGCGATCTTCGATCTCCAGGCTGAAAAGGGCGAGAAGGTCGCAGCCGAGATCGGCGGCGTGTTCTGCGAGGTGAACGTCACTTCGGACGAGAGCGTCGATGCGGGCTTCGCCAAGGCGCGTGCCGCCAACGGCCAGGAAAGCGTGCTCGTCTGCTGCGCCGGTACCGGCAATGCAATGAAGACCGCGAGCCGCTCCAAGGAAGACGGCAGCATCAAGCATTTCTCGCTCGAGGCGTTCAACTGGCTCATCCAGATCAATCTGGTCGGCACCTTCCGCTGCGTGGCGAAGTCAGCTGCCGGCATGCTGACCCTCGCCCCCGGCGAGGACGGCGAGCGCGGCGCGATCGTGATGACCGCCAGCGTCGCGGCCGAGGACGGACAGATCGGCCAGGCAGCCTATTCAGCCTCCAAGGGCGGCGTGGTCGGCATGACCCTGCCCATCGCGCGCGACCTGATGAGCGAGGGCATCCGCGTCAACACGATCCTGCCCGGCATCTTCAACACGCCGCTGATGCAGGGCGCGCCGCAACAGGTGAAGGACAATCTCGCCGCCTCGGTGCCCTTCCCCAAGCGCCTCGGCAACCCCGCCGAATACGCCAACCTCGCCCTGACCATGATCGAGAACGGCTATTTCAACGGCGAAGACGTCCGCCTCGATGGCGCGATCCGCATGGCGCCGCGCTGATCTCCCTCCTCCTCGTCTCCCCTCCCGCTCGCGGGAGGGGATAGGGAACCGATATGCCGCGCCCCGCCCCCTATCGGCTCGACCCGTCATCCTATCCCCACCGCGCCCTCATCCAGACGCGGTTCCAGGATCTCGACATTCTCGGGCATATCAACAACGTCGCGATGGCGGCGCTGTTCGAAAGCGCGCGGGTACGGTTCAACGAGGGGATCGGGCTGCTGGCGTGGAAGCGGCATCGCTGGCTCGTCGCCCGGGTAGAGATCAACTACCTCGCCGAGGGCCAGTATCCCGATGATGTCGAGATCATGACCGGGATCGGCGAGATCGGCACCCGGAGCTGGCATATTCTCGCCACCGCCTTCCAGCGCGGCGCGCCGATCGCGACCTGCGATACGGTGGTGGTGATGAGCGCGGCCGACGGCATGACCCGCCTGCCCGATGCGTTTCGCACATTGCTGGAGCAATTTCGAATCGCACCCGGGACAGCGGCCAGCGCTGAAGCCTGACCGCTCAAGCGCGGATCAGGGCGCGTAAACCACGTCGCGAAGAGCCCGGTACTGTGCGGTGGTAAAGCCCGAATCGGCAAAGACATCCGCCTCGTCGGCACTGAGCGCGCCGTGATGGCGCAACAGCACCGCAACGCGGCGCAAGGTTTCGAGCCGGGGATCGGCGAGGCGCGTCTTGCTGCGCACGCCGACGAGGCGATGCAGCCGCCGGCGCCATTTGCCGGGCTCACCGAGGCTCGAGAGGCCATCGCCCAGGCTCGTCTCGATCACCACCCGCTCGAGCGGCGAAAAGAGGATGAGGCCGGCGCGCGGGCGTTCGCCGACGACCGTTTCCGTGCCGGCCGCCGGGGCGATGTTGAAGCAGATAAAGGCCATGGCTCGGTTCCGGGGAGGGAAGGGATCGTCTAGTGCGCCGCGCCGGCGGCGACCGCACGCTGCGGCCGGGGCGACAGCCAGATCACCATCGCGGCGCCCGCGAAGATGAAGGCCGACAACAGGAACAGGTGATTGATCGCGAGGGCCATGCTCTCCTGGTCGGCAGTCTGCGACAGCGCCGCGCGCACTTGGTCCAGCGAGAAGCCACGGTCCTGGAGCGCCTGACTGGTCGCGTCGCTGTGCATCGTCGAGACGATTTCGCTGCGCGACACGATCGCGCTGTTGGCGAACAGGGTCGTCGAGACGGACGTGCCGACCGCGCCCGCCAGGGTGCGCAGGAAACTCATCACCCCGGCGGCCGACGCCGTTTCCTCCGGCTCCACCGCACCGAGCGCGATCGTCGTCAGCGGGATGAAGAAGAAGGGCATGCCGATCCCCTGCAGCAGTTGCGGCAGCGCCAGCGACCAGAAATCCGCCCCGCTCGTCCAGAACACCCGCAGCAGCGAGGTGAAGCCGAGCCAGAGGATTCCGAAGCATACCAACCCGCGCGGATCGACCTTTTCGGACAGCTTGGCGACGATCGGCGACATGATCACCGCCGCGACCCCGACAAAGGCGGTCACATAGCCCGCATAGGTGGCGGTATAACCCATGCTCGATTGCAACCATTGCGGAATGACGACCACCGCAGAGAAGAAGGTCGCGAAGGTCAGGGCCAGGCTGATCACCGCGACGGTAAAGCCCCGGTGCCGGAATACCTTCAGGTCGACAATCGGCTGCGCCTCGGTCAGCTCCCAGGCAATGAACACGGCGAAGCCGACCGCGGCGACGATGGCGAGCGCGACGATCGATCCGTCGCCGAACCAGTCGTGTTCGCGGCCGATATCGAGCATGATCTGCAGCGCGCCGATCCACAGGATCATCAAGGCAAGCCCGATCGTGTCCACGCCGAGCCGCGCGGTTTTCGTCTCGGCGGGCGTCAGCAGGCGGAAGGCACCGAAGGCGCACAGCCCCGCGATCGGGATATTGATGAAGAAGATCCAGTGCCACGACCAGTCGTCGCTGATCGTGCCGCCCAGGATGGGCCCGAGGATCGGCGCGACGACCGTCGTCATTGCCCACAGCCCCATCGCCTGGCCGTGCTTCTCCTTCGGAAAGATCCGTAACAGGAGCGTCTGGCTCAACGGCATCAGCGGGCCGCCGCACAAGCCCTGCCCGATCCGGCATATGACGATCATCGCCAGGCTGCCCGAAAGCCCGCAGAGCAGGGAGAACAGGCCGAAGCCCAGCATCCCGAAGGCGAAGGTGCGCACCGTCCCGAACCGGCCAGCCAGCCAGCCGGTCAGCGGCACGCAGATCGCCTCGGCCACCGCATAGGAGGTGATGATCCAGGTGCCCTGGGTGGAGGAGATGCCGAGCGAGCCGGCAATATGCGGCACCGACACGTTCGCAATCGTCGTGTCGAGCACCACCATGAAGTTGGAAAGCGCGAGCACTACCCCTGCCAGCAGCAGGGTGACGCCCGTCAGCGGTTTGAAGTCGTCGCTCAGGCCGGCCATGGCCTAATTGCCCGACGTGTCGATCTCGGCCGTCATCGACAGCCCGACCCGCAACGGATGCGCGGCGAGTTCCTTCGGATCAAGCGCGACGCGCACCGGCAGGCGCTGCACCACCTTGATCCAGTTGCCGGTGGCATTCTGCGCCGGGATCAGCGCGAAGGACGAACCCGTGCCGCCCGAGAAGCCAGTGACGCGACCATGATATTCGACGCCGGAACCATAGAGATCGGACGTCAGCGTCACAGGCTGGCCCGGCCTGACCTTCTTCAGCTGGCCTTCCTTGAAATTGGCATCGACATAAACCTGCGCGATCGGCACGATGCGCATCACGGTAGCGCCTGCGGCGATCCGCTGGCCGACCTGGATCGTCCGGCTGGTCACGACACCGTCGATGGGCGCGCGGATCACGGTGCGCGACAGATCGAGCCTGGCTTGCTTCACCCGCGCTTCCGCAGCGAGCACATCGGGCGCGGTGGAGGCGTTGGTGCCCTGAATCAGCGCGTCATTGGCGGCAAGATTGCCGGCGGCGGCACCGCGCGACGAGGTCGCCTGCGCAACGGCCGCTTGCGCCTGCGCCACGCTGGACCGCGCCGCAGCGAGCGCGTTGGTAGCCGACGTCAGCTCGTCACCGGAGACCGCGCCGTTCGGCGCCAGCTTTTGGCGACGGTCGAAATCCACCCGCGCCTTCTCGAACGCGGCCTGGGCGGAAACCAGCTGCGCCCGCGCGCTCTGGATGTCCGCGACGCGTGCCTGCACCTGCGCGGACAGCGCATCGCTGGTGGCGGCCGACTGGCCGAACTGGCGCCGCGCCTTGGCAAGGTCGGCCTCGGCCGAGGCGAGGGCAATCTGCGCGTCGCTGTCGTCGAGCCGGACGAGGACATCGCCGGCCTTCACCATAGCGGTGTCCGCCTTCAGCACGGCAATCGCCTGGCCCGACACCATCGGCGTCACCAGGGCGGTGTCCGCCCCGACATAGGCGTTGTCAGTCTCGACATAATGGCTGCCGACGAGCGCGTACCAGCCGCCATAACCGAGCCCGGCGAGCAGGACGGCGCCGGCGATGCCGCCGAGCAGCTTCTTGCGGCGACCGTTCGATTCGGGAATCTCGAGATGGACGGCGGTCGCCTTCGCGTCAGTCAGGCGGCGGTCTGCGGGATCGGCATCAGCCACGGTCATTGTCCTTGTCGATCGAGATGGTGTTGGTGGCGACCGGCGCGGCGAATCCTCCACCCAGCGCGCGCACAAGGGCGACATCCAGGGTGAAGGCGCGGGCCTTCAGGTCAGCGACGGTGCGGAGCGCCTGCAGCGCCCGGTCCTGGGCGGTCAGCACGTCGAGAAAGGTCGACAAGCCGCCCTCATAGCGCTGCCGCGCCACCGAATAGGCGGCTTGCGAATCAGTCAGCGCCAGTTCGGAATCCGCCAGCCGGACACCCAGCGCGCGCTGGCTGACCACTGCATCCGCCACCGCCCGATAGGCGTCGGTTACGGTCCGGTCATATTTGGCGACCGACTCGTCATAGGTGGCGCGCGCGTTGCGATACCTGCCCTGCAGTTCGCCGCCACGGAAGATCGGCAGGCTGATCGCCGGCCCAGCACTGCCGAAACTCGATCCATCCTTGAACAGATTGCCGATCCCGAACGACTGGAAGCCGAGTACCGCGCTGAGCTTCACCGACGGATAGAATGCCGCCCGGGCGACCTTGATGCGGCTCGCCTCCGCCTCGACCCTGGTGCGGGCGGCAACGATATCGGGCCGGCGCCCGATCAGGTCGGTCGTCACGTCCTGGGGAATGCCGCGCGGCTGGATCGACACCGCCGGCGCCATGATCGCCAGTCCGCGATCGGGACCGGCCCCGAGCAGCGCTGCGAGCCGATTGCGCGTCAGGGCGATCTGTTCGTCGGTCGCGGAAATATCCGCCCGTGCCGTCGGCACCGCCGCGCTTGCCTGCTTCAGCTCGGCCTGGGTGTCGAGCCCGCTCGCCACGCGATCCGCCGTCAGCTTTTCGGTCTGCTGCCTGATTTCCAGCGCCGTAACCTGGACCGACCGCTCCGCGAACAACCGCGCCAGATCGGCATAGGCATCCGCGATGCTGGTCGAGAGCACCAGCGACGCCTGTGCATAATCCAGTTGCGCTGCCTCTGCCTCCGATCGCGCCGCCGCATAGGCGGCGCGATTGCTGCCCCACAGGTCGAGATCGAAATCGAGATTGGCCGATACTTTGCCCGTGTCGTTCCAACCCTTGGGCACGAAGGCGGCCGGGATGCCGTTGTTGTAGCTCTGCTTTGCCTCCGCCGCGGTGCCGCTCACATCCAGCGTGGACAGCCGCGCCGCGCCGGCCTGCTGGGCGTAGCCCTCGGCCTGCCGCACCCGCGCCGCGGCGGCGGCCATGTCCGGCGAAGAGGCCAACGCCTCGGCGATCAATGCGTCGAGCTGGGGATCGCCATAGGCCTGCCACCAGCCCGAACCCGGCCAGGCGACCGCCTGCGAGGTGGGAGCAAGGCTCCGGTCCGAAGCATAATGGCCAGGAGCCGCAACCGTCGGCGCTGCTCCGAGCTTGGGAACCGACGCACAAGCGGATAGCATGAGCAGTGCCATCAAGCCGGCGGGACACGCCGCGGCAATATAACGAGGGGATATCATGCAAAAAACCGTACTAGAGGGTACAGTTGCGCAGATGGGCGCGGGCAAAGCGCTTGTCAACGAAAAACTGTACCCTATAGTACAGTCATGGTGATCGAGACGATGGAACCCGCCGCGACCCGGCGCGCGCTCCGCAAGCAGGACCGCCGCGAGGCGATCGTCGATGCGGCACGCGAATCGTTCCTCGAGCAGGGCTATGCCGGCACCTCGATGTCCGGGCTGCTCAAGACGCTGGGCGGGTCAAAAGCGACGCTGTGGAGCTATTTCCGGTCAAAGGAGGAATTGTTCGCGGCCGTGATCGAACAGGTCAGCGCTTCCTTCCGTTCGGATCTGCAGGGCATCCTGAGTTCGGCAGGCAGGCTGGAGGCGGGCCTGGTCGCCTTTTGTCGCCGTTTCCTGCTGACGATCGGATCCCCCGATGCCATCGCGACGTGGCGAATGGTGGTGGCGGAAAGCGGTCGCTTTCCGGAACTGGGCCGAATCTTCTACGACCGGGCGGCAGGCTTCACCGAAGCGACGCTCAGCGCCTATCTGGCCCGCCATGTAACCTCTGGCGAACTACGCCCCGAAGACCCGAGGATCATGGCGCAGGTGCTGATCAGCCTGTGCACGGGGCGCCAGAATCGTCTGCTTTGGGGCGTCGATATCGAAGAGCCCGGCACGATCGATCTCCAGGCAGCGCGGTTCGCCGATATCTTCCTGCGTGCCTATGGAGTCGCGTCGACCGACGCCCCTCCTAATCCTTAAAGACCGGCGTCCGCTTCGCCATGTTCGCCATCACCGCTTCGATCTGGTTGGGCTGGCGAATCACCTTGAGCTGCTCGACCGTCTCGGCTTCCAGCATTGCCGCCGGATCGGCATCGTGCGCCATGTTGCACAGCCGCTTCGCGCCGCGCACCGCCTGGGGATTGCGCGCCGCGATCTCGCGCGCGACCGCCATCGCCTCGGCGCGCGGATCCTCGGCGAGGCGCGTCACGAAACCGTGGCGCACCGCTTCCTCAGCATCGAATTCGCGTGCGGTATAGGTCAGTTCGCGCAGCACATCGTCGCGCACCAGGCTGCGCCAGAGCGGGAAGCCGCCCATGTCCGGCACCAACCCCCAGTGAAGCTCGCGAATTGCGAAGCGGCTGCCCGGGGCGGCGATACGGATGTCGGCGCCCGACATGATCTGGAATCCGCCGCCCAACGCGACGCCGTGGACCGCGGCAATCACCGGCATCGGCAGCGTCCGCCAGCCCCAGCTGACCTGCTGGACGAGATTGGCGCCGTTCGGCCAGCGATCAGCGAGGTTCAGGCCCGATCCGCCGCCAGCCATGCTGGCCATGTCGAGACCCGCACAGAAGCCGCGCCCCTCGCCGGAAAGCACGACGGCGCGCACATCGGCCATGTCGGCGAGTTGATCGATTGCATCGGCGATCCCCTGAAACATCGCCGGATCGAGCGCGTTCATCTTGTCCGCGCGGGTGAGGCGCACATCGGCGATATGGTCGGCGACACTGATCGAGACACGGTCGTTCATCGAATTCTCCGTCGCCCCGGCGGAGGCCGGGGCCGCTTGGTAGTGGCGGGGCGACGTCGGCGCCCCAAATTTGTCGTCCCCGGCCTCCATCGGAGCGCCCCCTGTCACACGATCCGTGCGCCGTCCCCGCCCCAATAGCGATCGCGCAACAGCCGCTTGTAGAGCTTGCCCGTCGCATGGCGCGGCAGTTCCTCGGCGAAATCGATCTGCCGCGGCGTCTTCACCCCCGACAGTTCGGCGCGACACCAGGCGGTGAGTTCCGCCGCGAGTTCCGGCCCGGCCTCGGCCATGTCGACCGGCTGTACCACCGCGACGACGCGCTCGCCCATTTCCGGATCGGGCGCGCCGATGACCGCAACATCGGCCACGCGCGGATGCGTGATGAGACGATTCTCGATCTCCTGTGGATAGATGTTCACACCGCCCGAGATGATCATGAAGCTCTTGCGATCGGTGAGGTAGAGATAGCCGTCCTGGTCGATCCGGCCAATATCGCCGAGGGTGGTCCAGCCCTTCGCATTGCGCGTTTCGGCAGTCTTCTCGGGATCGTTGTGATATTCGAACTGGCCCCCGCCCTCGAAATAGACCAGGCCCTCCTCGTCCGGCCCGAGCTCCTCGCCCGCCTCGTTGCAGATGTGGAGCGTGCCATAGGCCGCCTTGCCGACCGATCCCTTGTGCGCCAGCCATTCGTCCGAATTGATCGTCGTGAGGCCATTGCCTTCCGACCCCGCATAATATTCGTGCAGCACCGGCCCCCACCACGCGATCATCGCTTCCTTCACCGGAATCGGGCAGGGCGCGGCGGCGTGGATCGCGACCTTGAGCGTCGAGAGGTCGAAGCGGCGGCGCTCCTCCTCGCTGATCTTGAGCATGCGCACGAAATGGGTCGGCACCCATTGGCTGGCGGTCACCCCATAGGTCTCGATCGCGGCAAGCGCGGCCTCGGGCGTGAAGTGGCGCATCATCACCACGGTGCCGCCGAGCCGCTGCACGGTCATCGACCAGCGCAGCGGCGCGGCGTGATAGAGCGGCGCGGGGCTGAGATAGACGGTATCGGGCCCCAGCCCGTAGAGCCCGCGTGCCAGCATCGACAGGACGTTCGGCGCGGCGATGTCCGGATCCTCCGGCAGCGCGACCCGCACGCCCTTGGGTCGTCCGGTCGTGCCGGAGGAATAGAGCATGTCGATCCCCGCACGCTCGTCTGCGACGGGCGCATCGGGCATTGCAGCGACCGCCTCCTCCCATCCGGCGAACCCGGCAATCGGGTCGCCGATCGCGTACAGCGCGACATCCGCCAGCGTCCCGGTCAATTGCCCCGCCACCGCGCCGAGTTCCCCGGACGCAACCAGCAGCTTGGCGCCGCTGTCGCGCACGATGTAATCGACCTCCGGCGCAGTCAGCTTCGACGAGATGCAGACATAGAAGAGTCCGCTGCGCTGCGCGCCCCAGGCGATGTCGTAGAATTCGGGAATATTCTCCAGAAACAGGGCGATCGTGTCCCCGGCGGCCAGCCCTGCCTTGCGGAATAGTTGCGCAGCCCGGTTCGATCGCCGGTTCAATTCCCCAAAGGTAACGGTCTCACCGGTTTCGGCAACGATCAGCGCCGCCTTGTCAGGCGTCACGGCGCCATGGACACTGGGATGCACCCGCCTCTCCATCAGTTGTTTTTTGAAACGCTATACGGCGATCGCGGTGCGGGCAATCATTGAATGGGAATAGGCGCAGAGAGATATTTGCGGATTCGCTGCACTGCGATAGAGACAGATCGACAGATGACGAGCAACAATGCGCCCCACTTCGACCCAGAACGCTTTTTCCGCCATGGAATGGGCGGGCATGGCGGGCGACTGGGGCTGCACTACGCCGCCCATGGCGCCGACTGGGTCGAGCTCGCCCTGCCCTATGCGCCGGAACTGATCGGCGAACCCGACAGCGGCGTGCTCGCGTCAGGGCCGATCCTGTCGATGATGGACATGGCCACCAGCCTCTCGGTGTGGCTGAAGCTCGGCACCTTTCGCCCGCACGCCACCCTCGACCTGCGCATCGACTATCTCCGCCCCGCCACGCCTGGCCGGACGGTGATCGGACATGGCGAATGCTATCGGATCACCCGGTCGATCGCGTTCGTGCGCGGCCAGGCGCATGACGGCGACCCGGACGATCCGCTCGCCCATGTCGCCGGCACCTTCATGGCGCCGGAGGGCTATTCGTGACGCTGCCCCCCTATGCCATGCTGCTGGGCCTGAGTGCCGATTCGGATGAATCGGGCGTGCTGATCATGCCCTTCGCCGAGGGCGTGCTCGGCAGGCCCGGCTTTCTCCATGGCGGCGCGATCAGCGGGCTGATGGAAATGGCCGCGATCGTCGCATTGCGCGACGCGCTCGCGGAGGAAGGCGGCGGACGGATCAAGCCGATCAACGTGACCGTCGATTTCATGCGCGGCGGTCGTGACAAGCCGACCCGCGCGCGGGGGGTGGTGACGCGCCTCGGCACCCGAGTCGCCAATGTCGAGGCGACCGCCTGGCAGGATGATCGCGACAAACCGATCGCCGCCGCCCGCATGAACTATCTGATCGCGCGACCATGAGCACGCCGCGGGAACAGGCCCAGGCCTATGCCCGCGAGGCCCAGCGGCTACGCGACGCCGGCGATTATTACGAGGCGGCCACCCGCCAGCGCCGTGCGGTGGCCCTGCTGCGCGATACCGGGGACAAGGTGGCGATCGCCCACGCGTTGCGCCATCTGGCCGACATCCTGGTCGAAGCCGGCCAGCCGAGCGAAGCCGACGGGCCGATCACGGAGATGCTGGCGCTCTATCGTGCCGCACCGGACACGCCGCCACTCGAACTCGCCAATGCCCTTCGCAGCGCCGCAGTGCATGCCGAAGCGCTCGGCGACATCGACACGGCCTGGATCTTCTGGATCCAGGCCCGCGCCCGCTATGCGGCACTCGACACGCTGTTCGAGCAACTGACCGGCAAACAGGAAAATCCGGGCGTGGCGGAGGCAGACGCCCGGCTGGCCCGTCTGCGCGGATAGGAGCCCCACCCGTCCGCTACCGCGGATCGGAGAGAAGGCATGACCTGCCTCACCTGGGCGCGAGGCGCATCAATTTCCCCTGAACGCCCTTGCCGCCATCCTGGAGCAGCCAGATCGCCCCGTCCGGCGCCTGTGCCACGTCGCGGATGCGCATGCCCAGATCCCACTGGTCTGCCTTGCCCGCCCGGTCCCCGTCGAGCGTCACGCGGATCAATGCCTGCCCCGACAGCGCCGCGATGAAGGCCGATCCCTGCCAGGCCGGGAACATCCCGCCCGAATAGATCATCAGGCCGCCCGGCGAGATCGAGGGATTCCAGAACAGCTTTGGCGCTTCGAAGCCATCCCCCGGCGCGTGATCGGGGATCGGCGAGCCATCATAATTGTCGCCGTTCGATACCTTGGGCCAGCCATAATTCCTTCCCGGCAGGATCAGGTTGACCTCGTCCCCGCCCTTTGGCCCCATCTCGATCTCCCAGAGGCGCCCGTCCTTCGCAAAGGCGAGGCCATAGGGATTGCGATGGCCCGTCGACCAGGTCTCGGCGCGCACGCCGCCTGCGGCAGCATCCGGATTCCCCGGCGCCGGCTTGCCGTCGAGCGTCAGGCGCAGGATCTTGCCGAGCGCCTGATCCGGATCCTGCGCTGGCGTGAAGCGCTGGCGCTCGCCCGAAGAAAGATAGAGCAGCTTGCCGTCGGGCGAGAAGGCGATGTTCGCCCCGAACTGACCGCCCGCACCATCCGAGCCGGCACGAAAGATCACCTCGAGCCCTTCGAGCGAAGGTGCCGCCCCCTCCTTCAGCACCGCGCGGGCCAGCGCGAGGCTGGATCCGGTCGGTCGCGGCTCGGAATAGGAGAGATAGATACGGTGGCTCGTCGCAAAATCAGGCGCAATCGCCACGTCAAGCAGGCCGCCCTGCCCGCCATAGGCCACCGCGGGCACGCCGCTCACCTCGGCTACGCTGCCGTCGATCGCCCGCAACTTCAGCTTCCCCGTCTTCTCGGTAACGAGAATCCGCCCGTCGGGCAGGAAGGCGAAGGCGAAGGGAGCCTCGAACCTGCCCTGTTCGGTAACCGTGAAAGGCAAGCCGTCCGGTACGGCCACTGCGGCGCTGCCGGGCTGTGCCTCGCTGGCTGCGGTGGTCGAGGCCGAACAGGCGGTGCTGATCAGCGCGACCAGCGGCAGCATTGCACAGGATGAAAGTCGGATCACGCCTGGGGCCTTTCAGTGATGAAGTTACCGCGCAACGAGCGCACGACATCTTTGGTCGCATCCGGTCGAGTCGATTCCGGCGACGCAGCGCTGTCGCGGCATCCTATAGGATCAAAGCGGGGCACGGTGAAAGGGGACCGTGCAGTGAAAAGCCGGCGCGCCGGGCGGCTTTCCGCCGAAATCACACCCTGTCGACGCCCCCTTGCCGCCCGGCACTTCCCGCCGTATATCGCCTCACGCATTCTCTACATCGTTATGGGTGAAGAGGTCGGGGCCGCACGGTCCCGGCGCAGAGAAGACATGTTTGGAGATCTATGGCGGATATCGCCCAGCTGACGCGAATGATCGAGCCCGAGGCCAAGGCCCTGGGATTCGATCTGGTGCGCGTGAAGCTGTTCGGCGCGGCCGGCGACGTGACCTTGCAGGTAATGGCCGAGCGGCCCGACACCCGGCAGTTGACGATCGACGATTGCGCCGAACTGTCGCGCCGCATCTCCGACCTGTTCGACGAGAAGGACCCGATCGAGGACGCCTATCGTCTCGAGGTCAGTTCGCCGGGCATCGATCGGCCGCTGACCCGCCTGTCCGATTTCAGCGACTGGGCCGGTCACGAGGCGCGCATTTTCCTCACTGCGCCCGTGGAGGGCCGCAAGCAGCTGACCGGCATCCTGAAGGGCACCGACGGCGATCGCATCACGATCGACGTGAAGAAGCACGAGCCCATGACGATCGGCTTCGACCAGGTCGCCGATGCCAAGCTGCTGTTGACCGACGCGCTGATCGCTTCGACCCGGCCGCTGTCGACCGTCGGCGTCGAAGAAGAAGAAATTGAAGACGGCTTTGAACAAGACGGTGCGCCCGAGGGCGCCGACCAGAACCAGAATGAAGGGCTAGACTGATGGCAACTGCCGTTTCCGCCAACAAGGCAGAGTTGATCGCGATCGCCAACGCGGTCGCCACCGAGAAGATGATCGACAAGGGCATCGTGATCGAGGCGATGGAGGACGCGATCCAGCGCGCCGCCCGCGCCCGCTACGGCGCCGAGAACGATATCCGCGCCAAGCTCGATCCGAACTCGGGCGACCTGCGCCTGTGGCGCGTCGTCGAGGTGGTCGAGGCAGTCGACGATTATTTCAAGCAGGTGAACCTGAAGGAAGCGCAGAAGCTCCAGCCCGGTGCCGTGGTCGGCGACTATATCGTCGATCCGCTGCCCCCGATCGAGTTCGGCCGCATCGCGGCACAGGCCGCCAAGCAGGTGATCTTCCAGAAGGTCCGCGATGCCGAGCGCGAGCGCCAGTATGAAGAGTTCAAGGATCGCATGGGCGAGATCATCACCGGCGTGGTGAAGCGCGTCGAGTTCGGCCATGTGGTCGTGGACCTGGGGCGTGCGGAAGGCGTGATCCGCCGCGACGCGCAGATTCCGCGCGAGGTGGTCCGCGTCAACGACCGCATCCGCTCGCTGATCCTCAACGTGCGCCGCGAGAATCGCGGCCCGCAGATCTTCCTCAGCCGCGCGCATCCCGATTTCATGAAGAAGCTGTTCGCGCAGGAAGTGCCGGAAATCTATGACGGCATCATCGAGATCAAGGCAGCAGCCCGCGACCCGGGCAGCCGCGCCAAGATCGGCGTGATCAGCCATGACAGCTCGATCGATCCGGTCGGCGCGTGCGTCGGCATGAAGGGCAGCCGCGTCCAGGCAGTCGTGCAGGAAATGCAGGGCGAGAAGATCGATATCATCCCCTGGTCGCCCGACACCGCGACCTTCGTGGTCAACGCGCTGCAGCCGGCCTCGGTCAGCCGCGTGGTGATCGACGAGGAAGAGGATCGCATCGAAGTGGTGGTCCCGGACGATCAGTTGTCGCTCGCGATCGGCCGTCGTGGCCAGAATGTCCGCCTCGCCAGCCAGCTGACCGGCAAGGCGATCGATATCCTGACCGAAGCCGATGCCTCGGAGAAGCGCCAGAAGGAATTCCTCGAGCGCACCGAAATGTTCCAGACCGAGCTCGACGTCGACGAGACGCTGGCTCAGCTGCTGGTCGCCGAAGGCTTTGGCGCGTTGGAAGAGGTGGCCTATGTCGAAGCCGACGAAATCGCTTCGATCGAGGGCTTTGACGAGGATCTCGCCGCCGAGCTGCAGAGCCGCGCGACCGAGGCGCTCGAGCGGCGCGAGGAAGCCAATCGCAAGCTGCGCCGCGAGCTCGGCGTGTCCGACGATCTCGCCACCATGCCCTATATCACCGAGGCCATGCTGGTGACGCTGGGCAAGGCGGGCATCAAGACGCTCGACGATCTCGCCGATCTCGCGACCGACGAACTGGTGCAGAAGAAGCGCCAGGAACCGCGCCGCCGGAACGAGGATGCCCCGAAGCGTCCCGAGGACAAGGGTGGCGTGCTCGGCGAATACGGCCTGAGCGAAGAGCAGGGCAACGAGATCATCATGGCTGCGCGCGCACACTGGTTCGAGGACGAGGAGGCGCCGGTCGCCGCCGCCGCCACCGACGCCGAAGCACCGGCCGAGGAAGCCTAAGCGCCCATGCCGTTCGTCAGCATCCGGATCGCGGGCACCGCGACGCACGACCAGAAAGCGGGGATCGTCGCCGACGTGACTCGTTCGCTGGTCGATCGTCTCGGCAAGCCCGCGGGCGCGGTGCAGATCGTGATCGAGGAAATCCCCACCGCCAATTACGGCGCGGGTGGCCAGCTGATAGCTGACCGCGACGCGCCGAAGAGGGAGGACGCGCATGCGGTTCCCTCAGTATGAGGCGCTAGCGCTTCAGGCAGGTACCGGCTTCCCGATCCCCTCCCTTTCTTCAGGGCAGGGGCAAGGAGCATGACGGCCGCAGATCCCATTCGCCGCTGCATTCTGCTGGGCGATCGCGCGCCGCGCGCGGCGCTGGTCCGGCTTGCCCTGTCGCCCGACGGCCATGTCCTGCCCGATGTCCGCGCCAAGGCGCCGGGTCGCGGCGCCTGGATCGGCGTGACCAGGGCCGAACTGGACACTGCGATCGCCAAGGGCAAGCTCAAGGGAGCGCTCGCCCGGGCCTTCAAGACCGGCCCCATCCTGATCCCGGACACGCTCCCGGCCATGATCGAAGCCGCGCTCGAGCGCGCCGCGCTTGATCGGCTCGGGCTCGAATCCCGCTCCGGCGGCCTGCTGATCGGCACCGAGCGGATCGAGACCGCGGCGCGCTCGGGCAAGCTGCACCTGCTCCTGCACGCAGCCGATGCGGGCGAGGACGGCAACCGCAAGCTCGACCAGGCGTGGCGCGTCGGCAACGACGAGGAAGGCAGTGGCCTCAGGGGCTTGGCGCTGCCGGTATCACGCACCATATTGGCCGTGGCACTAGGCCGCCAGAATGTGGTACATATCGGCCTGACTGATCCCGATGCGGCCAAGCGGGTGGGCGAAGCGCTCCATCGCTGGCTGCATTTTATCGGCCCTGACCCGAGTACAGCGCCTTGCGAAACGGCCTCGCAGGGCGCAACGCCGTTTGAAACCAAGCCGCCGGGCAGTGGCACGCCCGACCTGGCCGAAGATGATCTACGAGGAATTTGAGTGAGCGATACCGACAACGAGAAGCCGAAACTGGGCATGCGCACGCCGCTTGGGCTGAAGCGCACGGTCGAGACCGGCAAGGTGAAGCAGAGCTTCAGCCATGGCCGCTCCAACACCGTGGTCGTGGAAGTGAAGAGCCGGCGTATCCTGCGTCGTCCCGGTGAGGCCGAAGCGCCCGTGGCGGAAGAAGCCCCGGCGCCCGCGCCCGTCGCCGCTGCTCCCGTGCGCGCGCCCGAGCCGCCGCGCCCAGCGCCTGTTTCACCCGCCAATTCGTTGCTGTCACGCCAGGAGCTGCAGGCCAAGCTGCTCCGCGAGGCCGACGAGGCACGCATGAACGCGCTGGAGGAATCGCGTCGCCGCGAGGAACGCGAACGCCTTGAAGCCGTCGAGGAAGAGCGTCGCCGCGCCGAGGAAAATCGCCGTGCCGGCGATGCGCCCGATTCCCCCGCCGCACCCGATCCGGCGCCGGCTCCGGTCATCGCCGAGCCGGCCCCTGCGCCCGTCGCCGAGCCGGCCCCGGCTCCTGTAGCGTCAGTCGCAGCGCCTGCGCCCGCCCCGGTTCCGGCGCCGCCGCCGCCACCGCCTGCCCCGATCAGCGTAACGCTCGATCCGCGCATGCCCGCGCCCCGCCTCTTCACCCCGGTCGCCCGCCCCGAGCGTCCGCGTCCGCCACCCCCGCCGCCGCCGGCACCCG